>JBBQYL010000336.1:0-4519 GCA_038208735.1 Burkholderiales bacterium
GAAGAGACACTACGTCTTCGTCTCGCTGCTGCCTGCCGCGCGTTGGTGCACGTTGCCCGCCCGCCCGGCGAGTCCGGTGGCGGTGTTGATCAGCGCCAGGTGCGAGAACGCCTGCGGGAAGTTGCCCAGCTGGCGCTTCGCGACGGGGTCGTACTCCTCGGCCAGCAGGCCCACGTCGTTGCGGTAGGTGAGCAAGCGGTCGAACAGCGCCTGGGCCTCGTCGATGCGGCCTCGGAGCAGATAGTTGTCGGCGAGCCAGAACGTGCAGGCCAGGAACGCGCCCTCGCCCGGCGGCAGCCCGTCCTTCGAGTCGCCGGTGTCGTAGCGCATCACGAGGCCCTGGCGCAGCAGCCCGCGCTCGATCGCCGCGACGGTGCCGATGATGCGCGGATCGTCGGGCGGCAGGAAGCCCACCACCGGGATCAGCAGCAGGCTGGCATCGAGCGCCTCCGATCCGTACGACTGCACGAACGAATTCTGCGCCGCGTCGAACCCGCGCTCGCAGACCTGCGCGTGGATCGCGTCGCGCACCTCGCGCCAGTGGTCGACCGGGCCCTCGAGCCCGAACTCGGTGGCCGAGCGCACCACGCGATCGAACGCCACCCAGGCCATCACCTTCGAGTGCGTGAAGTGGCGCCGGCCGCCGCGCACCTCCCAGATGCCGTCGTCGGGCTCGCTCCAGATCGCCTCCAGGTGGCGCACCATCGCGCACTCCACCGACCAGCTGCGCTCGTCGTACGCGAGGCCGGCCTTGCGCGCCACGTACAGCGCGTCCAGTACCTCGCCGTAGACGTCGAGCTGCACCTGGCCCGCCGCGGCGTTGCCGATGCGCACCGGTGCCGAGTTCTCGTAGCCGGGCAGCCAGGGGATCTCGTACTCGTCGAGGCGGCGCTCGCCGGCCACGCCGTACATGATCTGCAGGTCGTCGGGGCTGCCCGCGATCGCGCGCACCAGCCACGCCCGCCAGGCCTCGGCCTCGTCGACGAAGCCCAGCCCCAGCAGCGCGTACAGGGTGAACGTGGCGTCGCGCAGCCAGCAGTAGCGGTAGTCCCAGTTGCGCGTGCCGCCGATCTTCTCGGGAAGCGACGTGGTGGCGGCCGCGATGATGCCGCCGGTCTCCCAATGCGCCAGCGCCTTCAGCGTCACCAGCGAGCGCCGCACCGCCTCCGACACCGCGTCGCCCTCGGGCATCCGCGACGACCAGGCGTCCCACTGCGCCTCGACGTCGGCGAGCGTGCTGGCCGCGTCGGGCGTCGGCAGGTCGCGGCGCCACGAATGCTGCCAGGTGAGCACGAAGGCCAGCTCCTCGCCCTCATGGATGTCGAACTCGCCGACCGTGCGCATGTCTTCTCCGCGCAGCTCCACCGGAGCGGAGAGCGTCAGGCGGTCGGGGCCGGCCGTGAAGTGGAGCCGGCCGTCCTCCTGGCGCGAGACCCACGGCACGACGGCGCCGTAGTCGAAGCGCACGATCAGCTCGGTGCGCATCGCCACCCGCCCGCGCACGCCGCGCACCACGCGCATCAGGTCGGACGCGCCGGCCCGGCGCGCCATGAAGTCGATGACGCTCACCTCGCCGTCGGCGGTGGAAAAGCGCGTCTCGAGCACCGTCGAGCCGTCGCGATAGGCGCGCTTCACGTCGGCGCCTTCGGTCGACGGCGCCATCAGCCAGCGGCCGTGTTCGGGAGCACCGAGCAGCGCGGAGAAGCATGCCGGGCTGTCGAAGCGCGGCCTGCCCATCCAGTCGATCGAGCCGTCGCGGCCGACCAGCGCCACCGTCTCCTGGTTGCCGATCAGGGCGTAGTCTTCGATGGGACGGGGCATGCGCGTGTCTCGGTGATGGCGGGGGGGGGGGCGACTCGACCGTGGCAACCGGCGGTCCAGGGGGGGTATTTGACCTGTATGCCAGCTTGCGCGCCGTGCGCTAACGTGCCCGATGTTTTCACGGGAGACCACGTCGTGCCCCTGCATCCCCAAGCCCAGGCCTTCATCGACACGATCAACGCACTCGAGCGCACGCCGATGTCCGAGCTGACGCCCGAACTGGCGCGCCGCGGCCTGCAGGGCCTGCTGCCGCCGCAGGACCTGCCGGTCGGCGCGGTCAGCGACTTCGACGTCCCCGGCGGCGGCGGCCAGCCCGTGCGCGCCCGCGCGTACACGCCGCGGGACGCGCCCGCGGGGCCGCTCCCGCTCGTGCTGTTCCTGCATGGCGGCGGCTGGGTGACCGGCGATCTCGAGACCCACGACGCCACGTGCCGCCATCTGGCGAACGCGTCGGGCTGCAAGGTGGTGGCCCTCGACTACCGGCTGGCGCCCGAGCACAAGTTCCCCGCCGGACTGCTCGACTGCCATGCCGCGCTGCAATGGCTCGTCGCCCATGCGAGCGAGTTGCACGTGGACCCGAACCGCATCGCGGTGAGCGGCGACAGCGCCGGCGGCAACCTCGCCGCCTCTCTCGCGCTGCTGGCGCGCGACGGCGGCGGGCCGGCGATCGCGTTCCAGTTGCTGGTCTATCCCGTCACCCACCATGCCTACGACTCACCGTCTTACCGCGAGTACGGTGACGGGTATCTGCTGACCGAGGAAGGCATGCGCTGGAACTGGAACCACTACCTGGCCGACGACGCCGCCGGCCAGGATCCGCTCGCATCACCGCTGCTGGCGCCCGACCTGCGCGGCCTGCCGCCGGCGCTGGTGATCACGGCCGAATGCGATCCGCTGTGTCATGAGAGCGAGGCCTACGCGCAGCGCCTGGCCGACGCCGGCGTGCCGGTGGAGTGCCGGCGCTACGACGGGATGCTGCACGCGTTCTTCACGCTGGGGCAGGTGTTCGACGATGGGCGGGCGGCGGTGGACGATGCCGGGGCCGCATTGCGGCGGGCATTGGGCTGAGTCGCGCCACGGGGGTCACCTTCGGCGTTGCACACGCGCGCCGCCTGCCGGCAGTCGAGGCTCACCACAGGTTCATGTTGCCCGTCGGGTGCAGGGCCACGCGCACGCCGCCCGCGTCGCGGTACTTGGTGCTTTCGGTACAGGCCTGGAGGCATTCGGCAATGTCGAATTCGTGCAGCGACCTGTCGCCCCAGAGGAATTCGCTGGCCCCGTTGCCGGCGCCGGCATCCTCGAAGCCATCGGTATTGCTACCGATGGCCCTGCCCCCGCCCGTGATGATCGCCCAGTGGTTCACGTACTGCGCACCCATGCGGGTCTTGTTGCGGAAGCTGATCACCTGCCCGCGCAGGTCGAGCACCGCGTTCACGTCGTCGATCTCGTTGCCATTGCCCATCAGGTCGAAGCAGTTGCCGGCGTTCGACGACGCATACCAGGTGGCCAGCCAGGGCAGCGAGGCGTGTCCGCTGATCCAGAGCGCCAGCGTGATGGTCTGGTAGCAGATGGGCGTGGTCGGCGATCCCAGGTTCCGGTGGTGCTGGCGAGCCATGTCGTGGTACTTGAGCGTGATGCGGCCCGGGTTGCGCCCCAGGCGCTCCAGCGCCCCGGCCAGGCAGCCGGGAACGGCGAGCCTCTCGTAGGCCCGTACCCCATTCATGATGGTGGCCGTCGTCTTCCAGGCCCAATGGGTCATCAGATCGTTCTTGGAGCCGAAACAGCCGACACCCCAGTCCGAGATCGCGCCCAGGGCACGTCGTTCGACAAACACATGACGACACAGGAGCAGCGCCTGGCGGGCGCGGTCGGTGTCGGTCTTGATCCTGGCATCGACCTTGATGTATGCGCCTGCCTGATCCCTGACCAGGTCGGTGGTCAACGCGCCGCGAATCTGCCCCGCGAGGATGCCGGCGCCGTGGACCGTCATGAAATCGAGCGTGTCGTCGACCCGATCGGCATTGCTGTTGGACACGATCCGTTCCCTTTGCAAAGAGCTGCAGGTGCCGACGCAGCATCGAGCGCGCCGGGGCTGTTCGACCCGATGCATGCGGACAGGCACCAGGCGAAGGCCTGCGACGACAAGTCGCCCGACCGGCCCTGGCAAGCAAGGCGCCGGCGCCATTCTAGGGCTAACGCTCCTTTGCAGGCGAATCGCTGTCTGGGGGTATCACGGCGGGCACTGGGCCGAGGCCCTCGCACGACCTCACGCGGCGCGGCTTCGCAGGCGGCTCACGGCCCACGCCCCCAAGGCGGCCAGCAGGGCCACGCTGGCGGCGACCCGGCCGACGCTGCCGATACCCCAGGCCGGTATGCACGCGCCGCCCAGGATCGCACCGAGCGCGATGCCGGCATTCGCGGCGGACACGTTGATCGTGCCGGCCAGCGCCTGGGCCTGCGGCGCCGACTTCATCACGCGGATCTGGCACACGGGATAGAGCGCCGTGTTGGCGACGCCCCAGATCGCGAGCGCGATCGCCAGAAGCGCCCATGAAGACGATGCCAACGTGGTGGCGACCATGCCCACGGCCAGCATCACGCTGAAGGCGCCGGTGACGGCCAGCGGCCAGCGGTCTACCCACCGCCCGCCCAGCCAGTTGCCGGCCAGGCCGACGGCGCCGAAGCCCATCAGCCACCA
>JBBQYL010000337.1:0-4508 GCA_038208735.1 Burkholderiales bacterium
AAACCCCACCCTGCCGCCCATGAACAGCTCCGACTGGCGCTACCCGTTCTGGATCGCCCACCGTGGCGCGGGCAAGCGCGCGCCCGAGAACACGCTGGCCGCGTTCCGCGCGGGCGCGGCGCACGGCTTTCGCATGTTCGAGTGCGACGTGAAGCTGTCGGCCGACGACGTGCCCTTCCTGCTGCACGACAGCGAGCTGGAGCGCACCACCTCGGGCACCGGCACGGCGGGCGCGCGCCCCTGGGCCGCGCTGTCGCAGCTCGACGCCGGCCGCTGGCACGGCGCCGCGCACGCGGGCGAGCCGCTGCCCACGCTGGCGGCCATCGCGCGCTTCGTGCTGGCCAATGGCCTGGCCGTCAACCTCGAGATCAAGCCCACGCCCGGCGTGGAGACGCGCACCGGCGACCTGGTGGCGCGCGCCGCCGCGCAGCTGTGGACGGGCAGCGCCCCGCCGCCGCTGCTCAGCTCGTTCGAGGTGCCGGCGCTCGAGGCCGCCGCCGAGGCCGCGTCCGCCCTGCCGCGCGCGCTGCTGCTCGACGAGCTGTGGGCCGGCTGGTTCGACACCGCGCAGCGCCTGGCCTGCGTCGCCGTCGTCACCCACCATCGGCTGATGGACGCCGCGCTGGTGCAGCGGCTGCACGCGGCGGGCATGCGCGCGCTCGTCTACACCGTCAACGCCCATGCCGACCTGGCCGCGATGCGCGCCGCCGGCGTCGACGGCGTGATCACCGACGAGGTGGAGCGCTACGGCCCGGAGGCCCGCGCAGCAAGCTGAAGCTGGAGATGCCAGACCCCTCGGCGCTTCAAGGCGCCAGCATCTCCGCGGCCACGTCGGACTCATCCGCAGGAAGCACCGGCAGCACGCGGATGGAGCGCAGCATCGGGCTGCGCCACGCCACCAGCGTCAGCAGCAGCCCGGCGCCGCCGGCGAAGCCGAGCGACGCGCGCAGGTCGACGTGCTCGCCCAGCCAGCCGCCCAGCAGCGCGCCCGGCACCGCCGGCAGCAGGATCAGCCAGCGCATCGTGCTGGTCATGCGGCCCAGCATCGGCGCGGGCGTCACCGACTGGCGCAGCGCCAGGAAGTTGATGAACATCAGCACCGCGCCCAGGCCGAACAGCATCAGGTTGAGCGCGAAGATGGCCACGCCCAGCCGGCCCACGGGCGCCATCGCCAGCAGCGTCCAGCCGAGGCTGCAGGAGCCGATGCCCAACGTCATCGACGGCCCCGGGCCGAAGAACTTGCTCACGCGATGGCCCAGCAGCGCCGCCAGCACGGTGCCGCAGCCCAGGCCCACGTAGCTGAGGCCCACGCTCTGCTCCGACAACCCGAGCGTGCGAGTGGCGAACAGGATGTTGACCACCTGGGCCGCGTTGTTGCACATCTGCCAGCCACCGGCGCAGCTGGCCAGCACCACCAGCAGGCGGTTGTGCAGCACGAAGCGCAGCCCGGCCTTCAACTCGGGCCAGAAACTGCTGTCGCCCGACGGCGGCTTCTCGCCCACGCGGATGCCGCGCAGGATGACGGCCGACAACAACAGCAGCGCCGCGTCGAACAGCAGCGCCACGGGGGCGCCCAGCAACTTGATGAGCGCGCCGGCCAGCCCCGGGCCGGCCACGTCGGCGCCCGAGCTGGCGAGCGCGTTCTTGGCATTGGCCTCCACCAGCCGATCGCGCTCCACCACCTGCGTGAGCACCACCTGCGCGGCGCTGCCGGCCGAACTGTTGACGATGCCGATGATGAATGCCACCACGTAAAGCCAAGTGATGGACAGCTGGTGCATCCACCACGCGAGCGGCACGCTGGCCGCGCCAAGCGCCATGGTGATCTCGCCGGCGATGTAGACCGGCAGCTTGCGCACGCGGTCCAGCCACACGCCCGACGGCAGCGAGAACAGCACGAACGGCAGCAGCTCCATCGTGGTGAGGGCGCCCATCTGGGTGGGCGTGGCGTGCAGCAGCACCGCCGCAGTGAGCGGCAGCGCCAGCATCATGATCTGCGCGCCGAACGAGCTCGTGAGCACCGAGGCCCACAGGCGACGGTACACCAGGTCGCGCAGCAGATCGTCGGGCGCCAGCGTGAAGCGCGCGCGCAACGCGGCCAGCGCGCGGCGGGGGGAGCGCCTGTTCGCGGCGAGCGCGGCGGGTGCCGATTTCCTGTCCATGTCTCTCGTCTCCCTGTCCTCGGGCCACGTCGACGCCTCGTTGGGCGGCAGTGGCCGGGTTGTCTTGCAGCGGCGCGTCTCGATGGACGACGACTACCGCTGGGTGTTCCAGCGGCATCGGGCGAAGGCCCGTCGGTGCTGGAGCGCTAGATGACCGGTGCGGTTCCGGCGATGGCCACGGCCACCTTGCACGGATGCATCGGGTTGTCGGCGGATGGCGAGCCGCAGGCCGGCGTGGACGCCGGTGCCGTGACCGGCGAGGCGCCCGGAGCGCCCACGAGGTCGGCCAGGCGAGTCTGCAGCCGCGGACCAGCCAGCTGGAGCGCGACGGCGGCCACGAGACCGGCGGCCACGATGGCGCCCCGCACGGCGCTTCCGCGTTGCACCAGGCGCACCGAGCCCGCACGCGAGACGCGTCGTCGGAGATCGGTGAATCGGGTGGTCATGGGCGTGCCGTGGAATTGCGGTGAAGGAGCATCGATAGTAGCAGCGGGCCCGGTGGGCAGGCAACACCCTGAAGCGTATCGAACGCTCCCGGCGCAACGCTCATTCGGGCATCTGGTGGCCGCACACGCCGCATTCCACCTTCTTGAGCGACATCCACGGAAACCCCCGCAACCAGCGGTGGTCGCACTTGGGACAGCGGCTCATCGAGCGCCGCGCGATCAGCGAGAACGTGACGGCGATCCACCCGATGTCCAGCACCGTGAAGAGCGCCGGAGGCGGCGTGCCCGCCACCGCCGTCCATACCTTCACCACGAACAGCAGCGCCAGGCCACCCACCGGCAGCCAGCACCACAACAGCACGCGGTCGCGGCGCAGTTGCGCCAGCGTGAGCTCAGCTCCGGTAGTCGGCATTGATCTTCACGTAGTCGTAGGACAGGTCGCAGGTCCACACGGTGGTGGTGGCCAAGCCACGCTTGAGGTCGATGCGCACGGTGATCTCCGACTGCTTCATCACGCGGGCGCCGTCCTCTTCCTTGTAGTCCGTGCGGCGGCCGCCGTCGGTGACCACGGCCACGTCGTCCAGGAACAGGTCGATGCGCGACTGGTCGAGGTCGGCGATGCCGGCATAGCCCACCGCGGCCAGGATGCGGCCCAGGTTGGGGTCGCTCGCGAAGAACGCCGTCTTCACCAGTGGCGAGTGGGCGATCGCGTAGGCGGCCAGCTTGCACTCGGCCTCATCGCGGCCGCCGTCGATGCGCACGGTGATGAACTTGGTGGCGCCCTCGCCGTCGCGCACGATGGCCTGCGCCAGCTGTTGCGCGACGCGCGTGACGGCGTCGGCCAGCGCGCGGCCGTCGGCCGACTCCAGCGACTCGATGCGCGCGTGCCCGGCCTGCTGCGTGGCCATCACCACGAAGCTGTCGTTGGTGGAGGTGTCGCCGTCGATGGTGATGCGGTTGAACGACGCGTCGGCGGCCTGCCTGGCCAGCGCCTGCAGCAGCGGCGCCGTGATGACCGCGTCGGTGGCCAGGAAGCCCAGCATCGTGGCCATGTTCGGGCGGATCATGCCCGCGCCCTTGCCGATGCCGGTGACGGTGACGGTCTTGCCGCCGATCGTCACCTGCGTGGACGCGGCCTTGGGCAGCGTGTCGGTGGTCATGATGCCCTCGGCGGCCTGGCCCCAGTGCGCGGCGTTCAGGTCGCCGAGCGCGGCCGGCAGCCCGGCCTCGATGCGTTCGACCGGCAGCGTCTCCATGATGACGCCGGTGGAGAACGGCAGCACCTGCCACGGCTTGAGGCCCAGCAGGCCGGCGGCCGCCTCGCACGTGCGGCGCGCGCGGGCGAGGCCGTCGGCGCCGGTGCCCGCGTTCGCGTTGCCGGTGTTGATGACCAGCGCGCGCACGCCGTCCTTGCCATCGGCGCCGCCGGTGGCCAGATGCTCGCGGCAGATCTGCACGGGCGCGGCGCAGAATCGGTTCTGCGTGAAAACACCGGCCACCAGCGTGCCGGCGTCGAGCACGAAGGTCACCAGGTCCTTGCGGTTGGCCTTGCGCACGCCGGCCATCGCGATGCCCACGCGCACGCCCGGAACGGGGTGCAGGTCGGACGGCTTGGGGGCGGTGAGATTGACGGGCATCGAAGGACTCCAGGTGAGGAGGCCGATTCTAGGATCAGGCGAGCGGTCGGGCTGGCTTGGTGGGCTTGGTGGGCTTGGTGGGCTTGGTGGGCTTGGTGGGCGTGGTGCGCTTCGCGCGGGTCGGGTGCCCGCGCTGCGGAGCGACTGGCATGCACTTGGCTCGACTCCGCACGTGCGCCTTGAATCCGGCCTGGACGGCCGGATTCCGAGGGCGTTCGCTGAAATTCGTCCGCGCGGCGTTGGCGGGTCGCGTTCGGCGGCTT
>JBBQYL010000338.1:0-4484 GCA_038208735.1 Burkholderiales bacterium
TGCAGTTGTACGTGCTGGGCACCAGCGGCTCGATCAACCTGCCCTACGGCTCGGCGATGGTGGATTTCGGGCAGATGATGGTGATACCGGCCCCCGTATCGCATGCGCTGGCCCTCGCGCCCGGCCTGGTGATCCTGCTGGTCGGGTTGCGTACGCGGGCCCGCCGCACGGCGGTGCGCCTGTCGGCGCCGTCGCTGGCCGGGCTCGTGGTGCGCGCCGTCGTGGTCACCGTTCTGCTGCAGGCCATCGTCATCTATCTCGACCGGGGACGCGGCGTGCCGTTGATGTTCGGGTTGTTCCTGGGCCTGGCGATCGCGATGGACTACGCGCTGACGCGCACGCGCTGGGGACGCTCGATGAGCGCCGTGGGCGGCAACCGGGAGGCCGCCCGGCGCGCGGGCATCAACGTGCGCGCCATCTACACCAGCGCCTTCGTGCTGTGCGCCGGCCTCGCCTCGCTGGGTGGCGTGCTGGCCGCCGCGCGGCTGGCGTCGGCCAGCCAGCAGGCCGGCACCGGCGACGTGAACCTGAACGCCATCGCGGCCGCCGTCATCGGCGGCACCAGCCTCTTCGGCGGGCGCGGCAACGCGTTCTCGGCCGTGCTGGGCGTCATCGTCATCCAGTCGATCGCCAGCGGCCTCACGCTGCTGAACCTGTCGTCGTCGCTGCGTTTCATGATCACCGGGGCCGTGCTCGCCATCGCCGTGATCGTCGACTCGCTCGCGCGCCGTTCGCGCCTTTCGCACGGCCGCGCCTGAGCCGCGCCGCGCTCCCTCCCACATCCAAGGACACGCCATGAGCGAATCCCTCCACGGCAAGGTCGCCGCCATCACCGGCGCCGCGTCCGGCATCGGCCTCGAATGCGCGCGCGCCCTGCTGGCGCAAGGCGTGCGGGTCGTTCTCATCGACCGCGCCACCGATCGCCTCGAGAAGCTGTGCGCCGAACTCGGTCCCGAGGCCCTGCCTTTGACCGTCGACCTGCTGAAGCCCGACGAGGTGTCGGCCATGCTGCCGCGGATCCTGGCGCTGGCCGGCGGGCTCGACATCTTCCACGCGAACGCCGGCGGCTACGTCGGCGGCGACGTGGTGGAGGGCCAGCCCGACGACTGGGATCGCGTGCTCAACCTCAACGTCAACGCCGCGTTCCGGTCCGTGCATGCCGTGCTGCCGCACATGGTGGCCCGCAAGTCCGGCGACATCGTGTTCACGAGCTCGATCGCCGGCGTGGTGCCGGTCGTCTGGGAGCCCATCTACACCGCGTCGAAGTTCGCGGTGCAGGCGTTCGTGCACACGACGCGGCGCCAGTTGTCCAGGCACGGCGTGCGTGTGGGCGCCGTGTTGCCGGGCCCCGTGGTGACGGCGCTGCTCGACGACTGGCCGAAGGCCAAGATGGACGAGGCGCTCGCGTCGGGCAGCCTGATGCAGCCGGTGGAGGTGGCCGAGGCGCTGGTCTTCATGCTGACCCGTCCGCGCCACGTGACGGTGCGCGACCTGGTGATCCTTCCCAACGCCGTCGACCTGTGATGAGCGCCGTGAGCCACTTCATCGGCGTGGACGTGGGAACCGGCAGCGCGCGTGCCGGTGTCTTCGACGCCGCAGGGCGCCTGCTCGCGTCGGCCAGCCACGACCTGCAGTTGTTCAAGGCGAGCGGCGCCCTCGTGGAGCAGTCGAGCGACGACGTCTGGCAGGCCGTCTGCCACGCGGTGCGAGCAGCGATGGCGACCGCCGCCGTCGCGCCCGAGCACATCGGCGGGATCGGCTTCGATGCCACCTGTTCGCTCGTGGTGCTGGGCGAGGGCGGTGCCCCGCTCGCGGTGGGCCCGTCGGGCCTGGACGAACGCAACATCATCGTATGGATGGATCACCGCGCGGTGGCCCAGGCCGAGCGCATCAACGCGACCGGTCACGACGTGCTGAACTACGTGGGCGGACGCATCTCGCCCGAGATGGAGACGCCCAAGCTGCTGTGGCTGCTGGAGAACCGCCCCGATGTATTCTCCGCGGCCTGGCAGTTTCTCGACCTGACCGACTTCCTCACCTGGCGTGCCACCGGAGACCTGTCGCGATCGGTGTGCACGGTGACGTGCAAGTGGACCTACCTGGCCCACGAGAGGCGATGGGACGAGTCCTATTTCCGCACCATCGGACTGGGCGCCTTGGCCGACGAGGGCTTCGCTCGCATCGGCACGTCGGTGGTCGAGCCGGGCACGCCACTGGGGCAGGGGCTTGGCGCCGCGGCGGCGCGCGAACTCGGCCTGCTCGCCGGCACGCCCGTGGCGGCCGGCGTGATCGATGCCCATGCCGGAGGCATCGGCACCGTGGGCGCCGGCGGCGACGCCGAGGCTTGCCTGGCCTATGTGTTCGGCACCTCGTCGTGCACGATGACCACCACCCGGCAGCCGGTGTTCGTGCCCGGCGTCTGGGGTCCGTACTTCTCGGCGATGGTGCCGCACGCGTGGCTCAACGAGGGCGGCCAATCGGTGGCCGGCGCCGCCATCGATCACCTGTTGACCATGCATCCCGCGGCGGCGGTCGCGCGTGCGAGCGCCGAGGCCACCGGAGAGTCGTTGCCCGCGATGCTCGTCCGCCTGGCCATCCAGGCCGCGGGCGACCTGTCGTCCACGGTCTTGCTGGCGCGCGGGCTCCACGTCGTCCCGGAGTTCCTGGGCAACCGCGCCCCGTTCGCCGACCCGCACGCCCGCGCCGTCATCGCCGGCCTCGACATGGAAACAGGCATCGACAGCCTGGTGGCCCTGTACGTCGCCGGCATCTGCGGGATCGCCTACGGGTTGCGGCAGATCATCGAGGTGCAGGCGAGCGCGGGGGCGCCGATCGAGCAGGTGGTCATCAGCGGCGGCGCGGGACGCAGCGATCTGGTCCGGCAACTGCTGGCCGACGCCACGGGCAAGCCCGTGGTGGCCACCGAAGCGGACGAGCCGGTGATGCTGGGCGCCGCGATGCTGGGTGCGGTGGCTGGCAAGCGCTTCGGTGACTTGGCGTCGGCGATGGCGGGCATGTCGCGTGTCGAGCGCGTGTACGCGCCCGCTCGAGGCGCCTTCGCCGAGGCGCACCAGGCGCGGTTTCGGGCGTTCGAGCGGTTGCAGGCGGTGGCGAGGGAGATCGGGTACGAGAGAACGTGCGAGCTGGAGGGCTACGCGGTTCCTGCCGTTGATTGAAACCACGGTCGCAACACGCCTCGGCTATCTGTTCCCGAGCAGTGGCGACCGACCGGTCTTGCTCGTCTTACTCTTCAGCTTCGAGGGGTTGGACAGGCCGTCGAAGGCGGCGCCGGGCGTGCAGCCTGGGGAGGTATGCGTTCGTTCATCGAATAGTCCACGAACCCCCTCGGCCCAGGCCAGCGTACGTATTCACCGGGTAGGCCTGTTCGCAAGGTAGGGTCCGTCCTGATGGACCACCAGGAACAGCCCGACTACTCTTCGGCCCATGACGCCGAGCACGAAATCAGTCGAGAGTGAGGCGCTGCCGAACGAGGCGGTGGCGCCGGGCAATTCGTCCACGCCATCAGCGTCGGACACGGCGCCGTTGACCTTGGCGCAGTGCCACGAGCTCATCACGACCCAGGCGCAGGTGATTACGCAATTGCGCGAGCAGATGGCGCTGTTGCAGGAGCGGCTGAAGTTGGACAGCAAGAACTCGTCCAGGCCGCCATCCTCCGATGGGCCTGGCAGCGGCGGCAACCGGGCACAACGGCGTGCCAGTGAACGCCAGCGTGGGGCCCAGAAGGGCCACAAGGGCAGGGCCCGAGCACTGCTGGACGAATCGCAAGTCGACCGCATCGTCGAGTGCAAACCGATGGCGGTCTGCGAGTGCGGCGCGCCTGTGAAGGTGCTGGGCGACCCGCCCATACGCTACCAGGTGTTCGACGCGCCACCGGTCAAGGCGCAGGTCGACGAATATCGACGCTATGGCGGCCGCTGCCTGGGCTGCGGCAAGACGCATCGGGCGGCGCTGCCTGCTGGCGTATCGAGCGGGCAGATCGGCCCGTGCGCACTGGCGCTGATCGGCACCCTGGGCACGCACTACCACCTCACGCAGTTCAAGATCCGCGACCTGCTGGCGCGGCTGATGGGCGTGGACTTCAGCGTGGGCGCGATCTCGCAGGCGCACGGCAAGCTCGCGCAGGCGCTGGCCGCGCCGGTGCGCGAGGCCATCAGCAGCCTGGCGGCGACGCCCATCCTGTACATGGACGAGACGCGCTATCCGCGCGAGGGCACCAACGGCAACTGGGTGTGGGGCGCCGTCAGTCCGACGTTGGCCGTCTATAGCGGACTGCCTTCGCGGGCGCGCTATGTCATCGACACCCTGATCGGCGAGAAGCCGCAAGGCATCGTCGTGTCCGACCGCTACGCCGCCTACGCCCACATCGCGCCCGAGCAGCGCCAAGCCTGCTGGTCGCATCTGATCCGCGACTTCATTCGCATCAGCGAACGCGCGGGCCAACCCGGACGCATCGGCGCCAGCCT
>JBBQYL010000339.1:0-4482 GCA_038208735.1 Burkholderiales bacterium
ACGTTGGAGCCGCCGGTGTCGACGCCGATCTCGCGCAGGATCGCGATCGACGCGTTGCGCAGCAGCTGGTATTCCTTGTCGGTGAGCGTCTGCGCCGGCGCGACCGTGATGGAGTCACCCGTGTGGATGCCCATCGGGTCGAGGTTCTCGATGGAGCAGATGATGATGCCGTTGTCCGCCTTGTCGCGGACCACTTCCATCTCGTACTCCTTCCAGCCCTTGAGCGACTCCTCGATCAGCAGCTCGCTGGTGGGCGAGAGGTCGATGCCGCGCTTGCAGATCTCCTCGAACTCCTCGGGGTTGTACGCTATGCCGCCGCCGCTGCCGCCGAGCGTGAAGCTGGGGCGGATGACCATCGGGAAACCCGTGCCGTCGATCTCGGCGGTGATGCGCTTCTGCACCGCCCAGGCCTCTTCCATGTCGTGCGCGATGCCCGACTTGGCCGAGGCCAGGCCGATCTTGGTCATCGCGTCCTTGAACTTCAGGCGGTCTTCCGCCTTCTCGATGGCGTGCTCGTTGGCGCCGATCATCTCGACCTTGTACTTGTCGAGCACGCCATGCTTGTGCAGGTCGAGCGCGCAGTTGAGCGCGGTCTGGCCGCCCATGGTCGGCAGGATCGCGTCGGGGCGTTCCTTCTCGATGATCTTCTCGACCACCTGCCAGGTGATGGGCTCGATGTAGGTGACGTCGGCCGTGGCCGGATCCGTCATGATCGTGGCCGGGTTCGAGTTGACGAGGATGACCTTGTAGCCTTCCTCGCGCAGGGCCTTGCAGGCCTGGGCGCCCGAGTAGTCGAACTCGCAGGCCTGGCCGATGATGATCGGGCCGGCCCCGATGATGAGGACGGACTTGATGTCTGTGCGCTTGGGCATTCGGGCTCTGCTTCAGTTCTGGGTCTTGTTCGCGGTCATCGAATCGATGAAGCGGTCGAACAGGTAGGCGATGTCGTGCGGGCCGGGCGAGGCTTCCGGGTGGCCCTGGAAGCAGAACGCCGGCTTGTCGGTGCGGGCCAGGCCCTGCAGCGTGCCGTCGAACAGCGAGACGTGCGTGGCCACCAGGTTGGCCGGCAGCGTGGCCGGATCGACCGCGAAGCCGTGGTTCTGGCTGGTGATGGACACGCGCCCGCTGCTGGTTTCCTTGACCGGATGGTTGGCGCCGTGATGGCCGAACTTCATCTTGAAGGTCTTCGCGCCCGAGGCCAGCGCCATGATCTGGTGGCCCAGGCAGATGCCGAAGGTGGGCGTGCCCGTGTCGATGATGGTGCGCGTGGCCTCGATGGCGTAGTCGCAGGGCTCCGGGTCGCCGGGGCCGTTGGACAGGAACACGCCGTCCGGCTTCATGGCCAGCACGTCGGCGGCGGGCGTCTGCGCCGGCACCACCGTGACGCGGCAGCCGCGCTCCGCCAGCATGCGCAGGATGTTGAACTTGACGCCGTAGTCGAACGCGACCACGTGGAACCGGGGCGCGTCCTGCGTGCCGTAGCCGCCGGCGAGCTTCCACTCGGTCTGCGTCCACTCGTAGGTGTTCGGGCAGCTGACGACCCTGGCCAGGTCGAGCCCGGCCATGTTCTCGCCGGCGCGCGCCTTCGCGACCGCGTCGGCGCGGTCGGCCTCGGTCACCTCGTGGCCGACGGGGAACGCCACGATGCAGCCGTTCTGCGCGCCGTGGGTGCGCAGGATGCGGGTGAGCTTGCGGGTGTCGATGCCAGCGATGGCGACGGTGCCTTCGCGGGCCAGGTACGCGTCGAGCGTGGACGTGGCGCGGAAATTGGAGTGTCGCAGCGGCAGATCCTTGATGATCAGGCCGGCGGCATGGATCTTCGACGCCTCGACGTCCTCCTCGCTGATGCCGTAGCTGCCCACGTGCGGATACGTCAGGGTGACGATCTGCTTGCAGTAGCTCGGGTCGGTGAGGATTTCCTGGTAACCAGTGAGCGCGGTGTTGAACACCACTTCGCCGACCGTGTGGCCAGCGGCGCCGATCGAGGTGCCGGAGAAGACCGTGCCGTCTGCGAGTGCAAGGATTGCGGGGGGCAGGACAGGCAGCAAAGGAAACTCCGGATAGCGGTGCCCAGTTTCGCGAGACTCCCGCCGCGTGGCTGTCGAGCAAGGCCGACAGGCTTGGGTGGGCAGTTCGGACTGCGGTAGACGGGACCGGAGAAGCGGCGCTGTTCATGCGCTCGCTAAAGTGTCGCTCTGCTGGGCTGGTTGCGGGTAAACCTGTAAATTATAGCCGACGGCGGCGTGCTTGTCACCCCCTTGTCATGGGCGGTAGCCATCTCCACATGCGATTGCTCAATCCCTCGCCGACGGCGCGGAACTAGAATGACTGAACCGTCTCCAACGAGGCGGGGATTTCCCAAGACTGGAGTTTTCTCATGGATCGCAACGTGCAACGTCTCGAAGTGCTGAACGGCGGGTCCGCCTACGGCGTCGACACGCACAAGGTGCTGCGCAACACCTACTGGCTGTTGGCGCTTTCGCTGCTGCCCACGGTGGGCGGCGCGTGGCTGGGCATGAGCACCGGCTTCCTGTCGACCCTGTCGCCCGGCATGTCCACGCTGCTGTTCTTCGTCGGGGCGTACGGGCTGATGTTCGGCGTCAACGCCACCAAGAACTCGCCCACCGGCGTGTTCATGCTGCTCGGCTTCACGTTCTTCATGGGCCTGATGCTGTCGCGCCTGCTGGGCGTGGTGATGCACGGCTACAGCAACGGCGCCAGCATCATCATGACGGCCTTCGGCGGCACCGCCGGCGTATTCTTCGGCATGGCCACGCTGGCCACGGTGGTCAAGCGCGACCTGTCCACCCTCACCCGCTTCCTGTTCGTCGGCGCCATCATCGCCATCGTGGCCAGCCTCATCAACATGTTCGTGCAGTCCACCGCCGCCATGCTGGCCATCTCCACGGCCGTGATGGTCATCTTCTCGCTGTTCGTGATGGTCGACATCAAGCGCGTGATCGACGGTGGCGAGCGAAACTACATCATGGCCACGCTGGCCATCTATCTGGACCTGTACAACGTGTTCCAGTCGATGATCATCCTGCTGACCTCGCTGACGGGTGATCGCCGCTGAGCGACTTCCGCACCTACTAGAACGGCGCCCTCGGGCGCCGTTTTTTTGGTTCATCGCCGGATTGCGGGGCGTCGCTGGGTCAGATTTCGGGGCGCGCGGGGTCAGCGACGTGCCATGCCCCAGCACCCCCCGCAAATCGGCGATGAACCTTTTCCGTCAGGGGGTCATGCCCCTTCGGCGCCAGACCCCTCGGCTTCCGATGCCTCCGCATCTTCCGGCACCACATCCTCGGCAAACTCCACCGCCTCCGCCCGCGGCTGCCACTCCGGATCCCACTCGAACACGGCCATGCTCTCCACGTGCGCCGTGTGCGGGAACATGTTGACCGCCCCCGCCGCCACGCAGCGATAGCCCCCCAGGTGCACCAGCAGCCCCGTGTCGCGCGCCAGCGTGGCCGGGTTGCAGCTCACGTAGACGATGCGCTTCGGCGCCGTCCAGCCCTCGCGCGGATGGGCCTTCAGCTCGGCCAGCGCCTTCGCGAGCGCGAACGCGCCCTCGCGCGGGGGATCGACCAGCCACTTGTCCACCGTGCCCAGCGCCACGAGGTCGTCGGGGGTGAGCTCGAACAGGTTGCGGGCGTCGAAGCGCGTGTGCGCGTCCAGGCCGTTCAACTTCGCGTTGTCCAGCGCACGATCCACCAGCGTCTGGCTACCCTCGATGCCCAGCACCGTCCTGGCCAGCGTGGCCAGCGGCAGCGTGAAGTTGCCCAGGCCGCAGAACCAGTCGATGACCGTCTCGTGCTTCTGCACGTCCAGCAGGCGCAACGCGCGGCCTACCAGCACCGTGTTGATCTGGTGGTTCACCTGCGTGAAGTCGGTGGGCATGAACGGCATGCGCACGCCGAACTCGGGCAGCGTGTACGCCAGCTCCGGGCCGCCCTCGTCGATGCGGAAGATGGTGTCCGGGCCCTTGGGCTGCAGCCACCACTGGACGTCGTGCTCGGCGCCGAAGGCGCGCAGCAGCGCCATGTCGTGCTCGCTCACCGGCTCCAGGTTGCGCAGCACCAGCGCGGTGACCTCGTCGCCGATGGCCAGCTCGATCTGCGGCAGGCGCTCGCGCGCGTCCATCGCCTCGATGAGGGCGCGCAGCGGCATCAGCATGTCGGAGATGCGCCTCGGCACGACGTGGCACTCGCGCATGTCGGCCACGTAGCTCGACTTGCGCTCGTGGAAACCCACCAGCACGGTGTTCTTCTTGGCCACCCAGCGCACCGACAACCGCGCCCGCAGGCGATAGCCCCAGGCCGGCCCCTCGATGGGCCGCAGCACCAGCTCGGGCTTGACCTTGCCCAGGTGCTTGAGGTTGTCCTCCAGCACGCGCTGCTTCATCGCCACCTGGGCCGACGGCGCCAGGTGCTGCATCTTGCAGCCGCCGCAGGCGCCGGCGTGCAGACCGAAGTGCGGGCA
>JBBQYL010000340.1:0-4453 GCA_038208735.1 Burkholderiales bacterium
CCGGCCGTCGGCGCCTCGCTTACTACCGCCCAGGCCGCGGCGTTGGGCGCAGGTCAGACCATCTATCTGATCGACGCGTACCACGACGCCACCGCGCTGTCGGACCTCAACGCATTCTCCGCCAAGTTCGGCCTGCCCACCTGCACCAATGTGGCGGTGGCCACCACCGCCACCACCCTGACGTCCGCGCCGTCCACCTGCACGTTCTCGCAGATCCAGTCCACTCTTACCAACACGATGACGACCACCGTGCCGGCCTATAACGGCACTTGGGCGCCGGAGAGCAAGCTCGACGTGCAGTGGGCTCACGCGATCGCGCCGCTCGCACGCATCGTGCTGGTGGAGATGCCCGATCCGATGTCCAGCAGCATCCTGGGCGCCACTCAGCTTGTAAAGAAGCTGGGGGCGGGCGTCGTGTCGATGAGCTTTGGCTCCGTCGAAGCCGGCTGGGCGGCGTCTTATGACGGCTCTTTCGTAGGAACCGGAATGACCTACGTCGCCTCCGCCGGCGACGCGGGCACCCAGGTGCTCTGGCCCGCTGTTTCGCCCAGCGTGCTGGCGGTCGGCGGCACGGGCATGAACTGGTCGGGCACTACCCGCACCGAAGTGGCCTGGTCGAGCACCGGCGGCGGCATGAGCGCCAAAGTGCCCCTGCCGGCCTACCAGAGCGGATTCGTGTCGCCAGGCGGGGTTGCCTTGACACGCCGAGCCGTGCCAGACGTCGCCTTCAATGCTAGCCCGACGACCGGCCAATATGTGGCGCTGACGTTCCCTGGCGCCGCCACGGTCTGGGGCGCCTACGCCGGCACCAGCATCGCGGCACCGCAGTGGGCCGGCATCGTGGCTGTGGCCAACGCCATCCGCGCGGCGAACTCCAAGGCGGCGTTGGGCGATATTCACACATTGCTCTACAAGTCGATCGCCACCATTCCGGGTACTTATGCGTCGTCGATGGGCGACGTCACCGAAGGCAGCAACGGCACTTGTGCCACCTGCAGGGCCGGCGTCGGCTACGACATGACCACGGGCCTCGGCACGCCCAACGCGACTGGGCTTCTCGCCTCGCTCACCGGTGTGTCCACCACCCCCGCTGTTGCCACCGCGTCGCCGACTGTTCCCGGCGGCACCTTCACCGGCAAGGTCACTGCCGCGCTGAGCCAGTCGCTCAACGTCACGGCGCCCGCAGGCACGGCCACCAGCTTCACGCTGAGCAGCGCTCCAAGTGGCCTCACGGTGGACACCACCGGCACGCTGAAGTGGGCGGCGCCGGTCGCCGGCAGCTATTCGTTCACCGCCAAGGCCACCACGGCCACCGGCAAGTCGGCGCAGGCCACCTACGCGCTGAAAGTCATCCCGGGCACGAACCCCGCGTTCACGTCGAACGGCGTCTATACGGCCACCGGCGGCACCGCGTTCTCCGGCACGCTGTCAGCCACGAACCCGAACACCGGCACGCTCACCTACAGCGTCACCGGCGCCCCGTCGGGCCTCGCGGTCAGCACCACCGGCGCCATCAGCTGGGCGGGTGCCGTCGCCGGCACCTACACCTTCGCAGCGAGGGTGACCGACAACTACGGCTACTCGTCCACCCAGGCCGCGAAGTTCACCGTGGCCGCCGCCACCGCCACCACGCCCACCGCGTCGGCCAACCACGCGCCCACGCTCGCCGCCGCCAGCTTCGCCGTGAAGGCAGGCGCCACGTGGTCCACGATGGTGTCCGGCAAGGACACCGACGGCGACGCCTTGAGCTACAGCCTCTCCGGCGCGCCCACCGGCGTGAAACTCACGTCCTCCGGCATGCTGTACTGGGTCGGTGCCGTCAAGGGAACGTACAGTTTCAACGTCATCGTCAAGGACGCCAAAGGCGCCACCGGCACCGGCGCCATCGCGTTGATCGTCTCCTGACCGCCCTGCCTCCCTGTTGAAGCCCGCCTCGCGCGGGCTTTTTCAATTTCAGGCCGGCTGCAGCAACGCGCGATGCGTGGTTAGCGCAGCGCGCACGATGTCGCTCAGCTCGACGCCCGCACCGGACTCGAGCGACGCCAGTATCTGGGCGCGCATGCGCGGCTCCCAGAACTTCTTCACATGCTCGGCGATGCCGGCCAGGGCCTCGTCGCGATCGGGCTGCGCCTCGAAGAAGCGGCCGATGCGGTTGGCCATCACGACGAGGTTGTCGAGATCCATGGTCAGGCCGCGCGGAAACGGTCGGGATCGGCGTAGAGCACGAGGTCGTCGCGGCGCGCGAAGCCGGCCAGCGCGAGGCCCGCCCGGCGCGCCGTGGCCACCGCGCGCGACGTGGGCGCGGAGACGGCGACCAGCGCCGTGATGCCGGCCGCGACGGCCTTGCGCACCATCTCCACGCTGGCGCGGCTCGTGATGCAGCAGAAGCCGTCGCGCGGGTCGACGCCGGCGGTCACCATCGCGCCCACCAGCTTGTCGAGCGCGTTGTGGCGGCCCACGTCCTCGCGCACGAGGCGCACCTGGCCATCCGGCGAACACCACGCCGCGGCGTGCGTGGCGCCGGTGCGCTGTTGCAGCGCCTGTCGCTCCGGCATCGCGCGCAGCGCCGCCGCGATGGCCGGCGGCGACAGCGGCCACGTGGCCGGCACCAGCGGCCGCAAAGGCGGCTCCACCTGATCGAGGCTCTCGGTGCCGCACAGGCCGCAACCGGTGCGCCCGGCCATCGAGCGGCGCTTGTCCTTCAGGCGCGCGAAGCAGGCGCTGGAAACCTCCATCTCGATGCGCATGCCCGCCGGATCGGGCTGCATGTCGACGTCGTAGAGCTCGTCGGGTCGGTCGAGCAGGCCCTCGGTGAGTCCGAAGCCCAGCGCGAAGTCTTCCAGGTCGAGCGGCGTGGCGAGCATCACCGCGTGCGAGATGCCGTTGAAGATCAGCGCGACGGGCACCTCGTCGGCGAGCCAGTCGGTTCCGTCGGTGACCGCGCCGTCGCGGCGCACGCGCACGTCCAGGCGCTCCGCTCCGGCTCCGGCTCCGGCTCCGGCCTCGGCCGTCATTTGCCGGTCACCGCGACGACGCCCGCGCCGAGGCGCGCGTCGGCGAGGAAGCGTTCCTGGTCATCGTTGAAGTCCTTGTATGCGCGCTGCCACGTGGACGGCTGCGCCACGGGCATCACCTGCACGGCGGTCACCTTGTATTCGGGGCAGTTGGTGGCCCAGTCGGAGCTGTCGGTGGTGATCACGTTGGCGCCCGACTCGGGGAAATGGAAGGTGGTGTAGACCACGCCCGGCTGCACGCGCTCGGTGAGCGTCGCGCGCAGCACCGTCTCGCCCGAACGACTGGTGATGCCCACCCAGTCGTCCTGCTTCACGCCGCGGTCGAGTGCGTCCTGCGGATGGATCTCGAGCCGATCCTCGTCGTGCCATTGCGAGTTGAACGTGCGCCGCGTCTGCGCGCCCACGTTGTACTGCGTCAGGATGCGGCCCGTGGTCAGCAGCAGCGGGAACTTGCGCGTGACCTTCTCGTCGGTGGCCACGTACTGCGTGATCACGAAGCGGCCCTTGCCGCGCACGAAGTGGTCGACGTGCATGATGGCCGTGCCGGCCTCGTCGGTGGAGTCGTTGCAGGGCCACTGCACGCTGCCCAGGCGGTCGATCTTCTCGTAGCTGACGCCGGCGAAGGTGGGGGTCAGCGAAGCGATCTCGCGCATGATCTCCTCGGGGTGGGCATACGCCATCGGGTATCCAAGCGCGTTGGCCAGCTTCACGGTGGCCTCCCAGTCGCCCAGCCCCGACAGCGGCGCCATCACCTTGCGCACGCGCGAGATGCGGCGCTCGCCGTTGGTGAAGGTGCCGTCCTTCTCCAGGAACGACGAGCCGGGCAGGAACACGTGCGCGAACTTGGCCGTCTCGTTCAGGAAGATGTCCTGCACCACCACGCACTCCATCGCCTCCAGCGCGCTCGACACGTGCTGCGTGTCGGGATCGGACTGCACGATGTCCTCGCCCTGGCAGTAGAGGCCCTTGAACTCGCCGGCCAGCGCGGCGTCGAACATGTTGGGGATGCGCAGGCCCGGCTCGGGCTGGATGGTGACCCCCCAGGCCTTGCCGAACAGCTCGCGCACCTCGGCGCCGCCCACGTGGCGGTAGCCGGGCAGCTCGTGCGGGAACGAACCCATATCGCACGAGCCCTGCACGTTGTTCTGACCGCGCAGCGGGTTCACGCCCACGCCCTCGCGCCCCACGTTGCCGGTGACCATGGCCAGGTTGGCGATGGCCATCACGGTGGTCGAGCCCTGCGAGTGCTCGGTCACGCCCAGGCCGTAGTAGATGGCGCCGTTGGGGCGCTTCGCGCCGGACGCGAGCGATTGCGCGCTGCCGTTCGCCGAGCCGCTGGCGTACAGGCGCGCGGCGCCGCGCACGAGCGCGGCGGGCACGCCGGTCGCGCTCTCGAAGGCCTCCGGCGAGTTCTCGGGGCGCGCGACGAAGTCGCGCCA
>JBBQYL010000341.1:0-4450 GCA_038208735.1 Burkholderiales bacterium
AGCGGTTGCCCCTGGCGGCGGCCGCGACGACGCTGATCGCCCTGCGCACCGCGAGTGCCGCGCTCGAGCGCCTGGTGCAGGTCGGCAGCGACCTGTTCGAGAAGGGACTGTACATCGCGGATTGGCGCGATTTCCTCGAGCAGGCCGGCAGGCGCACGCGCCCGTCGGGCGGCGCGCCCGCGCCCGAGCGGCCGGCGACGATCGAGCTGGATCGGGTGGGATTCCACTATGCCGGCCGGCGCGACGCCCCGGCGTTGCAGGACATCTCGCTGCGCATCCAGCCCGGCGAAACGATCGCGCTCGTCGGCGAGAACGGCTCCGGCAAGACGACGCTGGCCAAGGTGCTGGCCGGCCTGTACCTGCCCACGGCCGGCCACATCCTCTGGGACGGCATCGACAGCCGCTCGCTCGACCCGGCGAGCCTGGCCGACCGCGTCACCATGGTCCTCCAGCACCCCGTGCGCTGGCCCCGCAGCGCGCGCCACAACGTGCGCATCGGCCGCCATTCGCGCGCGGACGCGGATGGCTCGGCGCTTGCCCGGGCGGCTCGCGAATCACGCGCGCAGGAGGTCGTCGATGGATTGCGCGATGGCTGGGACACCTTGCTCACGCGCCAGTTCCGCGGCGGCGTCGATCTCTCTGGCGGCCAGTGGCAGCGCCTGGCCGTGGCGCGCGGCCTCTACCGTGACGCCCCGCTGGTGATCTGGGACGAACCCACCGCCCCGCTCGACGCGAAGGCCGAGCAGGCCGTCTACGAGCTGCTGCGCGGCCTGGCGCGTGGCCGCACGGTGGTGCTGATCACGCACCGCCTCGCGAGCGTGCGCGACGCCGACCGCATCGTTTTCCTCGACAAGGGGCGCATCGTCGAACAGGGCCGGCACGAGGAACTGCTCGCCGCGGACGGTCGGTATGCGGAGTTGTATCGCCTGCAGACGACGCTGCATGCCCTGGAAGAGCCGCTGGCGCCAGGCTGAAGTCCGGCCGGCTGCGCCGCTCAATCGTCCGCCGAGTGCCCCGCATCACGCGGCGGAAACACGAAATCGATCGGCCTCGCCACCAGTCGACGCAGCACGAGCCGCAGCACCCATCCGGCGCGCTCGTAGCGCACGTGGCGCGCGCGGAACGCGGTGGCGAACGCGAGGCCGTAGCTGACAGCGACGTTGACCACGCCCACCAGCACCACGCCGGCGACGGCGAACGCCGTGGCCGATTCGGGCTCGTGGCCCTGCAGCGTGCCGAGCGCGTAGGCGGTGTTGGCCGACGCGAAGGCCACGTGGCGGATGTCGATCGGCAGTCCGGTGAGAAAGCCGATGAACCCGACGCCTCCCAGCATGAAACCGAAGGACAGGTTGCCCAGCAGTGCGCCCAGGTGGTGCTCGATGTAGCGAGCCAGGCGCGCCGTCCGTGCGGGCTTGAGCAGGCGCAACAGCACCGGATGCGCGGCCAGCCGCAAGCCCACGCGGCCGTACACGCACAGGTTGTCGTAGTAGCCGCTGATGACGCCGGACAGGAACAGGCACACGCCGGCGATCGCCGCGTGCAGCAACGCCCAGCTGGCCCACGGATGCAGCTCTTGCAGCATGTGCAGCGCCTTCGGGGCCGGCACCGGGCTCTGGCCGGTGGCGGCGCGGAACGCGACCACGATCAGCAACGCGGTCGGCACCGCGAACGCGACGTTGCCGACGATCGCCACCACCTGCGTGCGAATGGTGCGAACGATCAGGTCGGCCAACCTCGCCGCTCCGGCCGGCGTCGCGTCCTCCTGGTCGAGCCGCGCCGCGAGCAGCGCGGCGGTCATCGCGGGTTGCTTGGTGGCCACGGTGAAGTGCAGCAGGTGGATGAGCACGAAGCCGAGTCCGTAGTTCAGGCAGATGGCCAGCGTCTCCCACAGCGGCGCCAGATGCGCCTTGGCGACGAACACCTTCAGCAACGCCATGGCCCCGACGACGACACCCGCGCCGCCCGCTACCCGCAGCATGTGCCACCACTGGGGCCGGTCGTCGGTGACGTAGTGCTCGCCCGTCTCGCTGGCATGCTCGGTGATCTGCAGCGCGACGTCGTCGGCAACGTGCGCGAAGACCTGGCGCAGGCTGCGCTCGGTGCGCTGCGCTGCGATCAGCTCGACGAACAGGGCGGCCGAGCGCTCGGCCTGCTCCTGCGTGTCGGTCGCTGCACGAATGAGCACCAGCGCCCGCAGGCGCTCGAGCGCCTGGTGCGCGGCGTGCAGGCTGTGCGTCAACGCCAGGCTGGTGCCATGGGTGGGCGCCGCGGCGCGCAGGCTGTCTGCGGCGTTCATGGCCGTGGCCACTCGCCTCAGGAGATTCTTCGGGCTGGTGTCGGGGTCTGCAGCGAGCGCGTCGATCCATGCGCGTGCCTCGGCCGGCAGTTCGAGCGCGTCCGCTTCGTTGGCGGCACCGGAGCCGCGAACCGCATGGTCGTAGCGCACGCGGTCGGGGTCCACGGCCAGGCCGGCGGCGCGCGCGGCGAGCATCGCGATCGCCGCGTCGCATTCGCTCCGGCAGCGTTGCGCCGCGGGCGCGAACGCCGGTGAATCGAGTACGCGCGCGAACAGCGTCGCCCACGTCTCCACGGGGACCGCCATCACCGCCTTGATGTCGCCGTCGTGGCGGAACGCGGTCGCGAACAGGTCGCGCAGCAGGCTCGGATCCACCACGTGCGGCAGGATGCTGGCGCCCAGTCGCGAGCGCAGCGTGCGCGAGAAGGACATCGGCTCTAGCACGCCGGTGTCCGCGTAGAGGAATCGGTGACGCCGCGTGGCCAGCAATGTCGTCACCGACCCGGCGAAAGCATGGCGCAGCGAATCGTCTTCGCGCAATGCGGCGAGCGCGTCGTCGACGCGCTCGGCGGGCGTCCCAGGGCCCACCAGCAGGTCGATGCGCAGGCGGTTCAACACCTTCGGGGTCGCGGCGCCGCGGCTCGCGTCGACGAACCTGCGCAGTGCTTCGGGCGCCGAACAGGTCATGTGGCGGACGTCACTTCGGCATCGCCTCGATGATCTGACCCGCCAGCACGTCGTACTGCCCGCCGAAATGGTGCCCCCCGCTCAGCGGCATCGCCCGCGCATGATCGGGCGCCAGCTCCGGGCACAGCGAGTCCTTCTCCTCGACGCCGTAGATGCACAACGTGCTCGCGGCCGACAGCTTGCGGGCCTCGGGCGCAATGGGGCGATCGCCGCTGGGGCCCATCCAGTTGGTCAGGTGAAACTCGAACGACGCCTTCTGGCCGGGCCCGAGCAGCGCCGTGAGCCGCACCCGGGCCCGCGTGGCCGCCGGCAGCCGGTTCAGGGCGAACGGCAGCACGTCGGCGCCTTGCGAGTAGCCCACCAGCAGCACGTCGGTGCGGCCCCAGCGTGCCGCGTAGTAGCGGATGATCCGATCGAGGTCGGCGGCGAGCTGGTCGGGCGTGCGCGCGCTCCAGAAGTAGCGCAGCGAGTCGAAGCCCGCCACCGGAATGCCTTGCGCGGCGATGGCGGTGCCCAGGCTCTTGTCGATGCCGGCCCAGCCGCCGTCGCCTGACAGCAGGACGGCGAAGCGGGTGCCCGACCCGGTGGCCGGCACCTCGACGATCGGCAGATCCGACAACTGCTGCGGTGGCGCGCCGAGCGGCGCCTGGGCGATGGCCACCCGGCGATACGCGCTCGCGAAATCGGCCATCGGCGCGGCGGCCGAAAGCGGCACCCAGGTGGCCTGCGGCACACGCTGCACGAACGATCGCGCGGCGGCGACCGTGGCCGCGTCCTGCGACTCGTCTGGCAACGCGATCCACGGGGTTGCGAGCGCGGCCAGCGGCGGCGAGACGTCGACCACGCCGGAGGCGGCGCGCGACTGCACGCGCATCGCGTTGATGACGCACGGCGGCGGCTGCAGCGCAAGATTCGGCGCGAAGCCGAGCGACAGGCCGGCCGCGAACGTGCCCGCGGGCGCCTGGGCGAGCACGGCGTAGACGTACGACGACGCGTCGTCCGCACCGGCCAGCATCGGCACCAGATAGCCCGGCAGGTGCTCGAACGCCTGCAGGTGGCGCGACAGGTTCTCGAACGCCCCCGGGCCGTAGGTGCACTTGCCGTCCTGCGCCGCGAGGCGTCGATAGAACGGCGCGAGCGGCACGGTGGCGACCATCGCGCCTTCGGCGAGCAGCGCTCGCAGCATCTGCTGTTCTCGCGCGCTCGGCGCGATGTCCGCGGTGACCAGCATCACGAACTGGCGCGCGGCCACGTCGGGGCGCGCCACGTGGATCCCCGTGAACAGCCCGTGCGCGATGCCCGCTGGCTCGGCAGACGACGCCGACGACGCCGGCGCCGGCGCTGCGGCGACTTGTGCGGCACTGACAGGAGCAGCCATCGCGCAGAGCGACGCGGCCACGGCAGCCAGCGCCGCCCGCCAGGCTCGGCCGAACTTCGAATGCGAGTTCATGTCTCTTGTGCGGCCTT
>JBBQYL010000342.1:0-4430 GCA_038208735.1 Burkholderiales bacterium
GGTGGAGGCCGGCAACGACCCGGTGGCGGAGGCCGGCTGCGGCATCACCGTGGCGCCGCAGGACACCAACGCGGTGGTCAACGGGCTGCTGAAGATGATGAACCTGGCGCCCACGGCGCGGGCGGTGATGGGCGAACGCGGGCGGGCTTTCGTGCTGGCGCGGCATACGTATCCTGTGCTGGCGAAGCGGTTCCTGGATGCGCTGCAAAAGGACCGTCGGTCGTAGGTGCCTGACCCCGATCCCGTTGTGTCAAGATCGTGCTGTTTCGTTTCGAAGGAAATTGGATGAAGCCCTCCGAAGCCCTGTCCTCCAATCGAGCCGAGATCCGGCGCGTGGTGGAATCCCACAGAGCGCGAAATGCGCGCGTGTTCGGGTCTGTCGTGCGTGGACAGGACAAGGACGGCAGCGACCTCGACCTCCTTATCGATCCGACACCGGAGACAACGCTGCTCGACATTGGGGCCATCCGCCACGAGTTGGGACGGCTATTGGGTGTCCCTGTCGACGTTTTGACGCCCAACGCGCTGCCGGACAGCTTTCGTGGCGAGGTGCTGGCTGAGGCGCGGCTGGTATGACGCGAGACCAGCAGCGTGTCATCAGCTATCTGGCGCATAACCTGGAGGCGATCGAACGCATCCAACGGTACACCGACGGAATGGATGGGCCTGCGTTCCTAAACAGCGCGCTTGTGCAAGACGCCGTTGTCCGCAACTTCGCGAATGCGCACTTTCCGACGCGTCCGCAACCGGCGAGGACGCCTGACTTGGTCGAGATCGCGTGTTTGCACGTGTTTGTGCGGAATTATGCAGTTCGGATAATTATGCGATCTGCATAAACGTCCCTAAAGCCTCCGGCTGTCTGCGCGGCTTGGGAGGCGGCGACGGCACAGCGCCATTCCAGGCCTCGCTCCCAAATCGCCGACAATCCACCCCCATGAATGCTCCAGCCCTGCCGTTCCTCCCCTTCGCCCTCCCCGAGATCGGCGACGAGGAGATCGCCGAAGTCGTCGATACCCTGAAATCGGGCTGGATCACCACGGGCCCCAAGGCCAAGCGCTTCGAGGCCGCGTTCACCGAATTCCTGGGCGACCCGTCTCTCGAATCCATCGCCGTCAACTCCGCCACCGCCGGCCTGCACCTGGCGCTCGAGGCGCTGGGCATCGGCCCGGGCGACGAGGTGATCACCACCACGCACACCTTCACGGCCACGGCCGAGGTGGTGCGCTACCTGGGCGCCGACGTGGTGTTGGTGGACGTCGACCCCGAGACGATGTGCATCGCCCCGTGGGCCATCGAGGACGCGATCACGCCGCGCACCAAGGCCATCATCACGGTGCACTACGCGGGCCTGGCGGCCGACATGCCGGCCATCCTCGCCATCGCCAGGAAGCACGGCCTGAAGGTGGTGGAGGACGCCGCCCACGCGCTGCCCACGCTCAGCGCCGGCGGGCTGGTGGGCACGCTGGCTTCCGACATCACCGTGTTCAGCTTCTACGCCAACAAGACGATGACCACGGGCGAGGGCGGCATGATCGTCACGCGCCATCCCGAGCTGGCCAGGCGCATGAAGGTGATGCGCCTGCACGGCATGAGCCGCGACGCGTTCGACCGCTTCACGGCCACCACGCCCAGCTGGTACTACGAGATCGTGGCGCCCGGCTTCAAGTACAACCTCACCGACATCGCCGCCTCGCTGGGCCTGCAGCAGCTCAAGCGCATCGACGGCTTCCAGAAGCGTCGCGTCGAACTGGCCAATGCGCTCGACGCCGGCCTGGCCGGCCTGCCGCTGATCCTGCCGCCGCGCCCGCCGGTGGGCGGCCAGCACTCGTGGCACCTGTACGTGGTGCGGCTCACCGACGAGGCCAAGGTGTCGCGCGACCAGTTCATCGAGCGCCTGTTCGCCTCGGGCATCGGCGTCAGCGTGCACTACATCCCGCTGCACCTGCAGCCGTACTGGCGCGACCGCTACGAGCTCACGCCGCAGCAGTTTCCGCACAGCCAGCGCGCGTTCGAGCGCATGGTCAGCCTGCCGCTGTACACGCGCATGACCGACGCGGACGTGGCGCGGGTGTGCGCGGCGGTGCGCGCGGCGCTGGCCGGCTGACTCCATTCCCTTACGCGCCTGCGCGGTACCCTTCCAGATCCATGCTCACATTGTTCGTGTCATTCTTTCTTGCCGTCTGCGCAACGTTCCTGCTCGTGCGTACGGCCGAACGACACGCCCATCTGTCCAATGACCACGACGTCAGCGGACCGCAGAAATTTCACTCCACGCCCGTGCCCCGTGTGGGCGGACTGGGCATCGCCGCGGGTATCTTGGGCGGCCTGGGTGTACTGACGTTCAGTCAGTGGCCGGCGGCGCGGCTGCTTGGACTCCTGTTGCTCTGCGCCCTGCCCACATTCGCCAGCGGACTGGCCGAAGACGTCACGAAGAACGTCAGTCCCCGGCGTCGAATGATCTTCACCGCGGTCTCGGCCCTGCTCGCAGTCTTCCTCATTGACGCCGTGATCGATCGTTTTGGATTCGCGGCCATCGATCCCGCGTTCACGGTGGGCTGGTTTGCCGCCGCCGTGACCGTCTTTGCCATCACGGGCGTCACCAACGCCGTGAACATCATCGACGGATTCAACGGGCTCGCGTCCCTGTGCGTCGTGATGATGCTGGCGGGCATCGGCATCGTCGCCTACCAGGTGGGCGATCAGGTGGTCATCGAGATGGTGTTGACGATCGCCGGTTCGGTGCTGGGCTTCTTCATCTGGAACTTCCCTCGCGGGCTCATCTTTCTTGGCGACGGCGGCGCATACGCCCTGGGGTTTCTGGTGAGCGAGACAGCGATCCTGCTGATCCATCGCAATAGGTCGGTCTCGGCCATGTTCCCCTTGCTGCTGTGCATCTATCCGATCTTCGAGACGGTGTTTTCGATCTATCGCAAGAAGTTGATTCGCAAGATATCTCCGGGTGTGCCGGATGGCGTCCACCTGCACATGCTGGTCTACAAGCGTCTTCAACGTTCCGGTGACGGCTCGACGGATCCCGCTGCGCGAACGCGCCGGAACTCGATGACGTCGCCGTACCTGTGGGTCCTGTGCCTGTTGTCCGTGGCACCGGCGGTCCTGTTCTGGCGCAACTCGACGGTGCTGCTGGCGTGCATCGTCGGCTTCGGCTTCGTCTACACCACCCTGTACTGGCGGATCGTCCGGTTTCGTATTCCGCGTTGGCTCGTGTCGACTCGGAATTGAACTACCGCGGCGAAACCATGCTCAAGCGTTCGTTCGATGTGATCTCGGCGCTGCTGGGCTTGCTCATCTTCGCGCTGCCCATGCTGGCCGTGGCCGCGTGGATTCGCCTTGATTCGCGGGGGCCGGCATTGTTTCGACAGGAACGCGTGGGCCGGCACGGCAAGGTGTTTCGAATCCACAAGTTCCGCACGATGAACGTGGACGCCGAGCGGCGCGGGTTGCAGCTGACGGTGGGCTCGGACGCACGCGTCACGCGCGTGGGGCGCGTGTTGCGCGCCAACCGCCTCGATGAACTTCCCCAATTCATCGACGTCCTCGCCGGCCACATGAGCATCGTCGGCCCTCGTCCCGACGTTCCGCGCTATGTCGAGAAATGGCCGCCGGCACTGCGCGAGCGGGTGCTGGCCGTGCGCCCTGGCATCACCGATCCGGCCTCGCTGAAGTTTCGCGACGAGGCTGCACTGCTCGCGCAGGCCGCGGATCCGGAACGAGAGTACATGGACGTGATACTTCCACGCAAGCTGGCGCTTGCCGCCGACTACGCAGATCATGCGTCGCTATGGACCGACTTGATCGTGATCGGTCGCAGCGTTGGCGTTCTTCTTTTCCGCTGATTCCAACTGGCGCGTCGTGACCCCAACCTCGAAGTCCCCATCGTCCACCATCTGGCACCGCCTCGATCACTCCCTGGCGCGCCTGCGACCCCACCGCGAGCCGTTGTCGCTGCTGGTGGATGGGTTGCTGATCGCGTTCGCCTGGAACGTCACCTACCTGTTCCGGCTCGGTTTCGAACGCTGGTTCGAGGCACGGCCGTGGTACGACTACTGGGTGATGCTCGGCGTGATCGCCACCTATCTCGCGCTGTTCGCGCTGCTGCGCGTTCCCCAGAGCATGTGGCGGTTCTCGGGCTTCGGCGAGGTCAAGCGACTGACCTGGGCCTGTCTCGGCGCCGGCATTGCCTGTGCCGCCGTTGTCATGGGGTCGCAGCTTTACGGCGTGCCGCGGTCCGTGCTGGCGCTGCATCCACTGGTCGCGTTGATGACGGTGTGCATGGTGCGCATTGCCTACCGCATGCTTTACGAGCACTCGCGTGCGCAGATCACCGGCGGTGACAAGGAAGTGCGGCGCGCGCTGATCCTAGGCGCCGGCCAAGCCGCCAAGCGCCTGATGGCGGGCATCCACCAGCAGGG
>JBBQYL010000343.1:0-4371 GCA_038208735.1 Burkholderiales bacterium
ACAGGCGGGTGCAGTACGTGGACGCGCTGTACGACACCCAGCAGAGCAACGCGCTGCTTTGGTCGCTGGGCCTGGGGCTGGCCGTCCACCTGCAGTGACGTCGCCGTGTCATCCTGCGACTGCGCGCAGGATGACGGGCACGGCGCGCAGGATGACCGGGAAGCGCTCAAGTGTCCAGCCACAGCGCCGATATAGGCCGCCCGCGGGCGGCTTTTCGTCCGATCGGCCCGCGACTCGACGCGCGACCATGCATGCATTCGAATCCGCTTTCCCAGGAGCCGCCGCATGCATCCCAGCCAGGTCACCCCGCAAGCCACCGCCGCACACCCGTCCGGCGGCGTCCAGAACGCGGTGATCGGCGCGGCATATGCCGCCGCCCAGGCCACGCCGACCGAGGCGGCCGTCATCGACCGCTCGTTGCTGGTCCAAGGCATCAAGCTGCAGAACGCCGGCCAGATCGACCAGGCCCAGGCCGTGTTCGAGCTGTACCTCACGCACTTCCCCGACGACGGCATCGCCATCTACTCGCTGGCCGTGGTCTTGCTGGGCAAGGGCGGGCCCGAACGCGTGCTGCCGCTGGTGGAACGCGGCGTGAAGGCCAACCCCGGCTTCGCGCCACTGTGGTTCGCGCACGCCTCGGTGCTGCAGCGCCTGGGCCGCCGCGAGGCGGCGCTGGCAAGCTACGACCAGGCCATCGCGGTCAAGCCCGACTACGTCGAGGCGCTGATCAACAGCGGCACGCTGCTGCGCGAGATGCTGCAGCACCTGCCGGCGCTGGAGCGCTTCAACCGCGCGCTGGTCGTCGACCCGAACCACCAGAACGCGCTGTCGAACTGCGCGATCATGCTCACCGAATTCAAGAAGCCGCTCGAGGCGATCGCCATGTTCGACCGCCTGCTGGCGATCAACCCCGACTTCGAATACGGCATCGGCTCGATCTGCTACGAGCGCATGCACATCTGCGACTGGTCGCACTTCGACGCCGACGTGGCGCGCGTGCTGACCGGCATCGGGTCGGGCAAGGCCTCGGCCAAGTCGCTGGGCGTGATGTCGATCACCGATTCGGCCGCCGTGCACCACCAGTGCGCCGAGATCTTCGCCAACCATCGCTACCCGGTTCGCCACGCGCCGCTGTGGACGGGCGAGCGCTACAAGCACGACCGCATCCGCATCGCCTACGTGTCGCCCGACCTGCGCGAGCACCCGGTGGGCCACCTGATGGCTGGCATCTTCGAGCGCCACGACAAGACGCGCTTCGAGACCATCGCCATCTCCATCGGCGCCGACGACAACAGCCGCCTGCGCCAGCGCATGCTCGACACCTTCGATCACTTCGTCGACGCCCGCATGATGGATAGCCGCCGCGTGGCCGAGCTGATGCGCGAGATGGAGGTGGACGTGGCCATCGACCTGGCCGGCTTCACGTCGGATTCGCGCAGCGAGATCTTCAGCATGCGGCCCGCGCCGGCGCAGGTGAACTACCTCGGCTACCCGGGCACGATGGGCACGAAATACATGGACTACATCGTGGCCGACCGCCACGTGATCCCGCCCGAGCACAAGCAGTTCTACAACGAGCAGGTGGTCTACCTGCCCGACGCCTACCTGCCGGCGGCCTCGGGCCTGAAGATCGCCGACCGCACGCCCACGCGCGCCGAATGCGGCCTGCCGGAAGAGGGCGTGGTCTTCTGTTCGTTCAACCACGACTACAAGATCGCCCCGCACGTGTTCGCCGTCTGGATGAACCTGCTGCGCGAGGTGCCGGGCAGCGTGCTGTGGCTGATGTCGCGCAACCCGCTGTCGCAGGAAAACCTGCGCCGCGAGGCGGCCGCTCGCGGCGTCCATCCGGATCGCCTGGTGTTCGCCCAGCGCGTGCCGCGCGTCGAAGACCACCTGGCGCGCTACCGCCAGGCCGACCTGTTCCTCGACACCCACCCGTACAACGCCCACACCACCTGCGCGGACGCGTTGATGTCGGGCCTGCCGGTGGTCACCTGCATGGGCGGCGCGTTCCCGTCGCGCGTGGCGGGCAGCCTGCTGCACGCCGCCGGCATCCCCGAGCTGGTGACGACCTCGCTGGCCGACTACGAGGCGCTGGCCCTGAAGCTGGCGCGCGATCCGCAACGCCTGGCCGCGCTGAAGGCGCAGCTGATCGCCTCGCAGCCCACCAACGCGCTGTGCGACGCCGACGCGTTCACCCGCAACCTCGAGGCCATTTACACCGCCATGTGGCGCAAGACTCAACTGGGCGGCGCCGAAGACGCGCTGAGCTGATCATGGGCGACGCCACCATCACCACCGCACCGCGCCGCGCGCTGGTGTGCGGCATCGGCGGGCAGGACGGGGCCTACCTGGCCGCGCTGCTGCTGTCCAAGGGCTACGAGGTGTTCGGCACCTCGCGCGACGCCAACGCGCTCAATCGCGACGGTCTCAAGACGCTGGGCATCGACGAGCGCGTGAAGGTGCTGTCGATGATGCCCAGCGACTTCCGTACCGTGCTGCGCGCCATCACCCGCAGCGAGCCCGACGAGATCTACAACCTGGCCGGCCAGACCTCGGTGGGCATGTCGTTCGAGCAGCCCGTGGAGGCCATCGAGAGCATCTCCATCGGCACGCTCAACCTGCTCGAGGCGATCCGCTTCGTGGGCCGCCCGATCCGCTTCTACAACGCCGGCTCGAGCGAGTGCTTCGGCGACACCGGCATGGCCATGGCCAGCGAGGCCACGCCGTTCAGCCCGCGCAGCCCGTACGCCGTGGCCAAGGTGTGCGCCCAGAACCTGGTGTCGAACTACCGCGAGGCCTACAAGCTGTTCGCCTGCACCGGCATCCTGTTCAACCACGAGTCGCCGCTGCGTCCCACGCACTTCGTCACGCAGAAGATCGTGCGCTCGGCCGCCCGCATCGCGGCCGGCTCCAACGAGCGCCTGCGCCTGGGCAACATCGACATCCATCGCGACTGGGGCTGGGCGCCCGAGTACGTCGAGGCGATGTGGCTGATGCTGCAGCAGGTCGCGCCCGAGGACTTCGTGATCGCTACCGGCCGCACCGTGTCGCTCGCCCATTTCGTGCAGAAAACCTTCGAGACCTTCGACCTGGACTGGCAACAGCACGTCACCACCGACCCCGCGCTGCTGCGGCCGTCCGACATCCGCTGGGGCGCCGCCAATCCCGCGCGCGCGCTCGAGCGCCTGGGTTGGGCCGCGCGCACCGACGTCGACGACGTCATCCGCAACATGTGCCGCGCCGCCACCGTCCCGGTGCAGCTGGTGTCTCCCGCCGCCTTGGCCAACGCCGCTCGCCGCGCCGCCTGAAACGCACCATGACCAATTCGCAATCGCCCATCGTCGTCGACGGCGTCTTCTTCCAGCTCGGGCGCACCGGCATCGCCCGCGTGTGGATGACGCTGCTGGGCCTGTGGGCGCCCACCGAGTTCGGCCGCCGCCTGGTGGTGATCGACCGCGCGCGCACGGCGCCGCGCGTGCCCGGCATCCGCTACCACGACGCCCCGGCGCTGAACTACGCCGACCTCGAGGGCGACCGCCGCATCGTGCAGCAGGTGTGCGACGAGGTGGGCGCCGCGGCGTTCATCTCCAGCTACTACAGCTATCCGCTCACCACCCCGTCGGTGGGCATGGTGTACGACATGATCCCCGAGGTGCTCGGTGCGGACATGAACTACCCGATGTGGAAGCAGAAGACGCTGGCGTTCGAATACGCGAAGAAGTTCACCGCCATCTCGGAGAGCACCGCGCGCGACTTCCAGCGCTTCGCCGGCCGCCCGGTGGACATCCAGGTGGACTACACGGGCTGCGACTTCGCGCCGCCCACGCCGGAGCAGGTGGCCGACTTCAAGCGCCGCCACCACATCACGCGGCCGTACTTCATGACCTCGGGCACGCGCACCAGCTACAAGAACGCGCAGCTGTTCTTCGCCGGCTTCGCGCACTTCGGCGACGAGCGCAGGAACTATTCGATCGTCTGCACCGGCGGCGGCGAGCTCGACGCGCAGTGCCGCGCGCTGGCCGGCGACGCCGAGGTGCACGTGGTGCTGCTCGACGACCTCGACCTGCGCTGCGCCTACGCCGGCGCCATCTCGCTGGTCTACCCGTCGCGCTACGAAGGCTTCGGCCTGCCGGTGCTCGAGGCGATGGCCTGCGAGTGTCCGGCCATCACGTCGCGCGCGTCGTCGTTGCCCGAGGTGGGCGGCCCGGCCACGTTGTACATCGACCTCGGCAAGGACGAGGAAGGCCAGATGTTCGAGCTGCTGAAGTTCGTGCAGCGGCCCGAGGTGCGCGCCGAGCTTGTCTCGCGCGGCCGCGTGCAGGCGCGGAAGTTCACCTGGACGGCCATGGCCGACGGCGTGGAGCGGCT
>JBBQYL010000344.1:0-4347 GCA_038208735.1 Burkholderiales bacterium
GAGCGCTTGCCGAGCAAGTCGAGCGTGAAGATGTGGTCGCGGACGTCGGCCCGCAGCGCCACCCAGTCGGCCAGGAACAGCTTGGCGCCCAGGCCGAAGTTCCAGGTCTGCATGCGCTGCGAGTCGAACGAGGTGTTGCCGATGCCGCCGATGGCGTACATCGTGGAGGCCTTCGCCCAGTTCTTGCCGATGAAGATCTCGCCGGGCAGGAAGTTCCAGCCCACCGACAGGTCGTAGTACTTCAGCTTCTGCTGTTCGGCCGTGAAGATGCCGCCCGGCAGGATCTGGCGGAATGCCTTGTCGCTGACCTTGGTGCGGCCGTAGGTGGCCTCCACGAAGAAGTCTTCCGTGATGTCGTAGCCCGCGCGCGCGCCCCAGTTGAAGCTGGTGCCGAAGTTCTGCGACGAGTAGCTGCCGCCGAACAGGCCGAACTCGAAGTCGTTGGAGGGGTACCTGGGCTTGCTGACGTCGCGCCGCTCGACCTGCGGCACGATCACCTGGTCGGGCGTGTCGGCCGCGGGCGCGTCGGCGGCGCGCGCGCTGCCGTGGGCCAGCAGCGCCAGCACGCCGGCCGTGGCCAGCGTGGCCGCCGTGGCGCGGAGGGCGGCGGTGGGAAGGGGGCGGCTCTTGGCAGTCATGGGCGGCGCATCAGAAGAAGAAGGAGAGACCGGCGGTGGCCGCGCGGTACTCGAGCGAGCGCTGTTCGGACACGAACGCGGTGTAGATCGCGTAGTCGGCCCGGATCATGAAGCGATCGGTGAGGTGGAAGCGCGCGCCGACGATGGCGTCTGCCAGGCGCGCGTTGGTGGTCTGGAAGTTGACCAGGCTCTGGTTCGGGATGTTCTTGAACTGGCCGATGCCGACGCCCGCGAACGGCGAGAAGCGCTGGTCGCTCCAGGGCTCGGCCTGCAGGTTGACGTGCCACAGCGTGCTGCCCGAGAACACGCCCTGCACCTGGCCCAGCGTCGATTCGAAGCTGAGCGTGTCCGAGATGCGGTACGACAGCCAGAACTTGATCATCGGCTCCTGGTGGAAGCGGCCGTAGCCGGCGCCGAGCTCCACGCGGCGCGCCAGGTAGTCGTTGAACGCGACGTCGGCAAAACGCGTCTCGAGACCGCTTTCCGCCAGCGTGGTCTGCAGCTGCGCGCGGGTGACCCAGCCCACCTTGCCGGTGGCCGTGCGCACCTTGTACCAGTCGGTGTGGCGCAGCTCGATGGACACCCATTCGCCGCGACCGGCCACGTAGAACACCGGATAGCCGCGGCCGGGGAACGTATGCAGCTCGATGAACGCGTCGGTGACCTGCACGCGTTCCACCTTGTCGCCGCCGGGCACGCTGTCGGCCACGGGCACCGTGGGCGCGGAGACGGTGGCCAGCGGCGCGGGGATGTCGGGCACGTCGGCCGCACGCGCGGCGCCGCACGCGAGCGCGCACGCCAGCCCGCCCGCCAGAAGCCGGGCCGGGAGGGACGACAGGAGGACGGCGCGCACGCCGCTCATTGCGTGTTGCACGTACCCGTCGCCGGATCCGCGGGAGTGAACATGTTGTAGCTGGAGCTGCTGAACTCGTCCTGGCCGTTGGGCACGGGATGGCTGATCCAGTAGGAGATCAGCTTGGCGTTCGGGTCGTCCTGGCTCGTGAAGATGCGCCCGCCGCCATGCAGCACGTTGAGCACCAGCGGCTTGTCGAACAGGCGGCTCTGGATCGGGCTGCCGAACACCGCGGTGCCCTGCGCCGAATAGAAGTTCTTGTACATGTCGGAGGCGCGGATGGTGGCGAGGGCGTCGGGACTCCCGGCGGCCGCCGCGGCGAGATCCGCATCGCTCACCGGGGCGGCTCCGACGATCACTCGCAAGGCGCCACCGGTGCCGGTGACGCTGTCATGGCAACCCGAGCCCGAACACGTGTTCGTCGAGGAGACGCCATTCTGAACGATGGGCAGCTGCTTGAGGAAGATCGGGAAGATGCACTTCTCGAAATAAGGAAACGCCAGCGAGGCCCCGCCGGCCTGCACCGGATTCGACACAGTGCCGGGGTTGCTGAGCGGATCGCCGCCGCCGCCACAGGCAGACAGCAACGCGGCCCCGAGGATCGCGCCGGCGAGCGCGCGAAGGTGCGCGCCGCGAGGAAAAACCGTCTTCGAGATCAGCATCTTCATGGAGTGAGGCAACCCGCGGCGACCCAGCTGGCGATGGTCGCATAGTTCGCGCCGTTCGCGGGCAGTACCGCCGTGGTCTGGCTGGTCGCCGCATCCGGGTGCGGGATGGTGGACGGGCGCGCCAGCAGGTAGCTGGTGGGCGGATGGCAGACGTCGTTGACCATGGTCATCGTCACGCCCCAGTCGCCATCGGGATCGCCGGTGAGCACGAAGCGGTTGTCGGTGAACGAGGTGGCGCCGGTGGGCGTGTTGGTGGATCCGCGGGCCTGGTGGCAGCCGGCGCAGGTGCTCTCCAGGATCGGGTAGACCGAGGCGACGAACGAGTCTTCATCGAGCGTCGGCACGATGCGGGTGCCGCTGGTCGGGTCGAACGGGTCGTTGTAGTACTTGCCGCCGGTGTCGATCCACTCGGCCAGCAGGCGCTTCTCGGCGGCGTTGAGCATCGTGGCGTGGTCGGGCGCGCTGGACGGCGGGTTCGGGTGCACGAGCCTGGCGTTCGCGTCCGACATCAGCGACTGCCCCGACAGGATCTCGATGAGGCGGCTCTTGCGCGCCAGGCCCGTGGCCTCGCCTTCGCTGGCCGCGGTGTTCACGAGCGCGGGCTTGCGCACGAGCATGGGCACGCCGTCGTCGAAGAAGATCTCCGGGTGCCCGCCGGCATCGAGCTGCGGGTCGCCGATCATCAGCCGGTCGTACGAGGTGACGCGGCCGTCGCCGCCGATGGTGGCGGTCAGGTCGGTGTGGTCGGACACGTTGTGGCACGACGTGCAGGTGTTGGCGCCGCGATCGCGCGTCCACAGCGGCTGGATGTGCTTCGGGTAGTTGATGACGCCATTCGCCGGCACCGGCGTGACCAGGTCGTCGGCCGGGTTCGGATTGCCGGTGAAGCGCAGGGCGACGGCCGGACGCGCGGTGACGCCGGACTTGGCGGTGTCGGCCCAGATGTCGGTGGACACCATGTCGGCCTTGAGCGTGGCGGCGGTCGGATCGAGGCGCACGCGCGTCTCGGCCATCGTCTCGCCCGAAAGGTGCGCGTTGGCCATCGAGGCGAGCAGGCCTGCCGGCTGCGTGGCGGCGATCGAGCCGGTGTTCATGGCCTCGCCGCGGCGCGGGCTGTGGCAGCCGTCGCAGGTGCGCCTTTCGCCGGGGCGAACCTGGATCCAGTTGGTGTGGGTCTGCAGCGCGCGACCTTGCGCGTCGACCACGGCCAGGGCGATCGGAGTGTCGGCAGGCACGTTCAGCTTGAAGGAGCCATCGGGCTCGATCGGCGCGTAGCCGAGCACCTGCTGGGCCTCGAAGTCGGTCTCGCCCAGCGAGCTGCGCATCTTCATCATGTTGGTGGGCGGCGCCACGGCGCGCACCGCACGGATGAAGCGGGCCGGCGCGCAGTTGTAGGCCGCGTCGGCCGGATCCTTCATGCGGGCGATGTCGGCCACGGTGGCGCGGGTGTCGTTCTCGTCGATCGGCGTGGTCTGCGGGATCAGCGTGGCGCAGGCGCCCGTGTTGTCGGCGTCCACCAGCATGGCGGCGCCCATGCGGCCCAGGCCGTCGGTGTCGTAGACGCTCTTCACGTTGAGCGTGCCGAGGTTCTGCGAGGCGAGCGTCTCGTCGAGCGCGGCGGGCGTGCTGGTGGCGGGCTGGGGGCGGGCCAGGATGGGCACCGCGTCGACGTACATGAAGCCGGCCGGCGGCGTGGCCACCGGCAGCATCGACTGGTTGGCGGCGTTGAACATGTAGACGGCGTACGGCGGCGGCACGTTGTCCTGCACCGGGTCGAGCGCGCTCTCGGAGATCGGGCGCTCCATGTCGCCCAGCAGCGCGATCTCGGCCGCGCTCAGCGTGGAGCACGGCACGACGACGCCGTTCTTGGTGACCTCGCACGGGCGATACGACACCAGCACGCGGTCGGTGCCGTCCCACAGCGGGTAGGGCGCGGTGAAGCGGCCGTACATGGAGATGCCACGGTCGATGTTGACCTCCTTCTCGGTGGCCTGCAGCTGGCCGCCCACGGCGGCGACGGACTTCTTCGCCGGCGTGTTCTGTTCGGAATAGTTGGCCGCGTCGATGAGCATCAGCGCGCCGCCTTCCTTGGTGCGCTGCAGCGGCATGAGGTCGGAGGTGAGGAAGCCGGCGAACTTGCCGCTGGGATCCATGTCGCGCGGGTGCAGGAAGCTGTTGCCGTCGCTGT
>JBBQYL010000345.1:0-4277 GCA_038208735.1 Burkholderiales bacterium
GCGCCGTACTTCGTGGCCAGCTCGCCCAGGCGCTCGCACAGGTCGAGCATGCGCGTCTTCACCGGCTTGCCGTCCCAGAAGCCCATGCGGTACTGCACGTCGACGCCGTAGGCCGAGGTGTCCTGGCTCACGATGAGCAGCTCCTTGACGCCCGCCTCGAACAGGCGCTGCGCCTCGCCCAGCACGTCGCCGATGGGCCGCGACACCAGGTCGCCGCGCATGCTCGGGATGATGCAGAACGTGCAGCGGTGGTTGCAGCCCTCGCTGATCTTCAGGTACGCGTAGTGGCGCGGCGTGAGCTTGATGCCTTGCGGCGGCACCAGGTCGACGAACGGGTCGTGCGGCTTGGGCACGTGCAGGTGCACCGCGTCCATCACCTCCTGCGTGGCGTGCGGCCCGGTGACGGCCAGCACCTTGGGATGGATCTCGCGGATCAGGTTGGCGCCGCCCGCCTTGCCCGGCTTGGCGCCCAGGCAGCCGGTGACGATGACCTTGCCGTTCTCGGCCAACGCCTCGCCGATGGCGTCCAGGCTCTCCCGGACCGCGTCGTCGATGAAGCCGCAGGTGTTGACCACCACCAGGTCGGCGCCGGCGTAGGTCTTGCTGGTGCCGTAACCCTCGGCGCGCAGCTGCGTGAGGATGAGCTCGGAGTCGGTGAGGGCCTTGGGGCAGCCGAGGCTGACGAAGGCGATGGTCGGTTCCGCCTTGGCTGGCACGGGGGCGAGCGGGGCGTCGGTGGTGGCGTTCATCCCCCGATTGTCCCGCATCGGGGCCCGATTGGGCAGTCGCGGGGGATTGCGCCGCCGCGGCGAGCGCGCACCCCTCGCCGCCCACCCCCCAAGAGGGCGAAACGAAGCGGCCGCGTCCCGTCGATACTGTCAGCTTCCAGGACAACCGGCCCATCGACAGCCCCGTGCAACCCTGTGCGTGCGTCACGCACGATTTCGACATCGCGCTAGGTCTTGCGCCCGACGTGTCCCGCGTCCCCCCTGGTGGCCGGTGGACACCGGCAGCTCCTATGCGAGCGAGAGCATGTCGATCGCACTCGGCGACGTGGCCGCGCCCCAGGCGCTGAGCGGCGGCTCGTTCAAGGCGACGGGAATACCCCCCGGGATCGCCAAGGTCACGTTCGACAAGTTCTACGACGACGTTCGCGCGGACATCGAGCGCCGCACGAACCTCGGCCAGGACTGAGCGCGAATGGCCACGATGCAGGTCTCCTGGAAGGCCGTCGACCCGCCCGTCGCCGGCCTCGCCACCAATACTCCCCACGCGGTTCAGGTCCAGCGCGAGGCGATTCCGATCATCTTCATCCCCGGCGTCATGGGCAGCCGCCTCCGGCTCTCGGGCACCGGCGCGACGCCTGGAGCGAAGACCGTGAAGGCAGCAGGATGCATATCTCGGCGGAACAGATGAGGACGTTCGGCGTGGCGATGCGGCGTCAGTTCGAGCTCGATGCGATCGCGCTGCTGCGCAAGAACCATCCGGTGACGACGGCACGGCACGCCCACGACGCGCTGCGGCTGTTCGTGCGGCACGGCATCGAGCGCGCGAAGGTGAACCGCATGGACGCGGTCAGCGACGTGCAGCGCTGGCTGGCCCTCATGCTGCGGATGGGGCCGTACTTCGACACCGCCGACGACGCCCCGCTGGCCGCGATCCGCGCGGTGCTCGACAACGTCGAGGTCTATCCGCCCCTGCGCCTGGACGAGGCCGAAGCGCTTGCCGACACCATGGCCCCCGTGCCCGACTGAGCGGGCCGCGCCGCTCAGCGCTTGACGGGCGGGAACCCGGGAATGGGGAAGATGGATTCGCCGGGCTTGCTCATCTGCTCCTGCATCTGCTCGAACAGCTTCTTCGACTGCTCGAGGTAGCTGCCCATGAAGTTCTGCATCATCGGCGCCTGGCCGCTCATGAGCTTGGTCCAGCCGTCGGGCGTGAGGGGCGACAAGGCGGCCGCGGGGTCGGCGATGCGGGTCTGCATCTCGGCCAGCGCCTGCAGGTTCTTCTCGAGGTACGAGCCCATCACGCCCTGCATGGCGTGGCCGTAGAAGCGGATGATCTGGGCCAGCATCTGCGTGTTGAACATCGGCACGCCGCCGGTCTCTTCTTCCAGGATGATCTGCAGCAGGATGGCGCGCGTGAGCTCGTCGCCGCTCTTGGCGTCGCGCACCTCGAACGGGGCGCCCTCGAGCACCATCTCCTTGACGTCGGCCAGCGTGATGTACGAGCTGGTGAGCGTGTCGTAGAGACGCCGGTTGGGGTACTTCTTGAGGATGCGGATGCCCGCAGGCGCGGACGGATCGGCGTTGGCCTTGGTGCTGCGGCGAGTCGTGACCATGGAACGTCCCCAATCGATGTGTTTGTTCCAGCGGATTCTAGAGGGCGTACGCTGCGGTGCAGCAAGGGGATTCCCCGGCCATTGCGAGGGCGCCGGACGCGTCCGGCGTACCGCCCGCTCGGCAGGGTCTTCGAGAGCCTTGTACCCTGGGCCTGTCCCCTGAACAACCTGAAGCCATGAGCACCGACGAACGCATCGAGCACGACGCCTGGGGCGACATCCCCGTTCCTGGCGACCACCTGTGGGGCGCGCAGACCCAGCGCTCCATCGAACACTTCGCGATCTCCACCGAGCGCATGCCGCCCGAACTGCTGCACGCGCTGGCGCTGGTCAAGAGCGCCGCGGCGCGCGTCAACCAGCGCACCGGGCTGCTGGCCGCGGCCAAGGCCGACGCCATCGCGCAGGCCGCCGGCGAGGTCATCGAGGAACGCTGGGAGGACGAGTTTCCGCTGGCCGTGTGGCAGACCGGCTCGGGCACGCAGAGCAACATCAACATGAACGAGGTGCTGGCCAACCGCGCCTCGCAGATCCTCGGCGGCCCGCTGGGCCTGAAGCGCCTCGTGCATCCCAACGACGAGGTCAACCTCGGGCAGTCGTCCAACGACGTCTTTCCCACCGCGATGCACGTGGCCGCGGTGCAGGGCATCGCGCAGCACGTCATCCCGTCGCTGCAGGGCCTGCGCGCCACGCTCGACGCCAAGGCCAGGGCCTTCGACGGCATCATCAAGATCGGCCGCACGCACCTGCAGGACGCCACGCCCATCACGCTGGGCCAGGAGATCTCCGGCTGGGTGGCGCAGCTCGATCACGCCGAGCGCGCGCTGCACCAGGTGCTGCCCGAACTGCGCGAGCTGGCCCTTGGCGGCACCGCGGTGGGCACCGGCCTGAACACGCCGGCGGCCTTCGGCGCCGACGTGGCCGCCGAGCTCGACCGCATGACCGGCCTGGGCTTCGTCACCGCGCCCAACAAGTTCGCGGCGCTGGCCGCCCACGACGCCATCGTGCGGGCGCATGGCACGCTGAAGGCGCTGGCCGTGGCGCTCACCAAGATCGCCAACGACGTGCGCTGGCTGGCCAGCGGTCCGCGCAGCGGCCTGGGCGAACTGCAGATCCCCGAGAACGAGCCGGGCAGCTCGATCATGCCCGGCAAGGTGAACCCGACCCAGTGCGAGGCCATGACGATGCTGTGCTGCCAGGTGTTCGGCAACGACGTGGCCGTGACGATGGCGGGCGCCAGCGGCAACTTCGAGCTGAACGTCTACAAGCCGGTGATGATCCACAACCTGCTCCAGAGCGTGCGGCTTCTCGACGACGGCATGCGCGGCTTCGACAAGCATTGCGCGCAGGGCATCGAGCCGCGCCGCGACCGCATCGCCGAACTGCTGCAGAACTCGCTGATGCTGGTGACCGCCCTGAACCCGCACATCGGCTACGACGCCGCCGCGCAGATCGCGCGCACCGCGCATGCGAAGGGGCTGAAGCTGCGCGACGCAGCCATCGCCTCGGGCAAGCTCACGGGCGAGCAGTTCGATGCGTGGGTGCGGGCCGAGGACATGGTGCGACCGGGGTGACGGGGGGTGCGTTGGCGCGCTTGACGGGTATCAAGTGAGGGTTGAACGCTTCGCGCGGTTCGGGTGCCCGCGCTGCGGAGCGACTGGCATGCACTTGACTCGACTCCGCACGTGCGCCTTGAATCCGGCCTGGACGGCCGGATTCCGAGGGCGCTCGTTTGACTTCGTCCGCGCAACGCTGGCGGGTTGCGCTCGGCGACTTCGTATGTGGTGCCAGCAATGCCCTCGATGGCCCGGTGCTGCGTCTCCCCAAGTACACGCCCGCCGCACCGCCGGTTCACCCAGGCGGTTGGGACAAATGCTTCCTCCAACTTTTTAGTTGGTTTGGGCAACTCGGGCCTTCGAGGCCGCGACGTTGCCCGCGG
>JBBQYL010000346.1:0-4263 GCA_038208735.1 Burkholderiales bacterium
GCTGCTCATCGTGAGCCAGGACACCTCGGCCTACGGCGTCGACGTGCAGTACCGCATGGGCTTCTGGGACGGCAAGCCGGTGAAGACGCGCATGCTCGACCTGTGCGAGCGCCTGGGCGAGCTGGCCACGAAGTACGGCGCGTGGGTGCGGCTGCACTACGTGTACCCGTATCCGCACGTCGACAACGTGATCGACCTGATGGCCAGCGGCAAGATCCTGCCGTATCTCGACATCCCGTTCCAGCACGCGCACCCGGCCGTGCTCAAGCGCATGAAGCGCCCGGGCACCGGCGAGCGCACGCTCGAGCGCATCCAGATGTGGCGCGGGAAGTGCCCCGAGCTGGTCATCCGCAGCACCTTCATCGCCGGCTTCCCGGGCGAGACGGAAGACGAATTCCAGACGCTGCTCGACTTCCTGCGCGAGGCGCAGATCGACCGTGCGGGCTGCTTCGCCTACTCGCCGGTGGAAGGCGCCACGGCCAACGAGATCGAGGGCCAGCTGCCCCAGCAACTGCGCGAGGAGCGTCGCGCGCGCTTCATGGCGGTGGCCGAAGAGGTGTCGGCGGCCAAGCTCCAGCGCCGCGTGGGCGCCACCATGCAGATCCTGGTGGACAAGGCGCCGATGCTGGGCAAGAAGGGCGGCGTTGGCCGCTCGTACGCCGACGCGCCCGAGATCGACGGCATCGTGCGGCTGCTGCCGCCCGAGAAGCTCTCGAAGCAGCTGAAGGTGGGCGAGTTCACGCGGGCGCGCATCGTCGCCACCGAGGGCCACGACCTCGTCGCGCTGCCGATCTGAAGATGGCCGGCGAGCGCAACGGCGACGGGCCGTCCACCCGGCAGATCCACCACGACTACGTGGCGCCCGCCGGCTTCGGCGCCGTGGCGCCCGGCGTGTTCCGCGCCTCCACGGTGCTGTTCGACAGCGTGGCCGCGCAGCGCGAGGCCAACTGGCTCGACAAGAGCGCCTACACCTACGGCCTGCACGGCACGCCCACGTCGTTCACGCTGGAGGCGCGCCTGGCCACGCTGGAGGGCGGCACGCACGCGCTGCTGGCGCCCAGCGGGCTGGCCGCCATCGCGCTGGTCGACCAGTCGCTGCTGTCCAGCGGCGATGCGGTGCTGATCCCGCACAACGCCTACTTCCCCAACAAGAACCTGGCGGCCCACGAGCTGGCGCGCTGGGGCATCGCGCATCGCGTCTACGATCCGATGGACGTGGCCTCGTTGCGCGCCGCGCTGGGCCCCGACGTGGCGCTGGTGTGGATCGAGCCGCCGGGCTCGGTGACGCTCGAGTTCCCCGACCTGCGCGCGCTGGTGCGCACGATACGCGCGCATGCGCCGCGCGCGGTGGTGGGCATCGACAACACCTGGGGCGCGGGCATCGCCTTCGACGCGTTCGACCTCGAGCCCGGCGCCACGCCCGCGCTCGGCGCCGACCTGACGATCCACGCGCTCACCAAGTATCCGTCCGGCGGCGCCGACGTGATGATGGGCGCGGTGGTCACGCGCTCGAAGCCGCTGCACGACCAGCTGGCCATGACCCACAGCCGGCTGGGCCTGGGCGTGGGCCCCAACGACGTCGAGCTGGTGCTGCGCGGCCTGCCCACCATGGCATTGCGCTACGCCGCGCAGGACGGCGCCACGCGGCGGATCGCGCAATGGGCGCTGGGGCGCAAGGAATTCGTGCGGGTGCTGCATCCGGCCACGCCTGGGTCACCAGGGCACGAGCACTGGGTGGCGCAGTGCCGCGCGGCGGCCAGCCTGGTGACCGTGGAGTTCGATCCGGCCGTCTCGGCCGAGCGCGTCGAGCGCTTCGTCGACGGGCTGCGGCTGTTCGGGATCGGCTGGTCGTGGGCCGGGCCCATGAGCCTGGCGGTGCCTTACCGCGCGGGCTCGGCCCGTGTGCCTGGCGTGCAATACGAGGGCACGCTGGTGCGGCTGGCGATCGGGCTGGAGGATGTGGAGGACCTGATCCTCGACCTGGAGGCCGGCCTCGACAGTCTCTAGTCCTTGGACGGCCCCGACACCTTGTGCCGCATCAACCGACCCTTTTCCCGCTCCCAGTCGCGCTCCTTGATCGTGTTGCGCTTGTCGTGGTCGGCCTTGCCCTTGGCCAGGGCGATGTCGGCTTTCACGTAGCTGCCCTTGAAGTGCAGGTTCAGCGGCACCATGGTGAAGCCGCGCTGCTCCACCTTGCCGATGAGGCGCTTGATCTCCTCGCCGCGCATCAGCAGCTTCTTGGTGCGGTCGGCCTCGGGGCTGACGTGCGTGGAGGCCGAGCGCAGCGCGTTGATGCGGCAGCCGATCATGTGGAGCTCGCCGTTCTTGATCACGACATAGCCGTCGGTGAGCTGCACCTGGCCCGCACGGATGGCCTTCACTTCCCAGCCCTGGAGCACCAGGCCGGCTTCATACGTCTCTTCGATGTGGTATTCGAACCGCGCGCGGCGATTCTCTGCGATGAAGGCGGACATGAGGGCGCTTAAAATTCTTCCATTGTATGAAGCACGTCAAGAAGTCCGTCCTGCTGTGGTACTCCGCCCGCGAAATGTACGAGCTCGTGGTGAAGGTGGAGGACTACCCGAAGTTCCTGCCCTGGTGCGAATCCGCCACCGTGCTGGAGCGGCGTGAGCCTGACTCGGCAACGGGCGCGCCCGCGGGCATGACCGCGCGCCTGGGCCTGTCGTATGCGGGCGTGCGCCAGTCGTTCACCACGCACAACGAAGAGGTGCAGGGCGAGTCGGTCAAACTCAAGCTCGTCGATGGCCCGTTCTCGCAGCTCGATGGCACCTGGCTGTTCAAGCCGCTCAAGCAGCCCGACCCCGCCCAGCCGAAGAACCCGGACGAGCCGGTGGCCTGCCGGGTGGAGTTCGAGCTTTGCTACGCCTTTTCCAACCGCGTGTTCGAGGCGGTGCTGAGCCCCGTGTTCGACCAGGTGGCCAACACCTTCGTCGATTCGTTCGTCAAGCGCGCGGCGCAGGTCTACGGTGACCGCTGAGCTGCGCGTGCGGGTGGTGTGGGGCCCGTCGGAGCGCGAGACCCTGAGCGTCGACCTGCGGCTGCCGCCCGCGTCGACCATGGCCGCGGCGCTGGCCGCCACGGGCTGGCCCGCGCTGGAGAGCGCGGCCCGCGGCGACCCGGCCTTCGCGGCGGCGGGGCTGTCGGCGGCGGTGTGGAGCAAGGCGAGGGCGCTGGCGCATCCGTTGCGCGACGGCGACCGCATCGAGGTTCTGCGCGACCTGCAGATCGATCCGATGACGGCACGTCGTGTTCGTTTCGAGGCCGCGGGCGGCATCGATGCGCTGCGTCTCCGCGGGTACGCGGGCCGCAAGCGCTGATCGTCGGCGCGGCGCTGGCGGGATCCGCCGCTTGCAAGCGCCGAGGCCTATTGCGCGGCCGGCGTGGCGCTGCAGTTGGTCGACACCACGTCCTGCGTGCGCTTGATCTCATCGGCGCGGCCGGCGTCGTCGAGCACCTCGCGCTCGCCATTCGCGTTGATCCTGGCGATGCGCTGGCCGCTCTGCAGCCCCGCCAGAGATGCCTGGGCGCGCGCGCAGTTGTCCTTGCGGATGGCGGCGTTCTTGGCGTCGACGGCGGCGCGGTCGGCCTTGTCCTTGTCCGCCTTCTCCTTGTCGGCGGCCTTCTTCTTCTTGTCCAGCGCCGTCTCGCCGGCGGACGCGGCCGTGGCGGCCGGGTCGGCGGTGGTCGTGGTGGTGGTGGTGCTGGACGACGACGTGGTGGTCACCACCGGCGAGGGCGGCGTGCCCGACGGCGGACCGCTGACGATGTTCCTGGTGGGCGTGCCGGGCGGCGGGGGCGTGTCGCTGATGTGCATCTGGCCCGACGCGTCGCGCCACTTCCACAGCGTCTGGGCGTCGGCGCCGAGGGCGGCGAACGCCAACAGGCCGGTGGCAAGGGACAGGGCGATCTTTTGCATGGGCTGATTCTTCTGAAGTGTGAGGGACCAACGTGGCGCCCCCGGGGCGCGTTGACACATTCTCGTGTCATCGGCCAGCGCGGCGACCAGTGTAGTGCTCTGCAGTGGTGACAAATCGCAAACGGCAAGGCGCCGTGTCGCCCGTCCGGAGTGGGTTATGACAGCTGCATGAAGCAAAGCGTCGAGCAGTCCGTATAATCCGCTTTTGCGTCTGGAGCTTCCTCTATGCGCCTTCTAGGCAAAGCGCTCACCTTCGACGATGTGTTGTTGGTGCCGGCATATTCCCAGGTGTTGCCCCGCGACACCAGCCTGCGGACTCATTTCAC
>JBBQYL010000347.1:0-4235 GCA_038208735.1 Burkholderiales bacterium
GGCGTGCTGAACGTCACCCTGAACCGCATCGCGGCGCGCAACGCGATGTCGATGCAGATGGTGGACGACCTGAGCGACGTGCTCGCGCGGGCCGAGGCGGCGGGCGACGTTCGCGCCATCGTGCTGCGCGGCGCGGGCGGCCACTTCTGCGCCGGCGCCGACCTGCAGGACATGGCCCAGGCGCGCCAGCGCGAGCTGGCCGGCGACGGCCATGCCATCGCCGCCGTCAACGCGCGCTTCGGCGCGCTGTGCGGCGCGTTCGCGCGCACGGGCATCGCCACCATCGCCGTGCTGGAGGGCACGGTGATGGGCGGCGGCCTGGGGCTGGCGTGCGTCGTCGACGTGGCGCTGGCCGGGCAGGGCGCACAGCTGCGCCTGCCCGAGACCTCGCTGGGCGTGGTGCCCGCGCAGATCGCCGCGTTCCTGGTGGAGCGCGTCGGCGCGTCGCAGGCCAGGCGTCTGGCGGTGACCGGCGGGCGGCTCACCGCCACTCAGGCGCTGGCCATCGGCCTGGTGCACGAGGTGCACGACGACGGCGCCGCGCTGGACGCCGCGCTCGCCACGACGCTGTCCCAGGTGCTGCGTTGCGCGCCCGGCGCGATCGCCGCCACCAAGTCGCTGATGGCGCGCGCGCTGCACACGCCCGCGGCCGACCTCGTCGACGATGCGGCGCAGGTGTTCGCGCGCGCCGTTCGCGGGGCGGAGGGCATCGAGGGCATGGCCGCGTTCATGCAGAAGCGCTTGCCGTCGTGGGCGCCGCAATGAACAGGATCCTCATCGCCAACCGCGGCGAGATCGCCTGCCGCGTGATCCGCACCGCGCGTTCGATGGGCTATCGCACCGTGGCCATCTACAGCGAGCCCGATGCCGAATCGCCGCAAGTGGCGCTGGCCGACGAGGCCGTGGCGCTCGGCGGACAGACCGCCGCCGACTCCTACCTGCGCATCGACGCCGTGCTCGCCGCCGCCGCTCGCGCCGGCGCCGACGCCGTGCATCCCGGCTACGGCTTCCTGTCGGAGCGCGCGGACTTCGCGCAGGCCTGCGTCGACGCGGGCCTCGTGTTCATCGGGCCGCCGGCCGCGGCCATCACCGCGATGGGCGACAAGGCCGGCGCCAAGCGCCGCATGATCGCCGCCGGCGTGCCCTGCGTGCCGGGTTATCTCGGCGAAGATCAGTCCGATGACGCGCTCACGCGTGAGGCCGAGGCGCTGGGCTGGCCGCTGCTGGTGAAGGCCGTGGCCGGCGGCGGCGGGCGGGGCATGCGCCTGGTGCACGCCGGCGCCCAGCTGGCCGCCGCGCTGGCCGGCGCGCGCCGCGAGGCCACGTCGGCGTTCGGCGACGGCACGCTGATGCTGGAGCGCCTGGTGGAGGACGGCCGCCACATCGAGATCCAGGTGTTCGCCGACGCGCACGGCAACGTCGTGCACCTGGGCGAGCGCGACTGCAGCGCGCAGCGCCGGCGCCAGAAGGTGATCGAGGAGTCGCCATCGCCGTTCGTCGACGCCCCCATGCGCGCCATCATGGGCCGCGACGCGGTGGCCGCGGCGCGCGCCGTGGGCTACGTGGGCGCGGGCACCATCGAGTTCATCGTCGACGCGCAGCGTCGCCACTTCTTCCTCGAGATGAACACGCGGCTGCAGGTGGAGCATCCCGTCACCGAGTGCGTGACCGGGCTCGACCTGGTGGAATGGCAGCTGCGCGTGGCCGCGGGCGAGCCGCTGCCGTTGAAGCAGGACGACATCACGTTCACGGGCCATGCCGTCGAGGCGCGCCTGTACGCCGAGGATCCGTACGACGGCTTCACGCCGCAGGCCGGCCGCATCGTGCACTGGCGCCCCGCGCGCGCCCTGCGCGCAGGGCGCGCGGACGCGGGCACGCAGGGCGTGCCCGCCGCGAGCCTGGCGTCGGTGCGCATCGACGACGGCATCGCCGAGGGCGGCGTCGTCTCGCCGTTCTACGACGCGATGGTGGCCAAGGTGATCGTGCACGGCCGCGACCGCGCCGACGCGCTGCGACGCCTGGGGGCGGCGCTGGAGGACAGCCCGCTGCTGGGCCTGCGCAACAACGGCCGCTACCTGCGCGACCTGGCGCGCCACCCCGCGTTCGTGACCGGCGCCGTCACCACGCGGCGCCTCGACGACTGGGCCGCGCAGGGCGCGGCGCTCAACGTGGCGCCGCTGCCCGACGACGAGGACTGGGCGATCGCGGCCGCGGTGCGCGCGCAGGCCCCGGGCGTCGCGCCGACCAGCGGCCCGCTGCCGTCCAGCGTCGCCATGCGCCACGTGGCGCTCGCCTGCGCGGGGGTCACGCGCGCGCTGGCGGTGGCGCGCGGCACGCGCGTGCGCCTGGGCGATCGCGGGGTCGACGTGGTGCTGCATCCCTGCGACGCCGACGGCTGGCGCGCGGTCGACATCGACGGCGTGCGCCGCCAGCGCCTGGTGGTGGACGATGGCGAGCGCGTGCACGTGGTACGCGACGCGGCCGTCCACGTGTTCAGCGAGCCGTCGCCGTTCCCGCCACCCGACGCCACCGCCGCCGCTCGCGTGGCGCGGGCGCCGGTGGCCGGCGTGGTGGCGCAGGTGTCGGTCACGCCGGGCCAGCGCGTGGCCGCGGGCCAGCCGCTGGTGTGCGTGGAGGCGATGAAGATGGAGATGTGGCTCAACGCGGCCGCGACCGGCGTCGTGACCGCGGTGCACGTGGCGGCGCGCGACGTGGTGGCCTCGGGCGCGGTGCTGGTGGAACTCGAACTCGACAAGAAGGAGACCGCATGAACGAGGCGATCCTCACCTGCGCGCTCACGGGCGTGCTCACCGATCCGGTGCAGCATCCGGTTCCCGTCACGGCCGCGCAGATGGCCGCCGAGGCGCGCGACGCGTTCAATGCCGGCGCGTGCATCATGCACGTGCACATCCGGCGCCAGGACGAAGGGCAGGGCCACCTGCCGTCGTGGGATCCCGACGTGGCCGAGGACGTGTGCGGCGCCATCCGCGCGGCGTGTCCGGGCGTGATCATCAACCTCACCACGGGCGTGATCGGCAAGGACATCAGCGGGCCGGTGGCCTGCATCGAGCGCGTGCGCCCCGAGATCGCGGCGTGCAACGCGGGCAGCCTCAACTACCTCAAGCTGCGTTCCGATGGCCGCTGGGCCTGGCCGCCGATGGTGTTCGACAACCCGGTGGCCAAGGTGCAGCAGTTCCTCGACGCGATGGAGGCCGCCGGCGCGCACCCCGAGTTCGAGTGCTTCGACGTGGGCATCGTGCGCTCGGTGGGCATGTTCCTGAAGGCCGGCATGCTCAAGCCGACGATGGGCACGCCGGAATACAACCTGGTCATGGGCGTCGCCTCGGGCATGCCCTGCGACGCCGACCTGCTGGCGCTGCTCCCGCGCTGGATCGCGCCGGGCGCCGTGTGGCAGGCCACGCTCATCGGCCGCGAGGAGATCTGGCCGGTGCACCAGAAGACCGCCGAGCTGGGCGGCATGCTGCGCACCGGGCTGGAGGACAGCTTCTACCTGCCGGGCGGCGAACGCGCGAGCGGCAACGGCGTGATGATCGAGGCGCTGGCGAAGTGCGCGGAGCGGGTGGGGCGGCCCATCGCGACGCCGGCGCAGGCGAGGGCGCTGCTGGGGCTCAAGGGGCCGGGCTGAAGGGGTATCCTGGAAGCTTCCCGTTTCGGAGGACACGCCATGATCGCCATCGCCGGAGGCCTTCTCGCCCTGCTGGGCATCGCATCGGCCGCGCTGCTGGGCGCCGCGTCGCTGGGCCTGGTGGCCATCGTGCCGGGCCTGTCGCTGTGGATCCTGTTCCCGGTGCTCACGCTGCTGGGCTGGTGGCTGCTGGTGCTGAGCGACCCGGACCCGGCACGCGGCTTCGCCACCAAGGTGGTGGCCACGCCGCTGCTCGTGCTCGCGCTGTCGTCCGTGCTGGGCCTGGTGGCCACCGGCGCCGGACTGGTGCCGCTCAACGGCGTCGTCGGCACCACGCCGCTCTGGTACGTGGCCGTCGTCGGCGGCTTCCTGGGCGCGCTGGGCACGGCGGCGTACGGGCGCAAGGCGGCGCCGCCGCAGGTGTCCTGAGCGTCCTCCGGGCAATCACCTAGTGTAGTGTTGCATTCTGTTTAGTACTTAAGCGGCTATTGGCGCGAATGACTTTTTGCAGGATGTCGCGCGCGCTCTTAGTCCAGATAAATGGCTTGGGATCTTTGTTGTGATGAGCCACGTACTCGTCGATAGCCGT
>JBBQYL010000348.1:0-4228 GCA_038208735.1 Burkholderiales bacterium
AGGCGATCGAACACGCGGCCCGCACGCTGCTGCGCCGCTACGGCGTGGTGTGCTTCCAGCTGCTGGAGCGCGAGGCCGCCTGGCTGCCGCCCTGGCGCGAGCTGGTGCGCGTGTGGCGCCGACTGGAGGCACGCGGCGAGATCCGCGGCGGCCGTTTCATCGCTGGCGTCACGGGCGAACAGTTCGCGCTGCCCGACGCCATCGCCACGATGCGCGCCGTGCGCCGCCAGCCGTCCGACGACACGCTGGTGTGCCTGTCGGCCTCGGACCCCGCCAACCTGCTGGGCACCGTGCTGGCCGGCCCGAAGGTGCCGCGCGTGGCCGGCTCGCGCGTGCTGTTCCGCGACGGCCTGGCCATCGGCACCAGCGTGGCGGGGCAGATCGAGCTGTTGGTGCCGCTGGACCAGGCGCAGGCGCGGGCGGCCACCCGCGCGCTGGCGCTCGATCCGCAACTGCGTTTCATGGAGATGGCCGCGACGACGGCCGGCTGATCAGCGCAGCTGCTGGCCGAAGAACGTGAACGTGCGGTCCCAAGCGCGCTGCGCCCACACCGGGTCGTACTGCGTGGATGCGATTCGGCCGTCGCCGACCGCCTGCTCGTTGCCGAAGGCGTGATGGGCCAGGTAGTCGTGGAACTCGAACTTGACGCCGGCGTCGGTCAGTTTCGCGGCCAGGCCCTTGATGAGCTCCGGTGCGAAGTGCTCGTCCTGCGTGGCCCAGTGGCCCTGCAGCGGGATCTTGATCTTGCCGATGTCGAGGTACTCCAGGGGCGGGCAGCCATACCAGGTGACGGCGGCGTCGAGCTCGGGCACGTTGGCGGAGGCCAGCAGCGTCAGCGCGCCGCCCATGCAGAAGCCGACGCAGCCCACCTTGGCGGCGCGCGTCTTCAGGTACTGCGCGGCGCCGCGCACGTCCTGCGCGGCGGCGTCGCCGAAGTCGAGCGCCGACATCAGGTGGTTGGCCTCCTCCTGCTCCACCGTCTTCTTGCCGCGGTACAGGTCGGGCACCAGCGCCAGGAAGCCGGCGTGCGCCAGCCGGTCGGCCACGCCGCGGATCTGGTCGTTGAGGCCCCACCATTCCTGGATCACCACCACCGCCGGCGCGCCGTTCGGCTGCGCCGGCTCGGCCAGGTAGCCTTGCAGTTCCTTGCCGTCGGGGCGCTTGAAGCTGACCATGGTTCCCATCGTGTTCTCCTGAGTTGTCGGGTTGTGCATGCGCGGCTAGAGGGGCCGGCGAAGGCGCGAGCATATTCGCAGACGGCAAGGCCACGTCGCGGCGGGGGTATGGCTCGCCGCGGGTTGGTAGGATTCGCGCCGTTGTCCCGCTGAAGGAACCCGGCGAGTGAAGCGAAGCGTGAAGACAGTGATGGCCGTGGCCTGCGCGGCGGCGATCGTCGCCATCGGGGCCGGCCTGGCGATGCGGCAGCCCCCGACGTCTCCGTCGGCCAGGCGCCTGACGGTGGACGACGTCCCGGAGCGCCTCGACACCGCCGCGCACGTGCGGCCGCTGGCCGGCGACGGCCACGGCGAGACGCGAGACCACTTCCACGACGGCCTCGACGTGCGCGGCGACGTCGGCCAGGAGGTGCTGGCCATCGCGCCCGGCAAGGTCTCGAACCCGCTGGCCGCGTGGGCCTTCGGCAAGCTCAACGAAGGCCTGGCCATCGACTCGCTCGCCTACATCCACATGCACGTGGGCCGCGACGCGCAAGGCCGGCCGCTCGACCCCGCGCGCTTCGTGCAGGTGCTCGACGAGGCCGGCAAGCTGCAACGCGTGCGCGTGCGCCGCGGCGCGCGCTTCGCCGCGGGCGACGTGCTGGGCAGCATCAACCCGACGGCCCACGCGCACCTCTGGATGGGCGTGTCGGGCTACGGCATCAACCCGCTGCTGCTGCAATTGAAGGACTTCCGCGACACCGTGCCGCCCAGCATCGCTGCGATCGAGGTGCACGACGCGGCGGGCCTGCTGCTGTCGCGGCGCGAGGCCGGCCGGCTGCTGGTGCCGCGCGCCGAGGTGTCGGTGGTGGTGGACGCGTGGGACCAGGTCGACGGCAACCTGCCGCGCCGCCGCCTCGGCCTGTACAGCCTCGCCTTCCAGTGGCTGCATGCGGACGGCACGCCGGTGACCGGCTTCGAGCAGCCGCGCTCGGTCATCGAGTTCTCGCGCCTGCCCGACGACGACCTCGTCAAGACGGTATATGCCGACAAGAGCGGCGTCACGGTGCAAGGCAACGCCGAGACGCACTTTCGCTATGCCATCGGCCGGCCGCAGGATCAGAACGGAGTGGGCAGCCTGTGCGCGACCACCGAGCTGCCCACCGGCGACCACCTTCTGCGCATCGTGGCAAAGGACTTCTCGGGCAACGAGACGACGCGCGGACGCGACGTGGCCGTGCGCGTCTTCTGAAGCCGGCGGCGCGGAAAGCGCCTGCTGCCGGCTGTCCGCCCCCCCGGCGACTATGATTTCGAGCTTGTTCGCGTGCGTCCGACGCGCCGCGACCCCCGTTTCCCGCGAAAGTCTCGAATGTCCTCACTGCAAGCCCGGCTGGAAAAGATCCCAGAAGGCTCGGCCGCCCTGTTCTTCATCCAGATGTTCTCGACGCTCGGTTATGCCGTGCTGCAGACCTCTCTGGTGCTCTACGCCACCAAGCACCTGAACTTCAGCGACAACCTCGCGCTGTCGCTGATGAGCCTGTTCGGCGCCTTCAACTACGGGCTGCACCTGTTTGGCGGCTACCTGGGTGGACGCTTCCTCAGCAACCGCAACCTGTTCGTGGGCGGCATGGTGCTGCAGGTGCTGGGCTGCGGCCTCATCGCCACCGGCAGCGGCTCGATGCTCTATTGGGGCCTGTCGCTGTTCCTCACCGGCAGCGGCCTGAACGTCACCTGCATCAACATGATGCTGACGCAACGCTTCACGCCCGACGATCCGCGCCGCGAGGGCGCGTTCCTGTGGAACTACGCCGGCATGAACGTCGGCTTCTTCGTCGGCATCCTGGTGGCGGGACTGTTCAACGAGTCGGGCCGCTGGGGCCCGCTGTTCACGTTCGCCACGCTGGGCAACCTGGTGGCCATCGTGCTGGCCGTCTTCTACTGGCGCGTGCTGAAGGATCGCGAGACGCCGCTGCTGCACGCCGGCCCGGACGAGTTCCGCACGCGCGGCCTGGCCGGCCTGGCCATCCTCGTGGGACTGGTGCCCGTCGTGTGGGCACTGCTGCAGCACCCCGATTCCACCACCATCGTCGTCGAGGTGGTCTGCGCCATGGTGTTCCTGGCGCTCGGGTGGGTGACGTTGAAGCATCCCGTGCGACGAGAGCGCCGCAACATGTCGGCCTACCTGGTGCTGGCCGTCGGCTCGCTCGTGTTCTGGTCGCTCTACCAGATCCAGCCGAGCGGCCTCACGCTGTTCTTCGACCGCAATGTCGACCCGATGGTGTTCGGCGTCGCCATCCAGCCGCAGTGGGTGCAGAACATCAACACCATCGTGATCGTGCTGTGCGGGCCGTTGCTCGCGTCGGTCTTCACGACCCTGCGCGAGCGTGGTTGGCGCATCGACGTGCCCAAGCAGTTCGCCACGGCCGTGGTGCTGATGGGGCTGGGCTATCTGGCGCTGCCGGTGGGCATCTCGCTGGCCGACCCCGTCACGGGCCGCTCGGCGTTCGTCTGGATCTTCCTCAGCTACGTGCTGCAGAGCCTGGGCGAGCTGCTGATCTCGCCGGTGGGCTACGCGATGATCGGCAAGCTGGCGCCGCACAGGTACCAGGGCGTGATGATGGGCGCGTGGATGCTGCTGACCGGCCTGGCCTCGGTGTTCGCCGGGCAGCTGTCGAAGTGGATCCCGTCCGCGCAGGGCGCCGCGCCCCAGGTGACCAACACCTACTACTCGATGCTGTTCGGCCGCCTGGGCTGGGGCACGGTGGCGGTGGGCATCGTGCTGGCGTTGCTGATCCCGTTCCTGCGCCGGCTCATCTCGGACAAGGACACGCCGGAGGTGGACGAGCTGGCGCCGGCGGTGATGCCGCATTGAAGTGACGGTTGAACGCTTGGGCTTTTCGAAGTGAGGGTTGAACGCTGCGCTTTGGAGTGAAGGTGGGACGCTTCGCGCGGGTCGGGTGCCCGCGCTGCGGAGCGACTGGCATGCACTTGGCTCGACTCCGCACGTGCGCCTTGAATCCGACCTGGACGGCCGGATTCCGAGGGCGTTCGATCAAGGTTCGTCCGCGCGGCGT
>JBBQYL010000349.1:0-4028 GCA_038208735.1 Burkholderiales bacterium
GAGGATGTGTCGCGCCCCCAGCGCGGCCAGCACCGGCTTGAGCGCGTAATCGAGCGCCAGCAGGTGCGCGGCGCTGCCGCCGGTGCCCAGAGCGAGCACGGTCTTGCCGCGCAGCGCGTCCTGCGGCAGCAGGTCGAGGAAGGTCTTCAGCAGGCCGCTGTACGCGGCCTTGTAGATGGGCGTGGCGATGACCACCAGCCGGGCCGCGGCCACCTGCTCGCGGGCGCGGCGGATGGCGGGATCGTCGAAGTCGGCGCGCACCAGCGCCACGGCGGGCAGATCGCGCAGCACGATCTCGCCGCGGGGCGTGGACTCGGGAAAGCTCGCCAGCACGTGGCGCAGCAGGGCCGTGGAGCGCGAGTTGGCGGACGGGCTGCCGGCGAGGGCGACGATGGCCATGACGGGGGGTGTTGAGTTATGAACACCCTCACGATAGGCACGCCGTCGCGCGACGGGAACGAATGCGATCGGCTATCGATATCCGTGCGCCGCCTTTGTCGGTAACGGCGCAACCTTATGCGCGCGGCGATTCAGGGACGCGTGCGCTGCGACAGGTCGTCCACCAGCGCCAGCAAGGCGTTGGTATCGGCGGGCTTGCGCAGGTAGAAGTCGAAGCCGCAGGCCCGCGTGGCCACCTCCACCGCCGCGCCATGCGACGCGGTGAGCGCCACCAGGAAGGGCTGCTGGGCCATCGGCGCGCCGCGGATGGCGCGCGCGGCCTCGCAGCCGTTCATGACGGGCATGTCGAGGTCCATGAAGACGATCTCGGGCTCGAACGCCGCGGCCGCCTCGACGGCCTGCTGGCCGTTGTCGGCCACCTTGGTGTCGTGGCCGAGCGTCTCGAACAGCAGGCCCATCGTCTCGGTGATGTCCTTCAGGTCGTCGGCTACCAGGATCCTGGTCAATGCGTTTGCTCCCTGCAAAGTCCCGGGCGCTTGTGTGGTGCGTCCGGTGACAGCCCTATCCTAACGTGGCATTTGTCCAAATGTTGTCGTGATGGGCGCCCACGCGACAACCGGCGGCGGAACGCCATTTCGCGTGAAAAAATACTCGCCTGGGTATTTTCGAGCTGGTATCACGCCGCGGCGTCGTCGCCGAAGGCCGTGCGGAACGTGCCGCATTGCAGGCCCTTCTCGCTCAATGCACGCACCAGCACCGCCTCGTCACCGTGCGTGACCACCACCCGCGAGCAGCGCGTGGCATCGACCGCGGCCAGCAGGCCGGGCCAGTCGGCGTGGTCGCTGAGGACGAACCCGCGGTCGAGGCCGGCGCGGTGGCGCGCGCCGTGCTGCTGCATCCAGCCGCTGGCGAACGATTCGCGCACGCGGACGACGCGTTGCCAGCGCCACGGCGCCTGCGCGCTGGGCGGGGCCACCACGAGCGCACCGCGCAGCGCGCGGGGGTCTTCCAGTTCTTTCCACGGCCGCGTGGGCGGCAGGCGCACGCCCTCGGCCAGGTGCGCCGCGTTGATGGCCTCGGCGGCCGGGTGCACGTAGATCGGGCCCAGGCCGGCGTCGATGCCGGCCAGCACGTGCTGGGTCTTGCCCAGGCTGTAGGCGCCCACCATGCTGGCCTCGCCGGCCGCGGCGTTGGACTGCCACCAGCGGTTCATGTCGTCGAACACGTCGGCGTGGCGCGGCCACCGGTAGATCGGCAGGCCGAACGTGGCCTCGGTGACGAAGCAGTCGCAGCGCACGGGCTCGAACGGCTCGCATGTGGGATTCGCATCGCCCAGCGTCGACACGCAGTAGTCGCCCGCCAGCACCCACACCTGGCCCTCCACCTCGATGCGCACCTGGGCCGAGCCCAGGATGTGGCCGGCCGGGTGCAGGCTCACGCGGGCCGCGCCGATGGTGACGGTCTCGCCCCACTCCAGCCCCGTCACGTCGATGCGGCCCAGGCGCGCGCGCAGCACGCCCACGCCACGCCGGGCGGTGAGATAGTGGCGATGGCCCGTGCGCGCGTGGTCGGAATGGGCGTGCGTGATCACCGCGCGCTCCACCTTGCGCCACGGATCGACGTAGAAGTCGCCCGCCGGGCAATACAGGCCCTCGGGACGCCGCACGACCAGGTCAGCGATACTGGAACGCATGGAGCCGACTCCCTTCCCCACCGTGCCCGCCGGCCGCCCCGCCCTGGACGAACTCACGGCGCTGGCGCTTGGCGCCGACCCGGAGCGTACCTCGCTGCCGCGGCTCTACCTGGGCCTGAAGGGCCGCATCCCGCGCCGCACCTTCTGGCTGCATGGCGTGCTGGCGCTGCTGCTGATGGGCCTCGTGCTCAACGTCCTGCTGGTGATCGCCAACTTCGACAAGGACACCTCGGCCAAGCTCGCCAACCTGGTGTTCCTGTGGCCGCTGGTGGCCATCTCGGCCAAGCGCCAGCACGACTTCAACTTCTCGGGCTGGTGGGCGCTGATCCACTTCGTGCCCGGCGTGGGCTCGCTGTTCCTGATGCTGGTGGACGGCAGCGTGCCCGGCAACCGCGGTGTCAACCGCTTCGGCATCGACCCGCGCGAGGCCCTGGCGCGCGCACGGATCAGTAGCGCCCATTGATGCCGGCCATGCGCAGGAACCAGTGCGCCACCATGGCCACGAAGGTCCGGCGCAGCACGGCCAGCCAACCCCTGGCGTAGGGCGGCGCCATCACCACGCTGGAGGCCGCCATCGCGATCTCCAGCTCCTGGGCGGCGCGCAGGGCGAACGGCACGTCGCACACGACGACGTTGGCCTCCAGGTTCAGCAGCAGCGACAGCGGGTCGATGTTGGAGCTGCCCAGCGTGGCCCACTCCTCGTCGACCACCGCCATCTTCGCGTGCAGGTAGGCCGGCGTGTACTCGAAGATCTGCACGCCCTTGGCGAGCAACTCCTCGTAGAGCACGCGCGCCGCCACCCCCGCGATGCGGTAGTCGATCTTGCCTTGCAGCAGCAGGCGCACCTTCACGCCGCGCTCGGCGGCCTTGATCAACGCCATGCGGAAGTGGCGATCGGGATAGAAGTACGGCGTCACCAGGTCGATGCGGTGGCGCGCGTGCTGGATCGCCTCCATGTAGACGCGCTCGATGGAGCGGCGCTGGCGCAGGTTGTCGCGCACCACGAAAGCCAGGCTGACCGGCGGCTGCGGCGCGCCCGCGTTGGTCCGGCGCGGACGCACGATGCGCAGCCGCGTGGCCAGGCGTCGCGCGCGCGCCATGGGGGCGGCGCTGCGCACCAGGCTGGCGAGCTCGTCGCGCCACACGCGGCCCAGCATCGCGCGCGTCCAGATCGCCTGTACCGACTGCTCCACTCCTGCCACGGCCCGGCCGCGCAGGCGCGTCGCGAAGTCGAGCCGCGGGGCGTCGCTCCAGCCGTGGTGCAGGTCGTTGCGGTCGGCGATCAGGTTGATGCCGCCGACGAAGGCCACCTCGCCGTCGACCACGCACAGCTTCTGGTGCAGCCGGCGCGCCTGGCCCGGCTGGAAATAGCTCCACCACCGGTCGATGGGCCGGAACACCGCCAGCTGCACGCCAGCCGGCACCATCCATTCGCGCAACGCGGCCAGCGTGGCCTTGGAGCCGAAGCCGTCCACCACCACGCGCACCTGCACCCCGCGCCGCGCGGCCGCGGCCAGCAGCAGCGCCAGCGTCTGGGCGACGGCATCGTCGTGGAAGATGTAGGTGGCCAGCCAGATGCTGCGACGCGCCTGCGCGATGGCCGCGCCCATCGCCGGAAACAGGTCGTCCCCGCCGCGCAGCAGCTCGATGGTGTGGCCCCCCTCGAACTTCGGCTTGACGCCGAGGCTCCAGGGTGCGCGCGCATTGGCGCGCGCTTTGGCCCGCTCTTGACGCTTGGCCTTGATCGCAGGTCTCCACGAGGTGAATGAGGCCGGCGCGGCCGGCGGCTTCCTGGCGCTGGGGGCGCCCGCCGTCAATTTAGCTCAAGCTCGGCCACGTACGGCAGGTGATCGGACATTCGCGCCCAGCCGCCGCCGCGCGGCACCATGGTGCCTTCGCAGCGGAAGCCGCGCATGTAGATGCGGTCCAGCGAAAA
>JBBQYL010000350.1:0-4011 GCA_038208735.1 Burkholderiales bacterium
ATCACGCCTTCGACTTCGTCAAATACGCTCATCGCTATCTCGCTGAAGTTCAGTACCGCTTCAATCGCCGCTATGACCTCTCGACCATCCTCGTGCGCCTCGTTCGCGCCGCGGTTACCACCAAGCCTCAACCCGTCGCGCTCATCCGGGCGGCTGAGGCAAGTCGCCAATCAAGAAATGGGATGCATGGTTTTTGTCCCAACCGCCGAGCCGTTACCAGCGAGCGGTGGCTGCGTCCCGTCGGGGCTGGCATTGAGGGGCGGCGCGCACTGCAGGGGCGGGGGCGGCGCGCGCAGCGCGCATCGTTGACTGACTCGCGCCAGCCTGTCTGAGCGTAGCGCCGCAGGCGCGCAGCGAGTTCTGGCCGCGCACCCGACACGAGGAGCACAGCGAAGTCGAGCCGCAGGCGAGACCGCCCCGAAGCCAGCCCCGGCGGGACGCAGCCGCCGCTCGCCCGCGCGGTCGCGGCCTCCTACGAATTCCTGGTCCGCGACCTAATAGTTGGCCACCGCCCGCACCGCGTTCGCCGGCTTGTCGAGGTCGGCCAGCAGCTCGGGTCCGACGATGGAGAACGGGGTGCTGCCGTACGACAGCAGGCGGTCGTGGAAGTCGTGCAGCGAGCCCTTGTCGCCCATGCGCAGCTGGTACTGGGCCAGCAGCTCCTCCAGCTGCAGGCGGCCCACCGTGTAGGCCAGCACGTAGGTGGGCTTCAGCGCGTAGCCGGCCACCGCGGCCTCCGAGGCCGACCTGGTGAAGCCCGACTGCTCCTCGAAGAACCTGGCGGCCTGCGCCAGCGTCCACTGGCCGGTGGCCAGTTTCACGTCGACGATCACGCGCGCGCCGCGCACGCGTTCCCAGCGCGCGGTGAACAGGCGGCCGTCCAGGTCGTCGCCGTACAGCCCCAGGCGCACGAACATCTCCTCGCCGTAGAAGGCCCAGCCCTCGGCGAACGACGGGGAGTCCTGGATCTTGCGGGTGTAGTCGGAGTGCCGGCGCGCGATGGACAGCTGCAGGAAGTGGCCCGGCATCGCCTCGTGGGCCGCGGTCGAGAGGATGCGGTCGCGGTCGAAGTCCTCGTTCATGTCGAGGCGATCGGCGGCCGCCTTGAGCGACTTCGGCGGCGTGATGAAGTAGTGGCCGTTGGGCGACTCGGCGAACAGGCGCGGCGAGGACATCGAGGCGCCGGGCGATATCGGCTGCTGGTACTTGGGCGTCTCGACGACGTCGATGGTGCCGAGCCAGTCCGGGATGGTGAGCAGGTCGTGGTCGGCGACGAAAGCGCGCAGCTGCGCGATACGGTCGCGGTAGTAGTCGATGAGGGGCGGGCCATCGGGCGCCATCCCGCCGCCGCTCTCGGCCCCGAAGGCCTGCTTGCGGTGGGCCGACAGCGACTTCACCCACGCCTCCTCGGCCCATCCGTGCGCCAGCTCGTCGCGCGCCATGCCCTCGAGGTCGCGCACGTCGAATGGCAGCAGCAGTTCGCGCCGCAGCATCTGCTCGTAGGCGGCCTTGCCGATGGCAAAGTTGTCGGGCCACGAATCGACGTGAGCCTTGATCGTTGCGTCGGTCTTCGCGAGCGTGGCCAGCACCGCGTCGCGCGCCGTGGTGAAACGCTTGAGCGTGGCGGGATCGCTGGCGAGCTGCACGGTGGCGGCGGCGGTGAGCGCGCCGCTCAGCAGGTCGGGCGCACCGGCGATCTGCTCGCGGCCGGACACGCCCTGCAGCTTGCCCGGATGCGTGACCAGCCTCTGGCCGGCCTCGATGTACGCGGGGCCCTTTTCCAGGCGCGACGTGATGTCGGACCACGCCCCGGACAGGTCGGCCGCGGTGGCGCCATCCTGGCCGGGCACCGGCAGGTGCAGGAACTGCGTGTAGATCGCGTCGACGAGCGCCACCGCGGGCCCGGCGTAGTCCTTGCGATCGGCCTGGCGAACCAGCATCGCGTCGAGCGATCCGTCGATCTGCGCGCGCAGCAGCTTCGCGTCGTCGGCGTCCACCAGCGACAGCGACGGGCCCGCGGCCTGGCGGATGGCTTCGAGCTTGGAGAGACGCGCCTTCAGGCGCGCGATCTTTTCCGCACGAGTGGCCTCGGTGGGAATCGCCAGCGCGCCGTCCAGCCCGGGCAGGCCCAGGTAGGTGGCGCTCATCGGGTTGGCGTGGGCCTCGACCTGCACCATGTCCTGTGCCAGCACGGTGAGCTGCTCGTGTGGGGTGGGCGCGGCAAACGCGTGGGGGGACAGCAAACAGGCCAGCGCAAGGGCCAGCGGGGTCTTGGTCATCGGGAGCAGGCGTTCCTTGCGAAAACTGGCAGGATTAGGACGTCGAATGTTACGTCCAAGTCCGGAGACCGCATGGAAACCAAGCCGCCGTTGCCCCCCTTCACCCTCGAGTCCGCCACGCAGAAGGTGCGCCTGGCCGAGGACGCCTGGAACTCGCGCGACCCGGCGCGCGTGGCGCTGGTCTACACGGAGGACACGCGCTGGCGCAACCGCGCCGAGTTCCCCGTCGGTCGCGCGCAGGTGCGCGAGTTCCTGGCGCGCAAGTGGGCGCGCGAGCTCGACTACCGCCTCATCAAGGAGTTGTGGGCGCACGACGGCAACCACATCGCGGTGCGCTTCGCGTACGAGTGGCGCGACGACTCGGGTCACTGGTTCCGTTCGTATGGCAACGAGAACTGGGAGTTCGACCCGCAAGGCTTCATGACGCGGCGCTTCGCCAGCATCAACGACCTGCCCATCGCGGAGGCCGATCGCAAGTTCCATTGGCCGCTGGGACGCCGGCCGGACGATCATCCAGGGCTGGGCGACCTCGATCTTTGAGCTCGATCGGGGTCAGGCATCGCCGCCGGTTACGGCGGAGAGGCCTGACCCCTGCAGGTGCGCCAGCACGCCCATCGCGGCGGCGGGCGCGCGCTCCTTGGCGCCGTTGATCATGAACATGAACACGTCGCGCGAGGCGGCCTTCGGCGCGCCGGTGTCGCCTTGCACCAGTGGCAGCCCGGTGGGCTCGCCGCCCGCGGCCCAGGCCTGCGCGCAGCGCGCGAACGACGCCAACGCCTCGGGCGCATACCCCGTCGGCACGTCCGGCTGCGCGTTCATCAGCCGCAGGTAGACGAAGTCGGTGGTGAGGTTGGCGAACGACGGGAACTTGGGCGAGTCGGTGAACACCACGGCCGTCCGGTACTCGCGCGCCATCGCGAGGAACTCCGGCACCATGAAGCTGTCGTTGCGCACGTCGAGCACATGGCGCAGCTTGCGGCCGTCCACGTCCTCCGGCAGCAGCTTCAGGAAGGCCTCGAAGTCCGCCGGGTCGAACTTCCTGGAGTCGGCGAACTGCCAAAGCAGCGGGCCCAGCTTGTGCTCGAGCCGCGCGAGGCCGCTGTTGACGAAACGCCCGACCGACTCGCCCGCCTCGGCCAGCACGCGCCGGTTGGTGGCGAAGCGATTGGCCTTCAGCGAGAACACGAAGTCGTCGGGCGTCTCGGCGAACCAGCGCTCGAACGACTTGGCCGTCATCGTGCTGTAGTAGGTGCCGTTGACCTCGATGGCCGTCACCTGCCGGCTGGCGTGCTGCAGCTCGCGCGACGCCGGCAGCTTGGCCGGGTAGAAGTTGTCGCGCCAGGGCTCGTAGGTCCAGCCGCCGATGCCAACACGGATCCGGGTCATGTCGCTGCTCCTCGCAATGGGAACGCGTTTTTACCCCAATCCCACTGCCGCGCGGCTCAGGGGGCTTCGGGCGCCCTGGCCAGCAGGTCGAACAGGCTGCGCGCCATCACCTTGGTGGCCTTGCGCAGGTCTTCCAGGTCGAGGTGCTCGTCGGCCCGCTTGGCATTGGACTCGAGCACGGTGCGCGGACCGGCGCCGTAGATCACGGCCGGGATGCCGCGCTCGCTGAACAGGCGCGCGTCGGTGTACAGCGGCGTGCCGCACACCGGAATCGCCTCGCCGAACAGCTCGGTGGCATGGCGCCGGATGGCGTCGACCAACGGCGCGTTGCCCGCCAACGGCTTGA
>JBBQYL010000351.1:0-3982 GCA_038208735.1 Burkholderiales bacterium
CGCCCGCACCGGCCCCCACGCCGCCGGCCCCGGCGCCCGTGCCCACCCCGCCGGCGCCGGCTCCCACGCCGCCGTCACCGGCCCCCGCGCCGGCCTCCACGGGCCACTCGCTGATCGGCTACTGGCACGACTTCACCAACCCGTCGGGTCCGACCTACCCCATCGCGCAGGTGAGCAACGACTGGGACGTGATCATCGTCTCGTTCGCCGACAACGCCGGCAACGGCGCCATCAGCCTGACGGTCGACCCGAACGCCGGCACCGAGGCGCAGTTCATCGCCGACATCGCCGCCAAGCGCAAGGCCGGCAAGAAGGTGGTGCTGTCGGTGGGCGGCCAGAACGGTTCGGTCTCGCTGGACAACGCCACGATGGTGACCAACTTCGTCAACAGCGCCTATGCATTGATCCAGAAGTACGGGTTCGACGGCATCGACCTCGACCTCGAGACCGGCGTGTCGCAGAACACCGCGCTGCAGACCAACCTGGTCACCGCGATGCAGCAGCTCAAGGCCAAGGTGGGCGCGTCGTTCTACCTGTCGATGGCGCCGGAGCATCCGTACGTGCAGGGCGGCTACGTGGCCTACGGGTCGATCTGGGGCGCCTACCTGCCCATCATCGACGCGCTGCGCAACGACCTCACCGAGATCCACGTCCAGTACTACAACAACGGCGGATTCACGTACGACAACGCAGGCAACCAGCAGGTCTCGGAAGGCACCGTCGACGGCCTCGTGGCCGGCAGCCTGATGCTGATCGAGGGCTTCACCACGGCCTACGGCACCGGGTGGCACTTCAACGGGCTGCGCCCCGACCAGGTGGCGTTCGGCGTGCCCTCGGGCACGAGCTCGGCCAACACGGGGTTCGTCACGCCGACGGTGGTGGCCAACACGCTGAACTGCCTGACCCGGCTGACCAACTGCGGCACCATCAAGCCCGCGAAGGCCTACCCGACCTTCCGCGGCGCGATGACGTGGTCGATCAACTGGGACAAGCACGATGGCTACAACTTCTCGGTGCCCACCAAGGCGGTCCTGAAGACGCTGCCCTGAACGACGCCTGCGGGGTCTGGCATCTCCGCCGTACTCGGCGGCAATGCCGGACCCCGGACGTCGGCTCAGAGCGTCAAATCGCCCACGAACAGCACCGGCCCCGTCGGCGCGCCGGTCTTCGATCCACCCAGCGGTTCGAGCGACACGGCCAGGCCCTTGGTGTCCTTGGGCAGCGTCTTCTGGTTGATCGCGGTCAGCTTGTCGGCCGCGATCACGCCGAGAGACGCCGGCGGGCCGTCCTTCTTCAGCGCCCACAGCTCGAGCGACTGGTCGGACGTCAGCGCCACCCTCTGCAGAGGCTGGATGGACAGCTGCGTGCGATCCGGGCTCAAGCCCGCGACGATGGTCTCGCTGCCCTTGGTGGCGTGCAGCACCACGATCATCGGCGCGGCCACGGGCTCGTGGCGCGGCACCGTGGCCAACACCACCGCGGCCACCGTGGCGCCCGCGGCGAACAGTTGCCAGAAGCGCAGTCGCCATGCCGACGCCGGCTGGGCGGCCGCGGGCATCGCCCAACCCAGCTTGCTCTCGATGGCGCTCCACACGCGCGCGTCGGGCTGCACCGTCTCGGCGTTCAGGGCCATCGGCAGCAGGCGCGATTCCCACGCCGCCACCGCATGGCGCAGCGCCGGGTGCGCCGGCAGCAGCGCGTCGAAACGGCGTCGGGCGCCGCCGGCGAGCGTGCCCAGCACGTATTCGGCCGCCAGGCGGTCGGGCAGTTCTCCGAGGATGACGTTCATGACCGCGCCTCCGACCAGCCGCAGCGTTCGAGGCAGGCCTTCAGCGCGATGAGGCCACGCCGCACCCACGTCTTCACCGAGCCCAGCGGGGCGCCGAGGTGCGTGGCGATCTCGCCGTGGGTCAGGCCCTGGTAGTAGGCCAGCGACAGCGACTGCTGCTGCGACCCCTGCAGCGTGCCCAGGCAGCCATTGACGGCCTCCGCCTCGGAGCGCGCCTCCACCTCGCGCGCCGGCCCGGGGCCCGGGTCGGGCATGCGGTGCGTGGGGTCGTCGTCGCCGTCCTCGCTGCCGGCGTGCAGCGGCAGGTCGGCGATGGCCACCTCCGGGCGCGCGCCGCGCGAGCGCAGGTGGTCGATGGCGCGGTAGCGCGCGGTGGCGGCCATCCAGGCCATCGGCGAGCCTGCGCCGGAGCGGTACTGGGACGCGGCCTTCCAGATGCGCACGTAGACGTCCTGCAGCAGGTCTTCGGCGAGCGCACCGCGGCCTACCAACTGCGCGACGACGCCCAGCAGGCGCGGCGACGTGGCCTCGTAGAGTTGGCGGAAGGCCTGGCGGTCGCCCAGCGCGCAGCGGGAGAGCCAGTCCGCGAGGCGGGTCTCGAGATCGTCCGCGCTTTTCAGTGCGGTCGCGGTCATGACGTGATCACTTTCACGAAGGGAGTTCCTGGTTGGTGGCTCATGGAAGGTCGGCGCGGCAGAGTGTGCCGTGGGCAGCCGCGTTCCCGCAAGCGGGACGAACGGCCGGGTAGAAGGAGGGGCGCGATGAAGTTCCATGAGATCACGTGTCGGGCTCCGAAGATGAGCACCGACATGGGGGATTACGCGGAGATGGCCGGAATGGATTCAGCTCGACGGCAGAGCACACGGCGTGCCCGGGCACGAACAGAGGGCGGCATCGGGCCCTGTTCGTCGCGTTGCCACGGGCAGGGCCTGCTTCAATGGGATGCACCGCTCACGAAACTCGTCGGAGGTCTCCTTGGCTGCTGCGAACCACCCGTCCCCCGAGCCCCGCTCCGCGCGGATCCCGATCGCGCGCATGCGCTCGCTGTACCGGCTCGACGCCGTGAGCCAGCGTCTGGCCAAGTTGCCGCAGCAGGAGCACGAGGGCCTGCGCAATACGTACCAGCGCATGCTGGAAAAAGGCGCCGACCGCTTCCAGGTGAAGCCCGCCGGACTACCCGCCATGGACGACCTCTACGACCAGCTGCCCAACTTCCACGCGGCGCTGGACGACGTCAAGCGCCAGATCGCGCTGTGCCAGGACAGCCGCGACGCCCTCGAGATCATGCCCATCCTGCTGCTGGGCCCGCCGGGCGTCGGCAAGACCCACTTCGCGCGCGAGATCGCCGAGCTGCTGGGCACCGGCATGGGTTTCATCTCCATGAGCTCGCTCACCGCGGGCTGGGTGCTGAGCGGCGCCTCCAGCCAGTGGAAGGGCGCCCGACCGGGCAAGGTGTTCGAGACGCTGGTGGACGGCGAGTATGCCAATCCGGTGATGGTGGTCGACGAGATCGACAAGGCTCGCGGCGAGCACGCGTACGACCCGCTGGGCGCGCTGTACGGCCTGATGGAGCACGACACCGCCGAGGCCTTCACCGACGAGTTCGCCGAGGTGCCCATCGACGCGAGCCAGGTGATCTGGGTGGCCACCGCCAACGACGAGCGCGACATCCCCGATCCGATCCTGAACCGCATGAACGTCTACCAGGTTCAGGCGCCCGACCACCCGGCCGCGCGCGCCATCGCGCAGCGCATGTACGCCGAGATCCGCGCCGACCACGACTGGGGCCAGCGCTTCGACCCGGCCCTGCGCGACGCCGTGCTCGACCGCCTGGCCGAGCTCGCGCCGCGCGAGATGCGGCGGGCGCTGATGACCGGCTTCGGCAATGCGCGCCTGGCCGGCCGCGACGCGATCGCGATCGACGACCTGCCGTCGGCCAACGCGCGCCGATCGAAGATCGGCTTCACGCACTAGGCGGGCGACCGGCCGTCATCCTGCGCGAAGTCGCAGGATCCACGCGCCGGGAAGCCGCCGCCGGCTCACGTGGCGAGCCAGCGGCGCGCCTATGATCCGTGCATGCCTACCTCCCTGGACGGACGCCTCGTCGTCGCCATCTCCTCGCGTGCCCTGTTCGACTTCGAGGAGGAGAACCGCGTCTTCGAAGGCACCGACGACCGCGCCTACATGCAGCTG
>JBBQYL010000352.1:0-3950 GCA_038208735.1 Burkholderiales bacterium
CAGGCGCCTGCGCGCGCAGGCCACCAACGCGTCGGGCACGGTCGACACGCCCGCCGCCACGCTCACGGTGACGCCGGCCCCGGTGGCCGCCTTCATTGCCACGTCGCCCGCGGCGGTGACCGTGGGCGTGGGCGCCACGCCGAGCTTCCACGTGGTGGCGGGCGGCACCCCGGCGCCGGCGCTGCAGTGGCAGGTGAGCACCGATGGCGGCGCCAGCTTCGCCAACGTCACGGGCGCCACCGGCGCCGACCTGGCGCTGGCGGCCGTGGTGGTAGGCGACAACGGCAAGCAGTTCCGTGTCGTGGCGCTCAACGCCACCGGCACGGCCACCAGCGCCGTGGCGACGCTGACGGTGCGTCCGCCGCCGCAGATCCTGCAGCAGCCGCAGCCGCAAGCCTGGCGCAGCGGCCTGCCGACGCCGCAGTTCCGCGTGGCGGCCGCCGGCACGGGCCTGACGTACCAATGGCAACTGTGCAGCGCCGCCGGCGCGGCCTGCTCGAACATCGCCGGCGCCACGAGCGCGAGCGTCACGTTGACCCCGCCGGCAGCCGATGCGACGGTGCGCGCCGTCGTCATGAATGCGGCGGGCGACAGCGCCACCAGCAGCGCTGCGGGGCTGGCGCGGCTGCATTGGAGATACGTGTCGGGCACGCCGACCGGCGCCACGATGCGCGACCTGGCATGGCTCGACGCGAGCACGGTGGTCGCGGTGGGCGATGCAGGCATCGTCCTGCGCAGCGCCGACAGCGGTACCACCTGGCAGGCCGTGCGCGAGGCCGAGGCCGCGCGCCAGGTCGGCCTCAGTGGCGTGGCCTTCGGATCGGCCACGGTGGGCGTCGCGGTGGGCTACGACGGCCTGCTGCTGCGCACGTCCGATGGCGGACAGCACTGGATCGTCGTGGGCGCCGGCGTCACGTCGCAATACCTGAAGCGTGTGGCGTTCGACGATGCGCAGACCGCCGTGGCGGTGGGTGCCAACGGCACGCTGCTGCGCAGCGTCGACGCGGGGGTCACCTGGGCCGCCGTCAACGCCGGCACCACCGACCTGCTCGAAGCGATCGCGTTCCGCAACGGCGTGGGCGTGGCGCTGGGCTACGAAGGCGACATCTTCCGCTCCATCAACGGCGGCGCGCAATGGACGCGTAGCACCGGTACGGGCGGCAAAGGCGATATCACCTTCGCTTCGAACTCGGTGGTGCTGGCGACGACGGAGAGCGCCGTCGCTCGAAGCACCGATGCGGGCCTGACATGGCAGATCCTCCACCCCGGGGTGTCGTGGAGGCAAGGCGTCGTCGGCTTCAAGGACGCGTCCACGGGCGTCGCCCTGCCTGCGACCGACTCCTCACCCGCCTTCACGACGACCGACGGCGGCGCCACATGGACGCAGTCGACGACCTGGCCCGGCACGGGCGCGTTCGCGCCGCAGCCGGGCACCCACAGCGGCACTGTCGTGCGCTTCAGTTCGAGCGGCGTCGGCATCGCTGCCGCCGTGCAGGGCACGCTGTTCCGCACGGCTGACGGCGGCCAGACCTGGACCGAGCTCGACACCTCGGGCGTGCCGCAGTACGGCAACCTCGCCGGCGTGTCGTTCGCCTCGCCCACCGTGGGCGTAGCCTGGGGCGACTACCTCAGCAAGTCGCTGTACCGCACCACCGACGGCGGTGCGCACTGGAGCGTGGTCGGCGCCAACTTGACGCCCACCGGTGTGCTCGACTGCTGGCTCAAGGTGCAGTTCAGCGACGCCAGCACCGCCTCCGCGGTCGACTCCAACGGACACACGGCGCGCTCCACCGACGGCGGCCTCACCTGGGTGGCGGGGCAGGATCTGGGCACCGGCCGCATCCTGCCGGGCGACATGGCGTTCGCCAACGCCAGCGTCGGCATCCTGGTGACGTCGGGGTACCCCGCCGTGTTCACCACGGCCGACGGCGGCCAGACCTGGACGCCCCAGCCGCAGGCGTCCGCGGCCCAGAGCGTGGCCTGGCTGACGCCGACGACGGCCGTGGCGGCGAGCGTGAACGGACAGGTGTCCCGTTCCACCGACGGCGGCGTGACCTGGTCGGTCGTCTTCACGGGAGGCTACCAGCAGACCCAGGTCGTGCGCCTGTCCCGCAGCGGGCAGGGCATCGTGGTGGGCGACTTCGGGCACGTGGGGCACAGCACTGACGGTGGCCTGACGTGGCAGGATGTGTCGCTGCAGGCCACGAGCGAGAACTTCATCGACGCGTGGTACGTGTCCGCGACCGAAGGGTTCATCCTCGGCACCCAGTTGTGGCACACGCTGGACGGCGACGCGACGTGGTCGTTGGACCAGGTGACCCAGAAGAGCGACACGCCCGCCTGGCTGCAAGGCGGCACGACGCCCGACGGCACGGCCAGCATCGCCGTCGGCGGCCGCGGCATCGTGATGCGGCGCGAGCCGTAGCGGTGATGAGCGGGTCTGGCCCCAGCGCCGCCAGGCCCTAACCGGCCAGCAGCTTGTGCACCAGCTCCGCCGTCGTCGACGCACCCACCTTGCGCATCAGCCGCGCGCGGTACACGTCCACGGTGCGCGGGCTGATGCCCAGGCGCTTGCCCACCAGCTTGCTGGTGAGCCCCTCGATCAGCAGCGCCGCGATCTCGCGTTCCCGGGGGGTGAAGTCGAGCTTGAGGGAGCGCTTGGACGACAGGTCCTCGAAACTCCAGATGCCGGCGGCATGCGGGTCGGCCGCGTCGAGCGCGTGGCCCCACACGTGGCACCAGAACAGCTCGCCGTCGACGCGGCGCATCACGCGCTCGTCGGCATATCGGCCTGCCGTGTCGAGGCTCGCCAGGATGCGCTCGCCGGTGCGCTCATACTCGCCCTGCGTGGGATAGAGCACGCGAAACGACTGGCCGATCAGCTGCTCGCGCTGGGCGCGGAACATCGCCAGCACGGCGCGGTTGCAGTCGATCATCAACCGATGGCGCGAGAGCACCAGGCCGATGGGCGCGAACTCGAACGCGGTGCGGTAGTCGAAGCCGGCACGCAGGTCGGCGGCGTGGGCCAGGGCCTCGGCGGAGGCCGTCGGCGGCGGCAGGGCGTGTGGGCTCACAGCAGCGCGCTGGTGCTGGTGGCATGCGCCGCCACCTGGCCGTCGGGCAGTCGCAGCGTCACCTCGCCGAACACCAGGTTGCGGCCGCTCTTGAGGATGCGCGCCTCCACGGCGACCTCGGCCACGTCCTTGCCCACCGGGCGCAGGAAGCTGGTCTGCAGCTGCACCGTGGTCTGCGGGCGGAAGCCGCCGAGCTTGTGGCTGACGGCCAGCACCAACGCGGTGTCGGCGGCGGCCATCAGCGTCTGGCCGCACACCACCCCGCCCGCGTGCACGTGACGCGCGCGCACGGGCAGCGCCAGCGTGACGCTGTCCTCGGTGGTGGCGCGCACCTCCAGGTCGAGCTCGCGCACCCACTCGGCGAAGATCCCGGCGTACAGCGCTTGCAGTTCGGCGACGGTCATGTAGTCAATTCTACGTAATGACTACGTAATGCCTTAAGTAGTAACCTGCGAGACATCCGCATCGGAGCAGACTCCGGGCCCAGGCTTTCGATTTCCACCGGAGACAACCGCGCATGAACAAGGTCTACCCGAGCGCCGTCGCGGCGCTGCAAGGCATCGTCGAGGACGGCCAGTTGCTCGCCGTGGGAGGCTTCGGCCTCTGCGGCATTCCCGAGGCGCTGATCGATGCGCTGCGCGACAGCGGCGCCAAGGATCTCACCGTCATCTCCAACAACGCGGGCGTCGACGGCTTCGGCCTGGGCAAGCTGCTGGCCACGCGCCAGATCAGCAAGATGATCTCCAGCTACGTGGGCGAGAACAAGGAGTTCGAGCGCCAGTACCTGGCCGGCGAGCTCAAGCTCGACTTCACGCCGCAGGGCACGCTGGCCGAGAAGCTGCGCGCCGGCGGCGCCGGCATCCCGGCCTTCTTCAC
>JBBQYL010000353.1:0-3912 GCA_038208735.1 Burkholderiales bacterium
GGCCACGTCACCAAGGTGGCGGCCGACCATTTCGAGGCCGAGCTCGACGACGCCGACACGGTGCTCAACAACGGCGACGGGCTGACCTACCTCGACCTGCAGAAGGAACTGGTGGGCCTGCAGGCCAACGTGGTCACGCGACTGCGCGGCGCCGCCAACCGCTGGCGCATCGAACCCAACCAGCCGATGTCCGAGCTCAAGGACATCCGCTCCAAACCGCAGTTGCACCGCAACCGCGACATGCAGTGGGATCGGCTGCTCGAGCGCAAGTCGGCCGAGCGCCTGATGGGCGTGTGGATGACGCTGTCGGACATCGCCGGCGGCCTGCGCCTGTCGGTGACCGACGAACGCGGCGTCGCGGCCCACGCCGACGCGCTGCTGGAACTGCAGCCCGCGCGCGACGTCGAACGCGGCACGGCCACGCTGCGCGAGCACCTGTGCAAGGTGGGCGGCACCCTCTTCTCGCTCAACGAGTTGACGATCTCCACCGCGCAGCCCTGGTTCGTGCCGGCCAGCCGCCTCAACGCGCTGCGCCGGGAGGCCCTCGACAAGCTCGAACAGGCCCGCCTCGACCAGCGCGAGATCCTGCCGCGCGCCGCGCCGGTCGAGCCGGCGGCCACCTACCCCGACGACGCTCTCACCTACCTGGCCAACGTCTACAACCAGCCGGCGCACGACTTCTACATGAAGCACGGTGTGAAGGTGGTGGAGGCTGCGTACGAGAGCCACGAGGAACAGGGCGAGGTGAGCCTGATGATCACCAAGCACTGCGTGCGCTGGTCGATGTCGCTGTGCCCCAAGCAGGCCAAGGGCGTCACCGGCGTGCAGGGCACCGTGCGCGCCGAGCCGTTGGTGCTGCAGAACGGCAGCGAGAAGCTGACGCTGCGCTTCGACTGCAAGCCGTGCGAGATGCACGTGGTGGGCAAGATCAAGAAGCAGGTGATGAACGCGGCGCTGGCGGTGCCGATGACGTTCTTCCGCACGCGGCCTGAGCCGCAACGCGCGGGAACCTGAAGACCCGTCGTCCTTCGCTGTCGCAGGATACGCCGCCGCGCGGCAACACGTGGATCCTGCGACTACGCGCAGGATGACCGGTCAGGGGGCTCCTGCGCCGCCTTCCCGGCGGCCCTTTCCGCCGCGTCGTGGTACGCCCGCTCGATGAACGCCCGAAAGCTCGCCGGGTCGTGCACGTGGGCCTTCTGCAGGTCGAACAGCGCCGTGTCGGGCCACACGGCCACCACGACGTCGAACAGCTCGGCCACGTGATCCCAGTGCGCATGGGTGTCGATGTTGATGCCTTGCGCGATCGCGTCGACCTCCAGCCGGCCGCCGTCGGGCGTGCGCCAGACGAAGCGGGTGCCGTCGAAGTCGACGCTGCCGTCGTCGAACAGCGGACTGGCGCGCACCGCGTCGTGCATCGGCGTGGGATCGTCGACGGACACCACCGAGTCGGCACCAAAATCCGCAGGCATGCGCGCCGGGCACGGCGCGATGGGGCGCCGCAGCCGGAACAGGATGAAGTCGTAACCCATGGGACGCCCTTGTTGAGCAGTCGGCGTTGCTCAGTCTAGGGGCGGCGCACCCGGTGGGGGGACTTCAAACTGGGGTGTCGCCAGCTCCACGCGGCAAGGCTCGGCATCCGCCATGGGAGCGGCGCCCACCACCAGCACGTGGCCCGGCGCGATGGCCGCGGCCTGCTTGGCCTGCACCACCATGGCGGCGACCTCGCGGCGACGAGCGACGGACTGGGGCGGTCGAGGAGCGAGCATGGCGATTGCGGAGGTCGAGGGCTGGCGCCCGATCCGTCTGAACTGGCGCCTGCAGCGGCGCTTTCAAGCGCGGGACAATCCCGGGCTTGAAATGCGGCGCTTCGTCACGCGCTCGCGTTCCACGCGTCCACGTACGCCCGCGCGCGAGCGGAGATCTCGACGACGCTCAGCTCCGGCTTGAACAGGCCGCCGCCCAGGCCGAAGCCCGTGGCGCCGGCCTTGCGCCAGGCGGCGATGTTGTCCGGCACGATGCCACCGACGGGCCACAGCGGCAGGTTCGCAGGCAACACGGTGGTGAGGCCGGTGAGGCCCGAATGGGTCATCGCCTCGGCCGGGAAGATCTTCAGCGCGTCGGCGCCGGCGCGCCAGGCGGCGAAGGCCTCGGAGGCCGTGAACACGCCGGGCACCGAGCGCATGCCGCGCTCGCGGGCCCGCCGCACCACGGCGGCGTCGAAATGGGGCGATACGCAGAGCGTGGCGCCGGTGTCGGCCACGGCGTCCACCTGCGCGGTTTCAAGAACGGTACCGGCGCCGATCCACGCATCGGCGGGCGCCATGCGCACCAGCGTACCGATGGCGTCGATCGCGCCGGGCCGGTTCAGCGGCACCTCCAGCGCGCGGAAGCCGGCCTCGAACAGCACGTTGCCGACGTCGGCCGCGCGCTCGGGTTGCAGGCCGCGCAGGATGGCCACCAGGGGCATCGCGGGCGGCCAGGTGGCCTGGGGATGGGTGGGGCTCATGGAATCGTCACCTCGGTGGCCAGCGCGCGCCAGGCGGCCAGCTGGATCTGCCGCGCATCGAGCGATTCGAGGCGTCGGCCGTGTGTGCGGGCGCAGGCGGCGTGCAGGCTCGCCAGCGCGGGTTCGCCGATCACGCGCACGGGCTCGTCGCGCGAGGCCAGGCGTTGGGCGTCGGCCCATTCGGCACCGATCAACAGGCCACTGACGTACGCGGCGGCCGCGGCGGGTGCGAGCGCGCCCGTGACGACGCGCGCACGCGCGCCGAACAGCGCGTGCGTGAGCACCGGGCCAGCGGCCGCGGCGGCCACGCCAAGCAGGAATTCGGGGTCGTCGGCGACGTTGGCGTGCTGCAGCCCGCTGGCCACCTCGGCGCCGGCGGTCTGCATCGCGCTCGCCAGCGTGCCGTGCTGGCGCAGCAGCGCAAACAGCTCACCGGTCATGTAGGTGCGAAGTTCGGTGATGCGGCCGCCCTGCAGCCGCACCCACTTGCTGTGCGTGCCGGGCAGCACGTAGCAGCCGTCGGATGCGTCGGGGCCCAGCAGGCGAAGCGCCCCGTAAAGCTGGGTCTCCTCGCCGCGCATCACGTCGACCTCGGCGTCGGTCGCCCCGCGCAGGCAGAAGCCGGGTGCGATGAACCAGCGACGGTCGGACGGGGCCTCGGCCACGCGCACCAGGTGATGGGCGAGCGCGGACAGCGGCGTGTCGCCTTGCAGGTAAGGCACGACCTGCCAGCCGATGGCCGAGCCGACCATGCCCGCCATCACGACGGGCAGCGCCGGGTCGGCCTGCGGCCAGCCGGCGATCAAGCCCTCCAGCGAGGCTCGGAAGCGTCCACCGCAGGCAAGCGCTCCGTCGTCGTCGGCACGCTCGGAGAGGAGCGTGCCATCGGCGGAGATGAGTGAGGCACGCCGATGGGTGGTGCCCCAGTCGATGCCGATGAAAGCTGCTTGCATGACACTCGATCGGGGTCAGGCACCGCGAATCGCGGAAGGCATCGTTGCGGACGGCAACGTTGCTGCGCGATTCGAAGAGCCCGACCCCATCCCCATCAGAACCAGATCTCGAGCTGGGCACCGTAGGAGACGGCGCTGGTCTTGTTGGTGGGGAAGCCGTAGTTGTTGGCCTTGTCGGCGGCCGCGGCCTTGTTGTAGTCGGCGTAGGTCGCGTAGAGGCGCAGTTCCGGGCGCTTCCAGAAATCGGGGCCGGTGGACAGCGCCGGGCCGATGGTGACCTTGGTGACGTTCTCGCTCTTGCCGCCGTCCGGCTTCAGGCTGGAGTAGCCGATTTCCGTCAGCCACTTCAGGTTCTTGGTCAGGCCGTAGGAGCCGCGGCCGCCCACCGTCCAGAAGTTGTTGGACACGGAGCCGCTGTTGTCCGGCGCCTTGTTGTGCTCGTACATGGCG
>JBBQYL010000354.1:0-3905 GCA_038208735.1 Burkholderiales bacterium
GGAGCGCAGGCCCGCGGCCCATTCATCGGGATGGCGTTGCGCGTCGAGTGGGTGGGCCGACGCGAACCAGCGGCCCGCCGGATCGACCACGAACGACGCGCCGGGGTCGTCGGCCAGGCGGGCGCGCACGCGGGGCGCGGCCACGCAGGTGCCCGGCGCGAACCGGACCAGCTCCAGCGGCGCGCCGGAGTCGCCGGAGTCGTTGACATTGGCGTTGGCGTTGGCGTTGGAGGAGGCTGCCCGGTCGACGCGGAACACCGCACCGGTCTGCGCCGAAACGTCCAGCCGCAACGCGGGCGACGCGCGCGTCTCGACGTCGTCGACCAGCGCCTTGCTGGCGAGATCCCACACCGACAGGCTCAGGCGATCGGGCCGCGGCACGCGCGCCACCAGCAGCCGCGCGTCGTGGTCGACGAACTGCAGGCGCAGCACGCGCGCCGCGTCGAACGGCAGCGAGGCCACCACCTGGCCCGTGGCCGCATCGACGACGGCGTCGGGCGCGGCGATCCAGCGGCCGTCCGACGAGATCGCCACCGGCGGCGCCGGCGCGCGCGTGCCGCAGTCGGCGGGCATCGACGCCGCCCAGCCGCTGGCCGCGCGCCAGGCCACGGAGGTGGCGTTGCCGGTGGCGTCGAAGTCGACGCGGCCGATGCACTGGCCGGAGGTGGCGAGCACCACGCGGCGGCCGTCGGCCGACGTTGCCAGCGCCTGCACGCCGGGCGGCAACTGCGTGGTCGATTCGCGGGACGGGTCGGCGAGGCCGGCGCGGTGCAGCATGTCGTGGCTGTCCACCGACAGGCGCCAGGCGCCGTCGCCCGACACGGCCAGCGGCGCGCGGGCGGCGAGGACGGCGTCCATCGCGGCGTCGCGCTGCGCCTTTGCGGGCGGGCAGGCCGCGACGGCGAGGGCGGCGGCCAGGCCGAGGGAGAGGACGCGGTGGAGAGTCACGGGCAACGATTCTTTGAAGGTGCGATGCCGGTGACGATATCAACCCACGGCGGGCGCCGCGCGGAAGGCTTGCTCACAAGCCGATGAGACTTCCTGGACGGCCGTCGCGCACCTCGTGGACGCTGTACTCGTTGAGTTCGCTCTGCATGTAGTTGCCGGGCTCGGAGTTCAGGCCGTTGCCGCTCTGGCTGAAGCGCGTGTACCAGGCCTTGGCGCCGCTGGAGTGCGAACTGGTCCAGTAGGTGGCGCCGTCGCGCAGGATGCCGGGAAACACGACGGTGTCGACCGCAGGGCTCTCGCCCTTGTCGGCCTTGGCCGGGTCGATCAGCGTGACCAGTTCCTTCTCGGTGGGCAGGCGCCACGGTGAGTCGGGCACGCGCTGCGCCTGGTCCCACTTGTAGCCCGGGATGCCGCCCGAGCAGCCGCTCGCGCTCCACTTCTGGCCCGAGCTGCAACGCTTCCAGGTGAGGTTGGTCACTGGATCGTAGGCCTCCTCGCCGTGCACCTCGAAGGTGTGCGCGTGCACCTTGTGCTTGTTGTGCCAGACCTTCCAGCCGCCGAAGATGACGGCCACGACAACCAGCAACTTGATGAGCGTACCCATGAGCTTTCCTCCCTGTTTGAATGGACGTCCGGACTCCTCTTGTCCGTGACCGGCGGGACTCTAGCGCATGGACGAGTTCGCGGCATTGCAGGCACCGCGGCGAGCGTGAACGATGCCTCACCCCGTACTCAATCCGCCTCGCCGTCGCTGAACGCCTCGCCCAGCGCCCGCGCGAACTCGGGCGTGCCCGTCAGCGTGAGCGTGACGGCATGCCAGCCGCCGCCCTCCGCGCCCACCTGCAGGTCGTGATCCCACTCGCCGCCTTCGTCGGCGGGGCCGTGCGTGTGCGGGAAGGCGCGCCACGCCCAATCGAGCATCGCCTGCGCCTCGGCCAGCGCCGCGGCGTGTTGCGATTCGGGCGTGGACGCGAGGGCCTCGATCGTGACGACGCCCTCGTCGTTGTCGCTGGTGTCCAGCGTCAGCCAGCGCAGCGCGATCATGCGGCGGGCACCGCGGGCGCGAGGACGGCGCCGAACACGCGGTCCATCTCGGCGTTGAACACCTTGAAGTCGAGCGGCTTCGTCCAGTAGTCGTCGAAGCCGGCCTGCAGCGCGCGCTGGATGTCGGCGGGGATCGCGTTGGCCGATAGCGCCACCACGCGCAGGCCAGCGGTCTGCGGGTTGGCGCGCAGGCGGGCGAGCACCTCCAGGCCGTCGAAGTCGGGCAGCTGCATGTCCACCAGCGTCAGGCCGGGCAGCGTCTGCGTGGCGCGGGCCACGCCGCTGGCGCCGTCGGGCGTGCTGTCGAACTCGATGCCGGAGCGGCGCCGCACCAGCTCGCTGACGATCATCACATTGACCGCGTTGTCCTCGATGTACAGCAGCCGCCGCGCGGGCAGGGCCAGCGGGCCGGACTCGGCGGCCGCGTCGAGGCATACCTCGAACACGCTGCCCACCCCCGGCGTGCTGCGCACGTCGATGCGGCCGCCCATGCCCTCGACCAGCGCCTTGACGATGGTCAGGCCGATGCCCGTGCCTTCGATGCCCTCGCGTTCCGCGCCGGCGCGGTTGAAGGGCTCGAAGGCCTCGGCCTGCTGCTCGGAGGTCATGCCGACGCCGTCGTCGCGCACGCGGATCAGCACGCGGCCCGCGTCGGGCGCCGCGTCGAGATGCACGCTGCCGCCGGGCCGGTTGTACTTGATCGCGTTGGTGAGCAGGTTCACCAGCACCTGCTTCAGGCGCGTGGGGTCGGCGCGCACGTGCAGCGCGCTGGGCGGCGCCACCACGCTGACACCGTGCTGCTGCGCGAGGCCCTCGACCAGCGGCAGGCTCTGCTCGACGATCGCGTCCAGGCGCACCGCCTGCAGCACCACGTTGCGCGCCGGGCCGTCCAGGCGTGACAGCTCCAGCACGTTGTTGATCAGCGTGAGCAGGTGCTCGCCGGCCGAGCGGATGTGCTCCAGGCGCGCGTGGCGCGTGGCGGCCGCGCCGGCGACCGGATCCGGCGCGGCCTCCTCGGCCAGCAACAGCTGCGTGAAGCCCAGCACCGCGTTCATGGGCGTGCGCAGCTCGTGGCTCATGCGCGCGAGCAGCTCCGACTTGGCCTGGCTCTCGCGCAGCACCAGCTCGCGTTCATGGCGCGCGGCCGCGGCCTCGTGCGCCTCGGTGATGTCCCAGTTCACGCCCAGCCGCATGAACGTGCGGCCGGTCTCGTCGCGCATCGGCAGCGAGCGCGAGGCGAGCCAGCGCTGCACGCCGTCGACGCGGCGGATGCGGAACTCGTAGTACGCCGGCCGGTCTTCCGCGCGCGCGCTCTGGATCTGGTCGTTGACGTAGTTGACGTCGTCCGGATGCACCCACTGCGCCATGTCCTCGAAGCTGGGACAGGTAGGACGCGGCGCCAGGCCGCGCAGCACGAACATCTCGTCGTCCCAGCGCGACACGCCGGTGTCGGCATCCCACTCCCAGATGCCGATGCCCGCGGCGCGGGCGGCCAGCGCGCTGCGCTCGGTGGCGGCGCGCAGGGCCGCGAGCGCGAGTTCGCGGTCGGTGACGTCGATGGCCACGCCGGTGGCCTTGTACGGGCTGGCCTCGGGCTCGATGCGGGCACGCGAGACCACGTGGCGCACCTGGCCATCCAGGCGCAGGATGCGGTGCACGATCTCGAGCGGTGTGTCGGGCTGGTCCGCCCACGCCAGCCCGATGTCGCGCACGCGCTCGCGATCCTGCGGGTGCACGAAGCGGGCGACCCACGCCATGAAGCCCGGCGCGGGCTCGCCCGGCGGCAGGCCGGACATGTCGTGCATCTGCTGGTTCCACTCCGCCGAGCCGTCGTCGCGCAGCACGCGCCACACGCCGATGCCCGACGCCGAGGTGACGTCGTCGAGCCGGCGCGCGAGCTCGTCGGCGCGCTG
>JBBQYL010000355.1:0-3897 GCA_038208735.1 Burkholderiales bacterium
TCTCCATCACCCGGCGTTGCGCGTTGCTGCGGTAGAGCAACGCAATGTCGGGGCGCGGCGTGCCCTCGCGGTGCAGCTGCTGCGCCTCCTCGAGGAACCACTGGGCCTCGGCAAAATCCCTGGTGGACTCGAACACGCGCACCGGCTCGCCCGGGCCCTGGTCGGTGCTCAGGTTCTTGACTAGCCGCTTGGAGTTGCGGACGATGAGGTGGTTGGCCGCGTCGAGGATGTTGCCGAAGCTGCGGTAGTTCTGCTCCAGCTTGATGACCTTGTCGACGTGGAACTCGCGTTCGAAGTCGGCCATGTTGCCCACCAGCGCGCCGCGGAAGCCGTAGATGCTCTGGTCGTCGTCGCCCACCGCGAACACCGCGCCGTTGGGACCCGCGAACATCTTCAGCCAGGCGTACTGCAGGCGGTTGGTGTCCTGGAACTCGTCGACCAGGATGTGCTGGAAGCGGTGGCGGTAGTGCTCGCGCAGCGAGTCGTTGTCGCGCATCAGCTCAAAGGCGCGCAGCAGCAGCTCGGCGAAGTCGACCACGCCCTCGCGCAGGCACTGCTCCTCGTAGGCGAGGTAGATCTCCTGCAGCTTCCGCGTCTGGCCGTCGTGGACCTCGACGTCCTTGGCACGCAGGCCGTCCTCCTTGGCGCCGGCGATGAACCAGCTCACCTGCTTGGGGACGAAGCGCTCCTCGTCCAGCTTCATCGCCTTGATGATCCGCTTGACGGCCGACAGCGAATCCGCGGTGTCGAGGATCTGGAAGCCCTGCGGCAGCCCGGCCAGCTTCCAGTGCGCGCGCAGGAAGCGGTTGCACAGGCCGTGGAAGGTGCCGATCCACATGCCGCGCACGTTCACCGGCAACATGGCCGACAGCCGCGCCTGCATCTCCTTGGACGCCTTGTTGGTGAAGGTGACGGCCATCAGCCCGCCGGGCGACACCTGCCCCGTCTGCAACAGCCAGGCGATGCGGGTGGTGAGCACGCGCGTCTTGCCCGAGCCGGCGCCGGCCAGGATCAGCGCGGGGCGGGCGGGCAGCGTGACCGCCGCCAGTTGCTCGTCGTTCAGGCCACGGAGCAGCCGGTCGGGACTGGGGCTTTCGGGATCGGCGTCAGAATGCTGGATATGCATCCACCCATTCTAGTTTCGGGCACTGGCGGCCGCCGGCTTCTTTCCCGGGCGGCGTCCGGGGTGGTGGCCATCGTCGCGCTGCTGGCGTCCGCGCTGGCCACGGCGGCCACCCGGCCGGCCCCGGGCGTGGAGGCCGACTGCCCGGCGCGCGCCACGCTGCTGGTGGAACACTTTATCGATGCGGACTGCCTCGCCTGCTGGCAGGCCGCGCCGCCCGGGCTGGGCGCCATGCCCGTGGCCGCCAGGGAGTGGAGCCTGGACTGGGTCACCCCGGCGGCCGACGCCGCCGCCATGTCCGCGGCCGCCCTGCCGGAGGCCGCCGACCGCCTCGCGCGCGTGGGCGCCGACCTGCCCGCACGCCTGGCGAGCGCGCCGGCGGCGTTCGACGCGATGACGGCGCTGTCCAGGTCGCGCCCGGCCAGCCGCCGCTTCTACGTGCACTCCAGCCTGCCGCAAAACGGCTACCTCGGCGTGCAGATGCACGCCAGCGGCGTGTGGGAGGCCGGCAGCACCGGCTGGATCGCGCTGGTGGAGCAGGTTCCCGTGGGCACGCGCGACACGCAGGTCGCGCGCCGCCTCGTGCGCGTGCTGGTGGGCCCCCTGAAGCTGCCGGCCGGCCCGGGCAGGAAGAACGCCGTCGCGCCGCTGTACGGCCTGCGCTGGCCCGACAACGCCCACCCCGAGAACCTGGTGGCCACCGCGTGGATCGAGAACGCCGACGGCCGCATCATGCAGATGGCCAGCGATCGGTGCGCCGACCCGAAATAAGGAACACCGCCATGGAAATCTTCGACTACGACAACATCCTCCTGCTGCCGCGCAAGTGCGTGGTGGAGAGCCGCAGCGAATGCGACACCTCGGTGGCGCTGGGGGCGCACCGCTTCAAGCTGCCGGTGGTGCCCGCCAACATGAAGACGGTGCTCGACGTGCCGATCGCCGAGTTCCTGGCCAGCAACGGCTACTTCTACGTGATGCACCGGTTCGACCTCGACACCGTGGCCTTTGCGCAGACCATGCGCGACAAGGGCCTGCTGGTGTCCATCAGCGCGGGCGTCAAGCCCGACGACTACGCGGTCATCACGCGCCTTGCCGAGACGGGAGTCGGCGCCGAATACGTCACCATCGACATCGCGCACGGCCACGCCGAGAGCGTGCGCAAGATGATCGCCCACATCAAGAAGACGCTGCCCGCGGCGTTCGTCATCGCCGGCAACGTCGGCACGCCCGAGGCGGTGATCGACCTGGAGACCTGGGGCGCCGACGCCACCAAGATCGGCGTGGGCCCGGGCAAGGTGTGCATCACGCGCCTGAAGACGGGGTTCGGCACCGGCGGCTGGCAGCTGTCGGCGCTCAAGTGGTGCGCGCGCGTGGCCACCAAGCCGATCATCGCGGACGGCGGCATCCGCCACAACGGCGACATCGCCAAGAGCCTGCGTTTCGGCGCCACGATGGTGATGATCGGCTCGCTGTTCGCCGGCCACGAGGAGAGCCCGGGGCAGACGGTGGAGGTCGACGGCAAGCTGTTCAAGGAGTATTACGGCAGCGCGTCCGACTTCAACAAGGGCGAATACCGCCACGTCGAAGGCAAGCGCATCCTCGAGCCCGTCAAGGGCCGGCTGCCCGACACGCTGCGCGAGATGCAGGAAGACCTGCAAAGCTCCATCTCGTACGCCGGTGGCCGCTGCGCGGGCGACATCCGCAAGGTGAACTACGTGGTCCTGGGCGGAGAGAACGCGGGCGAGCACCTGTTCATGTGAACGCGGCGTCTCCCCATTCGGGGGGAACCCTCGCCCGGCGACGGGATTGGCGAGATAACATCGCTCGCGACAAGAGAGGGCACGTGCCGATGCCCTCCAATCTCACGCCTCGCAAGAGGGAGGAAGCCATGACCGACGCCAGCACCCAGAATCCGTTCGCGCCGCCGCGCGCCAACGTCGCCGACACGTTCGCCGACGCGCCGCCCCAGATGATCGTGGCCACGCGGGGGCAGCGCTTCCTGGCATTCCTCGTCGACATCAGCCCGGGCTTCGTCATCGGCATCATCGGCGTCGTCCTGGCGCTGGCCATGATGCCGGGCCTGCTGTCCGGCCACTTCGACCCGGCCGTCGCGGGCTTCGCCACGTTCGGGCTGGTCTTCCTGCTGATCGGCGGCGGCTCGATCGCCTGGTTGATCTGGAACATCGTGCTGCTCTACAAGTACGGCCAGACCATCGGCAAGAAGGCGTTGGGCATCCGCGTGGTGCGCATGGACGGCAGCCGGGTGTCCTTCCCGCGGTTCCTCTTCCTGCGCTGGCTCGCCATCGCCGTCATCGGCGGCATCTGCGGGGCGCTGCGCATCCCGTTCGTGGGCAACCTGGTGGGGCTGGTCGACATCCTGTTCATCTTCGGCCCCGCCTGCCGCTGCCTGCACGACTTCATCGCCGACACCCAGGTGGTGACGGCGGCGTCGTCGCCCAACGCCACGCTGGAAGGCGCCCGCGGGTACTGAGCCGCCACGATGACCGGTGCCGTTGCAGAGAACCGTTTCGCGCCGCCGCGCGCGGATGTCGAAGACCAGGCGGACGACGCCGGCGCGATGGTGGACGCCTCGCGCGGGGCGCGGCTGCTGGCGGTCGTCATCGACAGCGTGCTGCCGCTGATCCTCATCGGCGTCATCCTGGCCGGGGTGGCGATTCCTGCCTACGAGAACTACCGCCAGGCGCATGCGCCCGGCATCGAGCCGCCCAGGTTGAGCCCGCATCACCTCACCACCGCGTGGGCGTGGCTGGGTG
>JBBQYL010000356.1:0-3892 GCA_038208735.1 Burkholderiales bacterium
CACGTCATCGCTGGGCGTGCTGTACGAGAAGGGCGCGTGGAGCGCCAGCGTCACGGGCGACCACACGGCGCAGTACGTCACCACCAACAACGCGCTGGGCGCCGGCTTCAACGCCGAGGCCAAGGCCATCACCTGGCTCACGGGCCAGATGGCCTACAGCCTCACCGACCACCTGCGCTTCACGCTGGAAGGCCGCAACCTGCTCGACACCAAGGAGGAGTACGTGCTGACCAACGGCCAGGTGACGCTTCCCAACGGCTACGCCCGCTACGGCCGCGCCTTCACGCTCGGCATGAGCCTCTCGCTGTGACCACGATCCGACCCTTTCTCGCGGCGCTCGTCCTCGCGCTCGGCGCCTCGCACGCCGGCGCGCAGGTCGAGGCGCACTACACGCTGGCCGACTACGCCAAGGTGCCCAAGATCGATGCGCACATGCACCTGCACAACCCGGAGGCCACGTTCATCGAGGCCGCGCGGGCGCAGAACTTCAAGGTGCTCACGATCAACGTCGACTACCCCGACTTCCCGCCGCTGGACGAACAGTTCCGCGTCGCCGTGGCGTTGCACACCGTGTTCCCTTCCACGGTGGCCTTCGCCGGCGCCTTCCCGGTGACCGACTTCGAGTCGGCGGGCTGGCTGGAGCGCACGCAGCGCCGCATCGACGCGGCGATGGCGGCCGGCGCCGTGGGCATCAAGGTGTGGAAGAACGTGGGCATGTCGCTGCGCGACGCGCAGGGCAAGCTGGTGATGCTGGACGACGTGCGCCTGAAGCCCGTGTTCGACTACATGGAGGCCAAGGGCATCACGCTGCTCGACCACCAGGGCGAGCCGTACAACTGCTGGCTGCCGCTGGACAAGATGTCGGTCAACAACGACCGCGAGTACTTCAGGGCGCATCCGCAGTACCACATGTACCTGCATCCGGAGATGCCCAGCTGGGAAGACCAGATGGCCGCGCGCGACCGCATGCTGGACGCGCATCCCGAGCTTCACTTCGTGGGCATGCACATGGCCTCGCTGGAGCGCGACGTCGACGAGCTCGCCGCCTTCCTCGACCGCTATCCCGGCGCCTCGGTGGACGTGGCCGCGCGCATCGGCCAGATCCAGTCGCAGGGGCAACAGGACCGCGAGAAGGTGCGCCGCTTCTTCATCAAGTACCAGGACCGCCTGCTGTACGCCACCGACATCGAGCAGGAGCCCACGCAGCCGGGCGCCGAGATGGCGCGCGAGACCGGCAAGGCCTGGCGCGAGCAGTGGCGCTACTTCACCAGCGCCGACACCTTCAAGGTGGCCGATCTCGACAAGCCCGTGAAGGGCCTGGCGCTGCCGCGCGGCGTCATCGACAAGCTGTACCACCTCAACGCTGAACGCACCTTCAAGGGTGGCTGGGGATCCTCGCAATGACCGCTCGACGCGCGTTCCTGAAGTGGCTGGGCGCCGTGCCCGCCGCCACCACGTTGCTGCCGGCCGCCAGCCGCGCAGCGCTGGTCGACTCCGGTCGCGGCCACGTGCGCGTGGAGGACGACCGCATCGGCCTGCACTTCGACGACGACATGCGTTGCCGGGTCGTCGGCAAGAACGGCCTGCGGCTGCAGGCGCTCACGCGCTTCGATGCCAGCGGCGTGGCCGTCAAGGGCCGCCGCATCGAGCGCTTCGCGCTGGTGTCGGCCGAACCGCACGCCGGCGCCACGCCGTTCGGCGCGGGGCAGTCGCTGCATCTGGTCGGCCGGTCGAACGACGGCGTCGTGAAGGAGATGACGATCACGCTGCTGGACGCCTTCCCGGGCACCGCGCTGCTGGACGTCAGCTACTCGAACCAGGGCAAGACGCCGCTGGAGGTGCAGGCACTGTCCGCCGTGTCGCACCGCCTGCTGGCGTCGCCGCGCCACGGCGGCGGCTGGTGGACGTACTCCGGCTCCACGCACCGCGATCGGCGCGACTGGGTGCAGCCGGTGGTGCGCGGCTTCGACCAGCGCAACTTCATGGGCATGGACGCGTCCGACTACGGCGGCGGCACGCCTGTGACCGACGTGTGGCGCCGCGACGTGGGCCTGGCCGTGGGCCATCTCGACAAGCTGCCGCAGCTGGTGTCTCTGCCCGTGCGCGCCGCGGGCGACGAGGTCGACGTCGGCCTGGTCGACGACACCGCGCGCACCGTCGCGCCGGGCGAGATGGTGCGCCTGCCGCTGTCCTTCGTCACCGTGCACAGCGGTGACTACTACGCGCCGCTCGATCGCTACCGCCAGCTGATGACGCTGCAGGGCATCCACGCGCCGAAGCCGCCGGCTTCCGCCTACGACCCCGTGTGGTGCGCGTGGGGCTACGAGCGTGAGTTCTCGTTCCCGCTGGTACGCGCCACCATCCCCAAGATGCAGGAGCTGGGCCTGAAGTGGGTGGTGCTGGACGACGGCTGGCAGGTGCGCACCGGCGACTGGCGCCCCGATCCGGCCAAGTACCCCAACGGCGACGCCGACATGCGGGCCTTCACGGACGAGATCCATTCGCGCGGGCTGTTGGCGCGCCTCTGGATCGCGCCGCTGCAAGCCGCGCCCGGCAGCGACGAGCTGCACGACGACGCCGACGAGCTGTTGCTGGACCAGGACGGCGCGCCGCAACTGGTGAGTTGGTGGAACAGCTTCTACCTGTGCCCGGCCTATGCCAAGACACAGCAGCGCATGGCCACCATCGCGAAGAAGATCATCGGCGATTGGGGCTTCGACGGCTTCAAGGTGGACGGCCAACACCTCAACGGCGTGGCCCCCTGCTACAACCCGGCACACCACCACGCGCATCCGCAGGATTCGGCGCAACACCTGGGCGACTTCTACAAGGCGCTCTACGACGCGGTGAAGGCCGTCAACCCCGAAGCCGTCGTCGAGGTGTGCCCATGCGGCACGGGGTATGCGTATCACAACATGCCCTGGATCGACTCGGCTCCCGCGTCCGATCCCGAGTCGAGCTGGCAGGTGCGCCACAAGGGCAAGACGCTAAAGGCGCTGCTCGGCGCGTCGGCCGCCTACGCGGGCGACCACGTCGAGCTGAGCACGGGTGGACAGGACTTCGCGTCCACCGTGGGCGTGGGCGGCGTGGTGTCCACCAAGTTCACCTGGCCCGTCGACCCCAAGCCCAAGGACTCGTTCCTGCTGACGCCCGAGCACGAGGCGCACTGGAAGAAGTGGATCGGCGCCTACAACGCGCGCCGGCTGTCGCAGGGCACCTACCGCGGCGAGCTGTACGACATCGCGTTCGACAAGCCCGAGACCCACGTGGTGGAGAAGGAGGGCGTGCTGCACTACGCCTTCTACGCCGACACGTGGAAGGGCCCGGTGACGCTGCGCGGCCTGGGCGCCGGCGACTGGGTGATCGAGGACTGGATCGAGGGCCGCGCGCTGGGCACCGTCAGTTCGCAACGGCCGACGCTCGACGTGAGCTTCAAGAACAACCTCCTCATCCTGGCGCGCAAAGCATGAACAACGATCTCACCATGAACCTGCCCGCGGGCACCTCCGGCACGAAGTCGCGCTGGCTCATGTACGCGCTCATCACCACGGTCACGTGGGGCGTGTGGGGCGTGTTCGCCGGCCTGCCGGCGGAGCACGGGTTTCCCGAGACGCTCAACTACGTGGTGTGGTGCCTCACCATGATCCCGCCCGCGTGGATTGCGCTGCGCCGGTCTGGCGTGCGTCTCCAGACCGATCGCCGCAGCGTCGTGCTGGGCCTGGCGGCCGGCCTGCTGGGCGCCGGCGGCCAGCTGGTGCTGTTCTACGACGTGCGCATCGGGCCCACCTACCTGATCTTCCCGATCATCGCGCTGTCGCCCGCGCTCACCATCGCGCTGTCGTACTCGATGCTGGGCGAGCGCACCGGCAAGCTGGGCATCCTGGGCGTGGTG
>JBBQYL010000357.1:0-3883 GCA_038208735.1 Burkholderiales bacterium
GGCCGACAGGGGTTCGGGAACTTGCGAAGGTGTGCCTTGCGAGATGGCGTACGACCCAAGGTAGCCGCTCAAGCTTCCGCCGATGGTGGACGCCGTCGTGTTCGAGAAGGTCGCGGTGAACGACTCGTCGACGGAACGGGATGTTCCGCTCATCGACTGATCCATGTACACGCCCGGATTGAGGATGACGCCGGCAGGGCCGCCGGGAGTAGCGGCCATGATCTCCAGGATCATCCCGCCGTCCGCCTGTTCCGACGCTTGCCTGTGCTCGACAGTCGCGCTGAAACTCTCATCACCGGAGATCACGAGCGCGGTGTGCGCGGAGAGCGTGAAGCCGACATCCTGGACATCGTTGCCGAAGCCGATGGTCGATTCGCCAATCGACATCTGCGCGATGTCTTCGGAACTGGCGCTGGTGTGCACCGTGGCGCCCGTAGTGAAGGCGTCGCCAGTGATCGAAGCCGACGCGCCGAACAAGGCGCCGAGCCAGGCGTTCGACATGACCGGCGCGAACGGGTCGATCCCGGAAAAATATTTCGAATCCGAGAGGCCGCCCGCCACGGCGACCTCGCTGAAGGCGGTGCTGTGGCCGTACGTGTCGAAGTTGATCGAGGGTGCGATGCCGTCGCCCGGGTCGAGGTCCACCAGCGTGATGTGAAGATTCGAAATCGTCTCGCTCGTGCCGCCGGCCGCCGAGGCACTCACGGCTGACAGGGCAAGGGGTGCCAGAAAGATCAGGCTGGCCAGGTTCTTCATCATGTCGATCCTCCGTCGTTGTTGATTGGGTGTAACGCGCCAACGCTAGCTTGCGGCATGGCCTGTTGGCTACCCCCGTTTGGGGGAAGGGCGCCGCGTGCCGAAGCCCCGATGCACTGGCCCGCGAGCCGTCGCTCCCGGGCCGACAAGAGCCTCACGAGGCCGCCAGCCAAGCTGGCCGAGGCGTCACCAACGATTGCCCATGGATTGCTCGCCGAGTTCCTTCAGGGTGAGCACCCGAGCGACACCACCGTCCAGGTAGTCCAGCGTCACGTCGTGGTGGCGAACATCCCGCGATGCGACGCACTCGCGAACGATGATCACCTCCAGGTCTCGTTGGTAGGCATCTATCGCCGCCATTCGGATGCACGCGTGCGTGTTGACGCCAGCGAGGATGACCTGATCGGTGCCTAGCTGTCGAAGCAGCGCGTCCAGCCCTGTCTGGAAGAACATGCTGAAGCGCTTCTTGACGATTTCGAGGTCGGCATCCGCGCGGTCCAGCTCGCCGAGTATCAGCGGCCCCGCCGTGCCCTTGATGAACATGTGAATGTTCTTGCTCTTCATGTCCAGCATCGCGTCACTCAAGTCCGGCTCGAACTCCTGGCGAACCCATATCACCGGATGACCGTTCGCGCGCGCCATCGCCGTCAGCGCATTGATCGATGAACAGAGCGACGGCCGCCCACGCTGCAGTTCCGTATGCCCGAAGCGGTCGTTGAGCATGTCGATGACAAAGATGGCGGGGCGTCTCATGGCTCGAGGTGCGTTAGGCGAATTCGATTCAGCCTGATCTGGACATCGCCTGGCCCCATCATTTCCTGAGCTTGCGTATCCACTTGTCCAACAGCTCACGCCCGTCCGACGGCAGCGACACCCACATGCCGCCGCAGCACAGGTCGCGGCCCGACACGACCACGTAGGTCGTCTTGATCGTGCCCGTGACGGGCGTGATCTTCGTGGGCTCGGTCAGGCCCGGCACGCCCATGGCGAAGTTCAGCACCGTGCTGGGCGGGATGTGGTGCTCGGTGACCAGGCCCACGCCGTTCTCCGACAGGTCGCGCACGCGCAGCTCGATCACCCGGCCATTGGGCAGTTGCACGCGCGCCGGCCACGACACCTTCACGCGGTGTTCCTTGCGCCCCTCCATCGGCGCGCCGCCGAGCAGCGGCGAGCTGCTGACGACCGGGGAGGCCGGTGCGGGAGCGTCGAACAGGGCGTCGACGTCTTCGGGGGGAGTCGTCATGTCGTTGCGCGGTGAGATCAGGCCTGTTCGGATGCGGCCGTCTCGGCGGAGGGTTGCAGCGGATCGGTGTGGAACTGCATTCTGGCAAGTTTCGCGTACAGCCCGTCACGCTGCATCAACTCCTGGTGGTTTCCCTCCTCCACGATGCGGCCCTGGTCCATCACGATGATGCGGTCGGCCTTCTGCACGGTGGCCAGGCGATGGGCGATGACCAGCGTGGTGCGGTCGGCCATGGCGGCCTCCAGCGCCGCCTGCACCATGCGCTCGCTCTCGGCATCGAGCGCGCTGGTGGCCTCGTCCAGCAGCAGCAGCGGCGGGTTCTTGAGCATCGCGCGCGCGATCGCGATGCGCTGGCGCTGGCCGCCCGACAAGCGCACGCCGCGCTCGCCCAGGAAGGTCTTGTAGCCCTCGGGCAGGCGGCGGATGAACTCGTCGGCGAAGGCGGCGCGGGCCGCGGCAAGCACCTCGTCGTCGGTCGCGTCGGGGCGGCCGTAGCGGATGTTCTCCATCGCGTTGGCCGAGAACACCGTGGAGTCCTGCGGCACGATGCCGATGCGCGATCGGAGCGCCTTCAGGGTGGTGGCGCGCACGTCGACGTCGTCCACCAGCACGCTGCCCGCGCCGGTGTCGTAGAAGCGCAGCAGCAGCTGGAACACCGTGGTCTTGCCGGCGCCGCTGGGGCCCACCAGCGCCACGGTCTCGCCGGGGCGCACGCGCAGCGAGAAGTCGGCCAGCGTCGCATGCGCGGGGCGCGACGGGTAGTGGAACTGCACGTGGCGCAGTTCGACGGACGAGCCCGCGCGCGTGGGCGGCAGCGCCTGCGGGATGGCCGGATCGGTGACGGGCGACTCGGCGGCCAGCAGCTCCATCAGGCGCTCGGTGGCGCCGGCGGCGCGCAGCAGGTCGCCGTAGACCTCCGACAGCACCGCCACGCTGCTCACCAGCAGCAGCACGTAGACCACGGTCTCGCCAAGATGGCCCGCGCTGATCGTGCCGGCGATGACCGCCTGCGTGCCCTGGTACAGGCCCCACAACAGCGCGCCGAAGGTGGCACTGATGATGAAGGCCACCAGCATCGAGCGCACCAGCGTGCGCTTGCGCGCGGTCTCGAAGGCGTTTTCCGTGGACACTTCGAAGCGCGCCGCCTCGCGGCTTTCCTGGGTGTAGCTCTGCACGACCGGGATCGCGTTGAGCACTTCGGCCGCGATGGCGCTGGAGTCGGCGATGCGATCCTGGCTTGCGCGGCTGAGCTTTCGCACGCGTCGTCCGAAAAACATCGACGGCGCTACGACCAGCAGCAACATCCCCAGCACCGGCAACATGACGGTGGGGTTGGTGACCACGAGCATCACCAACGCGCCGACGCCCATCACGCCGTTGCGCAGTCCCATCGACAGGCTCGATCCGACCACCTGCTGCACGAGCGTGGTGTCGGTGGTCAGGCGCGACAGCACCTCGCCGGTTGCGTTGATCTCGAAGAATGCCGGGCTCTGTCGCACCACGTGCGCATAGACGGCAGTGCGCAGGTCGGCGGTGATTCGCTCTCCCAGCCACGTCACGGAATAGAAGCGCAGCGCGGAGAACACACCGAGCGCGACGCCTACGCCGAACAGTGCCAGGAAGTGGTTGCGCAACGCCATCACCCGCGCACCGTTGGCCACGCTGGAACCGGCGCCGCCGCCCGCGGCCCCTGACGTTCCGAGCCCGCCGTCGATCAATGAACGCAATGCCACCGGGAACGCGAGCGTCGTTATCGCGGCCGCGACGAGGAAGAGCACTGCCGCGCCGATGCGGCCGCGATAGGGGCGGAGGAACGGCACGAGGCCGGACAGCGAGCGCGGCGAAGCCGCCTTCGCTCGATCGGAGGCTGAGGTCATGGGCCGA
>JBBQYL010000358.1:0-3883 GCA_038208735.1 Burkholderiales bacterium
CTGGAGGAGTTGTGGGCCTCTGGGCGCGCGCCGTGGAAGAAGTGGGGCTGAGGAAATGGGCCTCGATCCCGGCTTCTGGCGCGACAAGCGTGTCCTGCTCACTGGCCACACGGGCTTCAAGGGAGGCTGGCTCAGCCTGTGGCTGCAACAGCTGGGCGCGCAGGTGCATGGCTACGCGCTGGCGCCGGTGGGCGAGCACACCCTGTTCGACGCGGCCCGCGTGGGCGACGGCATGGCCGGCACGCTGGCCGACATCCGCGACCTGGTCGCGCTGCAGTCGGCCCTGGCCGCGTTCCGGCCCGAGGTCGTGATCCACATGGCGGCCCAGCCGCTGGTGCGGCAGTCGTATGCCGACCCGGTGGAGACCTACGCCACCAACGTGATGGGCACCGTCCACCTGCTGGAGGCGGTGCGCCGCACCCCGGGCGTGCGCGCGGTGGTCAACGTCACCACCGACAAGTGCTACGAGAACGACGACCGCGTCTCCGGCTACGCCGAGGGCGAGCCGATGGGCGGCTACGATCCGTACAGCAGCAGCAAGGGTTGCGCCGAGCTGGTCACCAGTGCGTATCGACGCTCTTTCTTCGCCGGCGGCGCCACGGCGGTGGCCACGGCCCGCGCGGGCAACGTCATCGGCGGCGGCGACTGGGCCAGCGACCGGCTGGTGCCCGACATCCTTCGCGCCTTCGAGCGCGGCGAGCCGGTGGTCATCCGCAACCCGGGCGCCACGCGCCCGTGGCAGCACGTGCTGGAGCCGCTGGCCGGCTACCTCGTGCTGGCGCAGCGGCTGTGGCGCGACGGCGCGGCCTTCGCCGAGGGCTGGAACTTCGGCCCTCGCGAAGAGGATGCGAGACCCGTGCAATGGATCGTGGAGCAGCTGGCAGACCGCTGGGGGCAGGGCGCCCGCTGGCAGCTGGATGGCGGCGCGCATCCGCACGAGGCCCGGTTCCTCGAGCTCGACATCGCCAAGGCGCGCACGCGGCTGGGCTGGGAGCCGCGCTGGCACCTGGCCGACGCCCTCCAGCGCATCGTGGCCTGGCAGCAGGCCTGGCTGGCCGGCGACGACGTGCGCACGCTGTGCCTGGCCCAGATCGACGACTACGTCCGACCCACATGAACGAAGTTCCCCTCCCCTTCGTGCGCAAGACGCCCGACCAGCTGCGCGCCGAGATCGCGGCGCTGGTGCAGCAGTACTCGGACGTCGTGCACGCCCCGCGGCCCTTCGTGCCGGGCGAGAGCGCCGTGCCCGTGTCCGGCAAGGTGATCGGCGCGCGCGAGCTGCAGCTGATGGTGGACGCGAGCCTGGACGGCTGGCTCACCACCGGCCGCTTCAACGCGCTGTTCGAGGAGCGCCTCGCAAAGTTCCTGGGCGTGAAGCACCTCATCACGGTCAACTCGGGCTCGTCGGCGAATCTGGTGGCGTTCTCCACGCTCACGTCGTCGCGCCTGGGCGAGCGCGCCATCCGGCCGGGCGACGAGGTGATCGGCGTGGCCGCGGGATTTCCCACCACCGTCAACCCGATCCTGCAGTTCGGCGCGGTGCCGGTGTTCGTCGACGTCGACCTGGCCACGCACAACATCGACGCCTCGAAGATCGAGGCCGCCATCTCGCCGAAGACCAAGGCGATCATGCTGGCGCACAGCCTGGGCAACCCGTTCAACCTCGACGTGGTCACCGCCCTGTGCAAGAAGCACGGCCTGTGGCTGGTGGAGGATTGCTGCGACGCGCTCGGCGCGAAGTACGACGGCAAGCTGGTGGGCACCTTCGGCGACATCGGCACGCTCAGCTTCTACCCGGCGCACCACATCACCATGGGCGAGGGCGGGGCGGTGTTCACCAACAACCCCGAGCTCAAGCTGATCGCCGAGTCGTTCCGCGACTGGGGCCGCGACTGCTGGTGCGCGCCCGGCAAGGACAACACCTGCGGCAAGCGCTTCTGCTGGAAGCTGGGCGAGCTGCCAGAAGGCTACGACCACAAGTACACGTACAGCCACCTGGGCTACAACCTCAAGATCACCGACATGCAGGCGGCCTGCGCGCTGGCGCAGATGGATCGCCTCGAGGGTTTCATTGCCGCGCGCAAGGCCAACTTCGCCTACCTGAAGCAGCGTCTGGCCAGCTGCGCGCGGTTCCTGCACCTGCCCGAGGCCACGCCCAACTCCGAGCCCTCGTGGTTCGGTTTTCCGCTGGTGCTCAAGGAAGACGCCGGCGCCACGCGCGCCGAGCTGATCGACTTCCTCGACCAGAGCCGCATCGCCACGCGCCTTCTCTTCGCCGGCAACCTCACGCGCCAGCCCTACATGATCGGCCGCAACTTCCGGGTCAGCGGCGAGCTCACCAACACCGACATCGTGATGAACCGGACGTTCTGGCTAGGCGTCTGGCCGGGGCTCACCCGCGAGCAGCTGGACTACGTGGCCGACACGCTCGAAGCGTTCTTCGGCGTCAACATCTGAGATGGCCAGGCTCGTCGTCACCGGCGCCTCGGGCTTTCTCGGCAGCGCGCTGGCCCGGCACTGGGCCGCGCGCGGCCACGACGTCCACGCGCTGGTGCGCTCCACGTCGGCGCTGGCGCGCCTGCAGCCCGCGAGCGAGCGCCTCACGCTGCATGTGGCCGACGCGCCGGATGCGGCGGCCGCCGTCGTGGGCGCGCTCGCGCCGGACGCGATCGCGCACACGGCCTGCGCGTACGGGCGCGCGGGCGAATCGGCGCGCGCCGTCTTCGAGGCCAACGTGGCCCTCGGCGTGGCGATGCTGCAGGCGGTAGCCGACGGCGCGGCCCCGGTCACCTTTCTCAACACCGGCAGCGCGCTGGCACCGGACGTGAGCCTGTACGCGCTTTCCAAGCGCCAGTTCAGCGACTGGGGTGCGGCGGCCGCGGCCCGCGATCCGCAGCGACTGCGCTTCGTCGACCTGCGCCTGCAGCACATGTACGGCGCGGGCGACGACGCATCCAAGTTCAGCACCCGCGTGCTTCATGCCTGCCATGCCAACGAGCCGGCGCTGGACCTGACGGCGGGCGAGCAGCGGCGCGACTTCATCTACATCGACGACGTGGTGTCCGCGTACGATGCCGTGCTCGCGCGGGCCGGCGAGCTCGCGGCGCACGAGATCATCGCCGTCGGCTCCGGCCACGCGCCGCCGCTGCGAAAGTTCGTCGAGCTGGTGCACCGCCTCACCGCGGCGCGCACCGAGCTGCGGTTCGGCGCGCTGCCGTACAGGCCCAACGAGGCCATGCACTGCGACGCGGACACCGCCCGCCTGCGTTCGCTGGGCTGGCAGCCGGCCTTCGATCTTGCCTCCGGCCTCCGGGAAACCCTTCGCAAGGAATTCAGCGCATGAAGCTCTTGATCACCGGCGGCTGCGGCTTCCTGGGCAGCAACTTGGCGGCGCATGCGCTCGAGCAGGGCATGGAACTGTGCGTGTTCGACAACCTCTCGCGCCTGGGGTCGGCGGACAACCTGCGCTGGCTGCGCGAGACGGGGCGCGCGTTCCAGCATGTGCATGGCGATATCCGCAACGCCAACGACGTGGCCCGGGCCGTCGAGGCCTTCGGCCCCACGCAGGTGTTCCACCTGGCCGGGCAGGTGGCGATGACCACGTCCATCGCCAACCCGCGCCTCGACTTCGAGATCAACGCGTTGGGCACGCTGAACCTGCTGGAGGCGGTGCGGCAGCACGTGCCCGGCGCCGGCATCGTCTATTCCTCCACCAACAAGGTGTACGGCGACCTCGAGCAGTACGCGTACCGCGAGGACGCCACGCGCTGGACCTGCGTCGATCATCCCGACGGCTTCTCCGAGCAGGTGCCGCTGGACTTCCATTCGCCCTACGGCTGCTCCAAGGGCGCGGCCGACCAGTACCTGCGCGACTACCACCGCA
>JBBQYL010000359.1:0-3759 GCA_038208735.1 Burkholderiales bacterium
TCCATACACTCCAGAATGCAACGCCTGACCGGCAAACTGCAACTGCGGAATCGTCGAGAGATAGCCTTGCGGTCACTGGAATTGGGGGTGATCTGCCCGACCGGCTACCAGGACACCCTGTGTCAAACGCCGAACGCTGCAACCCGTCCGACGATCGATGAAATTGAGCCTTATTTCATCGCTGGAACGCCCTCCGTCCGCCACTATTCTTAGACGGTCAGCGGGTGAACACCCCTCCGATGCGTCCAAGCAATCGGGCCTTCGGCTGCCAGTAGGAATGACCATCGTCGGAGCGTTCGAGGAGTCTGCATGGGAGCATCCGTTTTCAACGCGTCCGCTGTCGGACCCCGAGGGTCGGCTGAGGTTGCAGCTGAGCGTGCGACGAGAGCAGCCTACCTTCTGCGAGAGGCGCTCGCCCTGCTCGCCAGCGATCCAGGAATTGCATCTCTGGCCGGGACGAAGCGCGAATCGGACCGACTCCTTCGTCTGCCCGAAGTGCAACGCCTGACCGGCCTGCGGCGTTCCGCGATCTACGAGCAAATGCAAAGAGGCATCTTCCCTCGTTCGGTCAAGGTTGGGCCACGCGCAGCGACTTGGTCCGAGGCAGCGGTTCAGGGTTGGATTTCCGAACGTATTGGCGCCGATTCGACCTGAAATCTTGTCTCGACGGCGGCCCGCGTGACTGCTTGCCAACCCAACCCTCGGCCTCCTCGGTCACCAAATCTCCGCCGCGGCAGCGCCGCGGGAAAAATTGCACGATAAGCCTTGCCCTGGGCGCGAAGTCAATAGGCCATCGATATCCGTATGGGTCCGCTTGACCTTCGCCTAAGAGCGAAGGTCTATGCTTCAAGCATGTCCTTCCTCGCAGGCACCCTGCAGCAGTTGACCATCGGAAGGCTGGCCGCCATGGCAGACGTGTCGGCCAACGCCGTGCGCTTCTACGAGCGCGAGGGTCTGATGCATGTGCCGGCAAAGACCGAGAGTGGTTATCGCCTGTACGGCGCGGAGGCCGTGCAGCGGCTGCGCTTCATCAAGCAGTCGCAGCACTGCGGCTTCACGCTGGCGGAGATCCAGGCCTTGCTGCAACTGCGCGACGAAACATCGTCGTGCTGCAACGACGTGCGCAGCAAAGTGATTGAGAAGAAGCTCGAGCTGGAATCGCGCATCAAGGCGATGAAATCCATGTCCAGAGCGCTCGACCAGCTCATCGCCGACTGCGGCAATGACGCGAGGCCCGCCGCGAACTGCTCGATCCTTGCCTCTCTGTCCGGCTCAGCGAAGAGACCGCTCGATGAAAGTTGAGATCTTGCACGCCACCGGCTGCGCCAAGTGCCTTCGCGAGCTTGACAGTCTGCGAGCGGCGGCCCGACAAGTCGACCCGGCCGTCGAATGGAAAGAAATCGACATCCTGCAAGCACTCGACTACGCCGTGGAACTAGGCGTGCTCAAGCCGCCCACGGCGGCCATCGACAGCGAGCTGGTGTTCTTGTCGCTGCCCACGTCCGCCGCTCTGGGCACGGCGATGCGCGAGCGCCGCAAAGCCGAAGGCTGACGTGGACGCCGACGGCTTGCGCCAAGCGGTTCAGCATGCCGGTGCAGCGGCTCTGGTGGCCAGCTTCCTGACCGGCTTCTTATTCAGCTTCAACCCGGTCGCATTGGCAGCGATTCCTGTCTCGCTGGCCTACGTGACGAAGGCACGGGAGCCTCGCCAAGCGCTCGTGTTCGGCGGCATGTTCATCGGTGGCATGGTTCTGACGCATGTGGTGCTCGGTGCAGCTGCAGGCTTCGGCAGTGAAGGCGTGGAGGCCTTGCTCGGGCGCTACTGGGGCCTGGTGCTCGGCCCGTGGCTGATTCTGATGGGGCTGCTGTGGCCGGCCTGGATCCGCATGCCGTTCAAGGACCTGTCCTTTCGCGTCAGGCGTGCCACGGGCTCATGGGGAGCCTTCGCGCTCGGCGTTCCATTCGCCATCGCGATCTGCCCGGTCTGCACTCCGGCGCTGATCGTCCTGCTCGGCGTGGTGGCTGGCATCGGCTCGCCGGTCTGGGGTGCGTTGCTGCTGCTGGCCTTCGCGCTCGGTCGTGCAGTGCCGATTGCAATGGGCGCGGGGGCCATGGGGTGGCTCGAGAAACTGCGGCCGCTGTCGCGCTACCAACGTGCGTTCGATTATCGTGGGTGGCGTCGCGCTCGTGCTCATGGGCCTGTACATGCTCAATGCCTACTACTTCGTGGTTCCGGAATTGGCGGGCTGACAACATCGCCGCTCAGTCAGTCGGCTCACCCTTACGCGTTTCAATGAACCTTCGGCTTCTTTTCGCGGTTGCTACCGCGTTCCTCGGAGCCTGTTCCGCGCCGCAGCAGCTCGTTGCTCCCCCAAGATCCAACCCTCTCGCGGCGCCAGCGCCAGAGGTCACTTCGGGCTACCGTGCGAACCTCATTTCAGTCCGCGCTAACCGGCATATGGCCGCCGCCGAAGATGCGCGGGCAGCCGAAGCGGGCCGTACCATCCTGCGCCAGGGCGGCTCGGCGGTCGATGCGGCCATCGCCATGCAAGCCGTGCTTTCGCTCGTCGAACCCCAGGCCTCGGGAATCGGCGGCGGCGCCTTCCTCATGGTCTGGGACGGCGAGCGGGTAACGTCATATGACGGGCGCGAGACCGCGCCGGCCGGAGCGACCGAGTCGCTCTTCATCGGCGCCGACGGGAAGGCGATGACGTTCAACAAGGCGCGCATCGGCGGCCGATCGGTCGGCACGCCTGGGGTTTTGCGTGCACTGGAAGTGGCGCACAAAGCATACGGCCGGCTCCCCTGGTCGCAACTCTTCGGGCCGGCCATTCGGCTCTGTGAGGAAGGGTTTCGGATTTCGACCCGGCTGCATGCTCAGCTCGTTGCGGACGAGTTCCTCGCCGCGTCGCCGGCCATGGCAGCGTATTTCCTGGAAGCCGACGGCCGGCCCAAAGCGGTCGGCACGGTGCTCAAGAATCCTGCGCTGGCTGCTGTGCTTCGTCGTATCGCTCGAGAGGGCGCCGGGGCTCTCTATACCGGTTCACTTGCCGAGGCGATCGTGTCGCAGGTGCAAGCCAGCACCAACCCGGGAAGCCTGGCGCTCTCCGACCTGCGAGGTTACGAAGCCAAAGAACGAACGCCCGTGTGCGCCGCCTATGAGCGCTGGCGTGTGTGCGGCGTACCTCCGCCATCGGCCGGCGGCATTGCTATCGCCCAGATCCTGGGAACGCTCCAAGCGCTAGAAGTACGCGATTCGCGTTGGTCGCTGGCGAAGCTCCCACCGATACCCGCTCCCACGTTGGCTGGCGCCGAGCCGCGACCGGAGGCCGTCCACCTGATTTCGGAGTCCGACCGCCTCGCTTATGCCGACCGGGGCTTGTATGTCGCCGACCCGGACTTCGTTCCGGTCGACGTCGCGGGTCTCACCGCTCGCGACTACATCGCCCAGCGCGCTCAACTGATCAGTGAACGGAGCCTCGGAAAGGCCCAGCCGGGTGTCCCGCGCGGCGCGACGCTGTCGCTCGCACCGGACCGTTCGCCGATGCGCACTTCCACATCGCAGGTTGTCGCCGTCGATGACCTCGGCGGCGCGGTGTCGATGACGACGACGGTGGAGCACGCTTTCGGGTCGCATCTGATGGTCGAGGGCTTCGTCTTGAACAACCAGCTCACCGACTTTTCGTTCATCCCACGCGAAGGTGGCAAGCCGGTCGCCAATCGCGTCGAAGCCGGCAAACGGCCACGTTCATCGATGGC
>JBBQYL010000360.1:0-3731 GCA_038208735.1 Burkholderiales bacterium
ATTCGGTCGAAGATTTTTGCAAACTGGAGCGCGACGATGCCGCACACCTCTCCCCCAAGGGCGGTACAAATCGAGAGGCCAGCAAGGGAGAGCTTTGTCCAATGCTCAAGCGCAAGGATGAACAGTACCGATAGGACGCAAACCGAGGCTAAGTACGGCGCCCGCCATTCCGCGTTTTTCAGGAATGAGGCGATGAGCGGCCAAGTACAAAGATTCAGGCAGCAAACAGTCAAGACAAGAATGGCATGACTTCGTACGTCGCGGGGCACGGCTGTCTCCCTATTTGGGCTCGCATGACGAATTCTTGGCTTGACGCGCGAGAGAACCGGGGAAACGTGTCTGGCTGATGCCGCAGGTTCCCGCGAGCGATTCCGAGACCGAAGCGGCGCAACTGAGACCTCGTGGATCCGCAATCCTGTCCGCGTTTGCTTTTGTCGCCTCTTCTTGCTCTTCGGTTGTGTCTAGCTTGGTGACCTCGACAATGCTTCCTGTTGACTTTTGAGCCAACACGTATTTTGCAAGATCAGCGTTCTTGTCTGTGAAGATGCCGTCCTCTCCGCGCGTGTGATCAGGGTCGTAGCCACCCGCGGGATCGCACAGAAAGTTATCCTTGCCAGTGCGCGAGATGAACATGGCCGAATGGCTCCCTATGCCCCAGTCATAAGTCGTGATGATGAACGTTGCCAAACCGGTCGGATCGGTTATGGAAATTGGATTGCCACCTGCATACACGTAGGGATTGGTACCCCCTCTCAAACCAATTGGGTCGGGCTGCAAATAGCGCCCAGTAGCCCCATCGAAATAGCGGTTCGAGTTGTAGTTCAGACCGCTTTCTGCATCAGCCAATTGACCCGGAAACGATACGTCGAGGCCTCCGATAAGATCAATTTGCAGGGAGCGGTCGTAAGCGTTATTGTTGGCTCGCCAAACCAGCGAGCCCGTATTGTCTGCCAACACCTCTGGGCGTCCAAGCCGATCGCTGTGGCTTGCATAAAATTGTCCACCTCGAGCAATGCCAAGCAGTTCTGCTCCGAGCCAGACATAGTCGGTCAACTGCGAGCCGCTTTCTTCAAGCACTTGTCCGCCTGATCCATAAATATATCCTAGACCGTGCCCCGAGACGCCTCTGTAACTGCGTTGACCTAAAGCATTGGAAGGCGTGTCCGCCTCAATGACACCCCTAGTTGATGGATTTTCGTGATGAACAGCAGCGCAGCCAATGGCGCTCAGGAGAATCGAGCACGCCCGAGTTTTTCAGGAACCTCGCCTCCTTCATGCCTCGTTGAGGCTTCACGACCGGTCATGTCGTTGTCGAGCAGTGCGCCGACCCTTTCGCCCACGCCCGATGCGGCGATCGCATCTACGCCCGCGATCGCCCGCGCGGCTGTTGCCGGTCACGATTCGCGGTCGATTGTCGGAGCGCCGCCGCCTGGACCTGCGGCTTCAGACCGAGCCGATGGCATGGGAAGACCTGATACGCGCCCCGGCCCTACCTGCGCGCGCTCGACGGCCTGTGAAAGGGCCTGGCCCCGACCGGGGCCAGGCCCTTTGGTGCCCGTCCGCCAAGAAAAAAGCCGCGGGCCCGGGAGGGCGCGCGGCTTGTTGGAGCGGCTTGGCGTTCAGGGCCCGGCCGGGCCGGTGGCGCACTTGCTCTTCTCGCAATGCGCGCCGGGGTCGGCCAGCATGTAGCACGTGGACACCTCGTGCGACGCGCGCGCCGCCTGGGCCGCCAGGTCGCGCTCCTGCTGGGCCAGCGCGTCGACGCTGGCGCTGGACACCGTCTTGCTCGAATACGCGCGATAGCCCGTGGGGCCGCCGCAGGCCTTCGCGCCGACGGCCACCGAATGGCATTCGGTATCGACGGTGCAGGCCGACGCGTTGGACAGCGTCGTCTCCAGCTTCGCGTGCACCGGCGCCAAGTCGCCCGACGGCGCGGTGCCGGAGGCGATGGCCGGCGGCGGCGGAACGTGCGCCGACGAGACCGACGGCGCCGACGCCACCAGCGCCGCGCCGGCCGGCGTCAGCGGGGCGGCGACGCCGTCCTTGCAGGCCTGGAGCGCCAGCGCGAGGGCCGCGACGAGCCCGGCCGCGGCTACCCCCCGCAACGTGGGGGACACGGCATGGCGGGTGGGCAGGGAGCTCGGGTTCGTCATGGCCTGCGCCGCGGCAATCAGGAAGCCTGCGAGTCGAACGGCAGCTTGATCTGGCTGAGATCCTTGCGGGTCTCCACCAGCACCAGCGGGCCTTCGTCGACCAGGGCCACCGGCGGGCGCTCGCGCGGCACGTGCGCGGCCTTGGGCGTGTTGGCGATCGCCTCCTGGGCGGCGCGCACGCTGTCGGCGTTGGAGTGCACCCACTCCAGTCCGGCCGAACCCGCGAGCGAGTTCAGGTCGGAGATGGGCAGGTCGAACTTCGGCACGACCGGCACGACGGGCGCGACCGGGGCCGCGGGCGGCATCGGCGCGGCCACCACGGGCGCGGGCGGCGGAGTGGGTGCCGTGAAGGCGCGCGACTCGAACGGCACGGCCACGCGGGCCGGCGCCTCGTCGGCTTGCGCAAACGCCTCCACCGGGGCCGCGACGGCCTCGACGTGCGACGCGGGCGCATCTACCAGCACCGGAGCGAGTGCGGGCTCGGCGGCGCCGGCCGGCTCGGTCAGCGCGGCGTTGCCGGGCAGGCCGTCGGTGGCGGTTTCGCCACTGGTGTCGCCCTGGCCGTCTTCACGGCGCGGGCCACGATTGCGGTCGCGTCCGCGGCCACGGCGGCGGTTGCCCCCGTCGCCTTCGCCATCGGCCGGCGCGTCGCCTCCGGACGCCACGGCGCCTTCGGATGCCACGCTGCCTTCGGACCTCGCAATGCCTTCGGACGTCGTGATGCCTGCGGCGGGCGCGTCGCTCTCGCTGCCCCCTTCCGCGCCGGCAGAGCCGGTGCCTTCGACGCCGATCTCACCGTTTTCACCTTCGACCAAACCGTCTTCACGGCCACGGCCGCCACGACGACGGCGACGGCGACGACCGTCGCGCTCGCCATCGGCCGCCGGAGTGCCGTCGCCGGACACGCCGCCGGCGATCATCTCGGCGCCGGGCGGGGTGTCGCTCAGTTCGCCTTGCTCGCCCAGTTCACCGTAGCCGGTGGGGGCCTCGGAGGCCTCGGCCACCGAAGCGGGGGCCGGGCGGCGACCGCCGCGCTCGGCACGGTCGCCGCGGTCACCCCGCTCGCGCGGCGGTGCAACCTCGGCCGTCATGCCTTCGGCGCCGTCGACCTGGGCCGGACGCTCCTCGCGCGGGCCCCGCTCGCCGCGTTCACGGCGACCGCCTTCGCGGCCAGCTTCGCGCGGCTCGCGCGGCGCGCCGTCGACACGGGGTTCGCCTCGTCGAGCGCCGCGGCCTTCCGGACGCGCCTCGGCGTTCTCGAGCACGGTCTCGCGGGCACGTTCGGCACCGCGTTCGCCGGTGCGCTCGGCACCCCGCTCGCTGGTGCGTTCGGTGGCGCGTTCGCCGCCGCGCTCGTTGCGACGCGACTCGTCGCGCGGCGGGCGGCTTTCGCCGGTCTTGCGCTCGCCACGATCGGCGCGCTCGCCGCCGCGGCCTTCGGCGCCACGGGCACCGCGTTCGCCGCCGCGTTCGCCGTTGCGGCCGCCGCGACGCTTGTCGTCACGACCGCGGCCATCGCGGTTGCCGTCGCGGGCTTCGCCCGGACGGGCGCCCGGCGTCGCCGGCACCGGGGCAGGC
>JBBQYL010000361.1:0-3691 GCA_038208735.1 Burkholderiales bacterium
TCGTCATCTGGGGCAGCAACTCCATCGCCTCCAACCTGCACTTCTGGCCGCTGGCGCTCGCCGCGAAGCGCGCCGGCGCCACGCTGGTGTGCATCGACCCGCGCCGCACCGAGACGGCCGAGAAGTGCCACCACCACCTCGCGCTCACGCCCGGCAGCGACGGCGCGCTGGCGCTCGCGGTCATGCACGAGCTGATCGTCAACGACTGGCTGGACGCCGACTACCTCTCGCGCCACGTCGACGGCTGGGCCGGACTGCGCGAGCGCGCGCTCGCGTGGACGCCCGATCGCGCCGCGCCGGAATGCGGCCTCGCGCCCGCGCAGATCCGCGAGTTCGCGCGCCTGTACGGCACCACGCGGCCGGCCGCCATCCGCCTGAACTACGGCATGCAGCGCGTGCGCGGCGGCGGCAACGCCACGCGGCTGATCGCGCTCCTGCCCTGCCTCACGGGCGCCTGGCGCCATCGCGCGGGCGGCATGCTGCTGTCGTCAGGCGGCTGGTTCGCGCCGTTCCGCAACCAGACGCTGGGTCACCCCGAGCTGCTGGCCGGCCGCACGCCGCGCACCGTCAACATGAGCACCATCGGCGACGACCTGCTGCGCCAGGCGGGCGAGACACTGCCCGATGGGCGTACTTTCGGGCCGAGGATCGAGGCGCTGGTGGTCTACAACAGCAATCCGGTGGCCGTGGCGCCCGATTCGCGCCGCGTGGTCGCGGGCTTCTGCCGCGACGACCTGTTCACCGTCGTGCTGGAGCACTTCCTCACCGACACCGCCGACCACGCCGACTACGTGCTGCCCGCCACCACGCAGCTCGAGCACTGGGACGTGCACGCCAGCTATGGCCACACGACGCTGGTGATCAACGAGCCCGCGCTCACGCCGCGCGGCGAGTCGCGCTCCAACGCGGCCATCTTCCGCGCGCTGGCGCAGCGCATGGGCTTCGACGAGCCGTGCTTCGGCGACGACGACCTGGCGCTCGCACGCCAGGCCGTGGCCGCCCCTGTTCCGTTCGACAAGCTGCGTTCGGTGGGCTGGTTCCAGCTGCCGCTGCCCGAGGCCCCGTTCGCCGAGGGGGGCTTTCCCACGCCCAGCGGCCGCGTGCAGTGCGACGTGCCGGGCATCGGCCTGCCCGACTACCTGCCACCCTACGAAAGCGTGCGCAGCGCGCCCGAGCTGGCGCGCCGCTTCCCGCTGGCCATGATCTCGCCGCCGGCGCGCAACTTCCTCAACTCCACCTTCGTCAACGTGAAGAGCCTGCGCGCCATCGAGCAGGAGCCGGTGCTGGAGATCGAGCCTTCCGACGCCGCGTCGCGCGGCATCGCCGATGGCGACGAGGTGCGCGTGTTCAACGACCGCGGCGACTACCGCTGCGTCGCCCGCGTGAGCCCGCGCGCCCGCGCCGGGGTCGTGCACGGGCTGGGCGTGTGGTGGCGCAAGTACGGCCTGGACGGCACCAACGTCAACGAGCTCACGCACCAGCGCCTCACCGACATGGGCCGCGCGCCGTCGTTCTACGACTGCCTGGTCGAGGTCGAGCGCGCGGCATGAGCGCCGTCCGGAGGCCTGCAGGCGCTCGCACCGCAGGCCGCATGCGGGAGGCTACCTGATGAACTTCTGGCCGAGGCGTCGCGCCGCGCGTTGGGGCCTGGCCAGCGCGCTGAGCCTGGGCGGGCTGGCGGCGGTGCTGCTCGCCACGCTGTGCGTCACGTCGGGCTGCTCGTCCATCGGCTACCTGGGCCAGTCGGCCAGCGGACACCTCCGCCTGTTGGCCGCGGCGCGGCCGGTGAAGGACGCGATCGCCGACCCGGCCACCCCCGAGGCGCTGCGCAAGCGTCTGGAGCTCACGCAGCGCATGCGCCAGTTCGCGGTGACCGAGCTGCACGAGCCCGACAACGGCAGCTACCGCTCGTACGCCGACCTCAAGCGCAGCGCCGCGGTGTGGAACGTGGTGGCGGCGCCGGAGCTGTCGCTCCAGCTCGCCACCTGGTGCTTTCCCATCGTGGGCTGCGTAGGCTATCGGGGCTACTACGACCTGGCCGGGGCCGATGCCGCGACCGAGCCGCTGAAGGCGGCGGGACTCGAGGTGGACGTCTACGAGGTGCCCGCCTATTCGACCCTGGGCTGGATGAACTGGATCGGCGGCGATCCGCTGCTCAACACCTTCGTGCAGTGGCCCGAGGGCGAGCTGTCGCGCCTGATCTTCCACGAGCTGGCGCACCAGGTGGCCTACGCGCCCGGCGACACCACGTTCAACGAGTCGTTCGCCACCGCGGTGGAGCGCATCGGCAGCCAGCGCTGGCTGGAGGCCAACGCCAGCGCCGAGGTGCGAGACAAGCAGGCGCTGACCGAGTCGCGCCGGCAGGACTTCCACGTGCTCGTGCGCGCCTGGCGGGCGAAGCTCGACGTGATGTATCGCAGCGCCTGGCCCGACGACGTGAAACGCGAGCAGAAGGCCGAGCTGTACGCCGGCATGCGAGCCGACTACGAGACGATGAAGCGCGACAAGTGGGGCGGCTACAAGGGCTACGACCACTGGTTCGCCACCGTCAACAACGCGGCGCTCGGCGCTCAGGCGGCCTACGACGACCAGGTGGGCGCGTTCGAGCGGCTGTTCGCCGCCGAGGGCAGCGACTTCGACCGCTTCTACGCGGAGGTCAGGCGCCTGGCCGCGCTGCCCAGGCCGGAGCGCGACGCCGCGATGGCAAAGTACCGCGATCCCACGAAAAAAGAGGAGACAGCATGGCCGACCTGAACCTGCACCGCGACCACGCGCTCGGCCTGGCCCGCGCACGCAAGGTGGCGCTCAAATGGGCCGAGGACATGGAGGCGAAGCTCGACATGGAATGCACGATCATCGAGGGCGACGACGAGGACGTCCTCGAGTTCAAGCGCTCGGGCGTCGACGGCCGCATGATCGTGGCGGCCACGCACTTCGACATCGAGGCCAGGCTGGGCTTCCTGCTGAAGCCGTTTCTCGCCAGGATCGAGGCCGAGGCGAGCAGGCAGCTCGACGAGGCCCTGGCGAAGGAGACCGCGAAGGCCGCGAAGGCCCCCAAGGCCCCCAAGGCCGCCGCGAAGAAGAAGTGATTAGTTCAGGTCTTCGATGAGGTCGATGTAGGCCTGCCGCGCCTCGTCCTGCGACTGGTCCTTGAGCTCGTTCCAGGCGTCCCACTTCGCGCGGCCCACCATGTCGGCGAACCCCGGGCGCTTGCCATCGGCGTCGCCCGTGCTGCCTTGCTTGTACAGCGCGTAGAGCTTCAGCAGCGTGGCGTTGTCGGGGCGTTCGGGCAGGTTCTTGCTGTCGGCGACCGCTTGCTCGAATTGTTCGTTCAAAGTGCTCATGGCTCGTGTTCCGCTGTGGGTGAAAGTCAGGCTTGACGGGGCGGATGTTAAACACCAACCTCGCTGTCCGGATCAAGAGAGTGCCGGGAAGTCACTCCATAACGTAACGGAGACCGCTTGAGCGCACACGTCGAACGCATGTCGCGGGTGGATACCGCCTGGCTGCGCATGGATACCGAGGCCAACCTGATGATGATCGTCGGGGTCCGGCTCATCGAGCCCCAGCTGGCCATGGCCGACCTGCGCGAGCGCGTGGAGACGACGCTGCTCAAGTACCACCGCTTCCGCCAGAAGGTGGTGGAGGACGCGCTCGGGGCGCAATGGGTGGACGACGATCACTTCGACAT
>JBBQYL010000362.1:0-3665 GCA_038208735.1 Burkholderiales bacterium
TGGGCGAAATCGAGCAACGCCTTCGAGTCCAGCGTGCCGTGCAGGTAGTCGATCACCGGCACCGGCCACGCCACCGCCTGGCCGGGCGCCGCGCCGGGCCCGAGGGCGCCGCTGGCGCGCTCGACGCCCGTCAGGCGAGCCAGCGCCAGGTAGCGCCACACGGTCCAATAAGTGCCTTCGGGCGCCGGCGGCGCGCGCCGCGCCAGCGTGGCGGCCGAATCGGCGAACCGATGCTGCAGGAACTGCGTCGAGCCGATCACGAACGGGTCGTCCGGCCGCGGCACGATGGCGTGCGCCGCCTGGTAGTCGGCCAGCGCGCCGGCGTAGTCGCCCGCGTTGTTGCGCACGATGCCGCTCAGGCGCAGCGAGGTGGCCGACTTCGGGTCGAGTTGCAGCGCCCGCGACACGTCGGCGCGCGCGGCGGCGAAGTCGGGACGCGCGGCGTCGACGGTGGCGCGCATCTCCCAGGCCATCCCGGTCTGCGGTCGCTTCGCGAGCACTCGGTCGATGTCGGCCAGGCTGGTGGCGTAGTCCTTCTTGGCCAGCGACAACTCGGCATGGAGCATCGCCAGGCCCAGGTCGTCGGGCGCGGCCCTGGCGGCCGTGTCGAGCCCGGCGGGCGTCATCTGGTTGGCGAGCTTCAGCGACAACGACGCGCGCGCCATCAGGAAGCGCAGGTCGTCCGGAGTGAACTCGTCGGCACGCGAGAACGCGGCCAGCGCGGCGTCGTTGCGGCCGGCCACGCGCTCGGCTTCGGCATGCCGGGCGAGGGCCACGGCGCAGGCCTGGTTGGCGGCGCGGTCGGCGCCGGGGGCGGCGCACCTGGCCGGAGCGGAGGCGGCAAACGCGGGCGCGGAGGCGGCGGGCGCGTCGGCGGCGACGGCGCACAGCGACCACGCCGTCGCGAGGAGGGCGCTCGTCGCCCTGAGGAGAACATTCATGCGCAAGGATTTCCGGTGCAGGCGCCGAGGCGCCGATGCCGCCGATCTTGCCATGCACCTGTAACGGCACGAACCGCCATCGGCCGGTTCGTCACGGGGAGGTCACACCGATGAGCGAACATGACAGGTTTGCCGGGCGTTCCGGCACGCGCGGCGACTCCCGACGCAAGGCACTTACCGCATTCATGGACATCCGCTACGGCTCCGATCCCAATGGCTTGATCTGCGGCTACCTGTTCGCCGGTGGCGCCGCGGGCGCGGCCATCGGCCTGGCAGGCGCGCTCGCCTGGCTGGCCGACGAGCCGACCCCCGCCGGCGACTTCCTCTGGCTGCACTTCAACCTCACCGACGCCGGCGCCGAGCCCTGGATCGCGCAGAACCTGGCCGTCGCGCCCGAGTTCTTCGAGGCCCTGCACGAGGGCTCGCGCTCCACGCGCATCGAGGACGCACGCGACACGCTGGTGGCCGTGGTCAACGACGTGTCGTTCGAGTTCTCGTTCGATCCGTCGCAGATCGAGACGCTGTGGGTCAACGTGGGCCCGCGCATGGCCATCACCGCGCGCGTGCATCCGCTGCGCTCCATCGACCGGCTGCGCCACGCGGTGCGCCAGGGCATCACGTTCCGCTCGTCGCTGCTGTTCCTCGACCGGCTGCTGCGCGACCAGGGCGACGTGCTGGTGCGCATCGAGCGCCAGGCCACGCTGCAGGTGGACGACGTGGAGGACAAGCTGCTGGTGGGGCGCCTGGGCGACAAGCGCGAGGACCTGGGCAAGCTGCGGCGCGTACTGGTGCGCCTGCAGCGCCTGCTGGCGCCCGAACCCGGCGCGCTGTTTCGCCTGCTGCGCCAGCCGCCACCGTGGACGGACGATGTCGACCTGGACGCGCTGCGCCAGGCCACCGAGGAGTTCTCGCTGGTGCTGCGCGACCTGGCCGCGCTGCAGGAGCGCATCAAGCTGCTGCAGGACGAGATCGCCGCGCAGGTCGGCGAGCACACCAACTCCAGCGTGTTCACTTTGACGGTCGTCACGGTGTTGGCGCTGCCCATCAACATCGTCGCTGGCTTGCTGGGCATGAACGTGGGCGGCATCCCGCTGTCGCAGAACCCGAACGGCTTCCTGTGGATCGCCGTGCTGGTGGTGGGCTTTACCGCACTGGCCGGCTGGCTGGCGTTCCGCCGCCGCGACTGATCAGCCGCTGAACTTGACACGGCCGGTCATCCTGCGACTTCGCGCAGGATGACAAGTCATCAGCCCAGCGTCGGGTAGTCCGTGTAGCCCTTGGCGCCCGGCGTATAGAGCGTGTCCATGTCCGGCGCATTCATCGGCGCATCCGCCTTCATGCGCTCGACGAGGTCCGGGTTGGCCAGGAACGGCCGTCCGAAGGCGACCAGGTCGGCCTGCTTGTCGGCCAGCACCTTCTCCGCGCTGCCGTGGTTGAACCCGCCGGCGGCGATGAACGGGCCGTCGAAGGCCTGGCGCAGCGCGGCCTTGATCTCGGCCGGCACGGCCGGGGCGCCCATCGCCGAGTGGTCGAGCACATGCACGTACAGCAGGCCCAGGCCCGACAGGGCTTCCACCAGCGCCTTGTACTGCGCGTCGACGCCCTCGAACGAGCCGGTGCCGTTGAACACGCCGTAGGGCGACAGGCGGATGCCCACCTTGTCGGCGCCGATGGCGGCCGTGGTGGCGCGGGCCACCTCCAGCGCGAAGCGGTTGCGGCCTTCGGCCGTCTCGCCGTAGCCGTCGGTGCGGGTGTTGACGTTGCCGTTGATGAACTGCTCGATCAGGTAGCCGTTGGCGGCGTGCAGCTCGATGCCGTCGAAGCCGGCCTCGATCGCCAGCTTGGCCGATTGCGCGAATTCGGCGACGGCCTTCGCGATGTCGGCCTCGGCCATGGCGCGCGGCACCGAGTAGGGCTGCTGGCCGCCGGACTTGTCGGTGTACATCTCGCCGGGGCACACGCCCGCGGCCGGGCCGACCACTTCGGCGCCGGCCGGCAGGTTATCGGTGTGCGTGACGCGCCCCGTGTGCATCAGCTGGACCACGATCTTGCCGCCCTTGGCGTGGACCGCGTCCGTCACCAGCTTCCAGCCGGCCACATGCTGGGCGTTGAACAGCCCCGGAATGCGCGGATAGCCCAGGCCATTGGGCGACGGCGACGTGCCCTCGGTCACGATCAGGCCGGCACCCGCGCGCTGGGCGTAGTACTCGGCCATCAGCGCGTTCGGCGTGTTGGCCTCCACGGCGCGGCTTCGCGTCATGGGCGACATCACCGTGCGATTGGACAGCGAAAGGGTACGGATCGTGATCGGATCGAAGAGCATGGGGGTCTTTACGGGAGAAGTTGTCGGACGATGATAGGGGCGACCCGCGTGCCCGTACGGTCCGTCAGGGCTCTCGAAAGACTATGGCCCGTAGTGATCCGGCACCATCATCCCGTCGGGTACCGCCTGGCGCGAGTAGTGCTCGTGACGCAGGCGCTCGGGCAGGTGCACGGCGGGGTGCTGCACCTCGGCGTAGTCGAACTGGCCCAGCAGGTGGCGGATGCAGTTCAGGCGCGCCAGCTTCTTGTCGACGGCCTGTACCACCCACCACGGCGACTCCGCGCTATGGGTGCGCTCCAGCATCACCTCCTTGGCACGCGTGTACTACTCCCAGCGACGGCGGCTCTCCAGATCCATAGTGCTCAGCTTCCACTGCTTGAGAGTATCGTGGATGCGGCCCA
>JBBQYL010000363.1:0-3611 GCA_038208735.1 Burkholderiales bacterium
AAGCCGCCGAACGCGACCCGCCAACGCCGCGCGGACGAATTTCAGCGAACGCCCTCGGAATCCGGCCGTCCAGGCCGGATTCAAGGCGCACGTGCGGAGTCGAGCCAAGTGCATGCCAGTCGCTCCGCAGCGCGGGCACCCAACCCGGGCGAAGCGTTCAACCCTCACTTTAGAAGCGAAGTCACCAGGAACAGCAAGAACACCAGGCAAAGCATCGAACCAGCACCTTCGCCGTCAGCCCCCACCACCCTCACGACCTACACTGGCGGCCGATCCGACCTCGACCGCCCCATGCCGCCGCGCCCGCCCGAACCTCCCGAATCCGACGACGGCCCCACGGCCGCCGAGGCCGCCTCGCACGCGCGCGCGCTGCGCGGGGCCGCGAAGCTGGCCACCGAGGCCACCACGGGCCTCACCGATCTCATCGAGGCGGTGCACGCGCGCATCGCCAGCGTGCCCGGGCTGCCGGGGCCGGCCGACGGCCGCACGCGGGGCGTCACGGGGCTGGTCTACAAGACCGTGCGCGGCGTCACGCGCGCCGTGGGCGGCAGCGTCGACGCCCTGCTGGGCGCACTGTCGCCGATGCTCGCGCAGCGTGCTGGCGCCGGCACCGACCTCGACCCGTCCGCCCTCCCGTCCCCCGAGCGCGAGGCGCTGCTGGCCGCGCTCAACGGCGTGCTGGGCGACCACCTGGCGCGCACCGCCAATCCGCTGGCCATCCGCCTGGCGTTTCGCCATGGCGGACGCGCGTTGCCGATTCTGCGCGAGGCGCTCGCGGCCGCGCTGCCCGAGGCCACGGGGCGTCCGCTGGTGCTGATCCACGGCCTGTGCATGAACGACCTGCAATGGCGCCGTTCGAACGGCCACGACCACGGCGCCGCCCTGGCGCAGGAGCTGGGCTTCACGCCGGTCTGGCTGCACTACAACAGCGGCCTGCACGTGTCCACCAACGGCCGCGCGCTGGCCAACCAGCTGGAGCAATTGCTGGCGCAGTGGCCGCATCCGGTGGAACGCTTCGCGATCGTGGCGCACAGCATGGGCGGGCTGCTCGCCCGCAGCGCGCTGCACTACGGACGCGCCGCCGGCCACCACTGGCCGCATCGGCTCGATGACCTCGCCTTCCTCGGCACGCCGCACCACGGCGCCCCGCTGGAACGCGCCGGCCAGGACATCGACACGCTGCTCAGCGCCACGCCCTACGCCGCGCCGTTCGCGCGCCTGGCCAGGCTGCGCAGCGCGGGCATCACCGACCTGCGCCATGGCAACCTGGTCGACGAGGACTGGAAAGGCGGCGACCGGTTCGAGGGCGCCACCGATCGGCGCCAGGCGATTCCGCTGGCCGCCGGCCCGCGCCACTACGCGATCGCCGGCACCCTCGCGCAGGCAGAAGGCGACCTCAAGGACAAGCTGCTGGGCGACGGCCTGGTGCCGGTGGCCAGCGCGCTGGGCAAGCACCGGCTCGCCAAGCGCACCTTGAAGTTCGTGCCAGGACACCAGCGCGTATTCGAGCAGGTCGACCACATGAAGTTGCTGTCCGAGCCTGCCGTCTTCGAACAACTGCGTGACTGGCTACGCCACTGAGCGCTCAGCCAGCCATTTCAAGGTGGCCTCCGAGTCGCCGATCAGCTTGCCGTTCACGAACACCTGGGGCGTGGTCTGCGCGCCCGTGATCGCCCGCAACGCTCGGGCGCGCTGGAGCGGCGGCAGCGCGATCTCCGTGAACGCGACGCCGGCCTCGTCCAGCGCCGCCTTGGCCCGCGCGCAGAACTCGCAGCCCTCGCGGCTGAGCATCGCCACCTCGTCGGGCTTGCCGGCCTTCGGATCCAGGTACTTCAGCATCGTGTCGGCGTCGGACACCTCGAACGGATCGCCCGGCTTGTCGGGCTCCACGAACAGCTTCTCGATGACGCCGTCGCGCACCAGCATCGAGTAGCGCCACGAGCGGGCGCCGAAGTTCAGGTCGCGCTTGTCCACCAGCATGCCCATGCCGCGCGTGAACGCCGCGTTGCCGTCGGGCAGCAACTGAACCTTGTCGGCCGACTCGTTGCGCCCCCACTCCTGCATCACGAACGGATCGTTGACCGAAACGCAGACGATCTCGTCGACGCCCAGCCTATGGAACGTCGGCGCCAGTTCCTCGTAGCGTGGCAGGTGCATGGACGAGCAGGTGGGCGTGAACGCGCCCGGCAACGAGAAGACGATCACGGTGCGGCCCTTGAAGATCTCGTCGCTGCTGCGTTCGGCCCAGCGCGCGCCGTCGCGCAGCCGGAACGTGACGTCGGGCACGCGCTGGCCCTCCTTGCGGGCGTCGGGGCCGGGGGCGGTGCCCAGGTTGCAGCGAGTGTCGTCGGTCATCGGGAAGCTCCAGGGTGCGAATCCCTGCCGCCAGCAAGCGCCATGCCGCACCGTGGTTCGCATGCTGAACCCCCAATTGCACGACAAGAGGCCCGTCGCCAGCAAGGATTGCTGCGACGCAGCACAATGAGTGGAACCGCTTCCGTTCGCGAGCCGCCGCCCATGAATTCTGTCTTGCCCGCCCTCGCCTCCGCCGCGCCGCCCACGCCGGACGCCGCCGCACGCGAGCGCCATTTCTGGCCGGCGGTATGGGCGCTGGGCGTCGGCACCTTCGCCATCGGCACGGGCGAGTTCGTCATCATGGGCCTGCTGCCCGAGGTGGCGAAAGACCTGCAGGTGACCATCCCCGAGGCCGGCCACGTGATCACCGCCTACGCGCTGGGCGTGGTGGTGGGCGCGCCGGTGCTGGCGGTGCTGGGAGCCAACTGGCCGCGGCGCACGTTGCTGCTCGCCCTGATGGCGCTGTTCGCGGCCGGCAACTTCGCCAGCGCCCTCGCACCCGGCTACCTCACGATGAACCTGCTGCGCCTGATGACGGGGCTGCCGCACGGCACCTACTTCGGCGTGGCCGCGCTGATGGCCGCGTCGCTGGCGCCGCCCAACAAGCGCGCGGGCGCGGTGGGCCTGGTGATGTCGGGCCTCACGCTGGCCACGCTGGCCGGGGTGCCGCTGGCCGCCTGGCTGGGCCAGCACTGGGGCTGGCGCGCCGCCTTCGTGCTGGTGGGCGGCATCGCCGCGCTGGCCTGCGTGCTGATCCTGCGCGGCGTGCCCGACGAACCAGCGCCGCACGGCGCCAGCCCGCTGCGCGAACTCGGAGCGCTGGCGCGGCCGCAGGTGTGGCTCACGCTGGGCATCGCGGCCATCGGCTTCGGCGGCATGTTCGCCGTCTTCAGCTACATCAAGCCGCTGCTCACCGAGATCACCGGCCTGTCGGTGGACGCCGTGCCGCCGGTGCTGGCGCTGTTCGGCCTGGGCATGGTCATCGGCAACCTCGTGGGCGCGCGCCTGGCCGACAAGTCGCTGATGCGCACCATCGGCGCGGTACTGATGTGGAGCCTGCTGGTGCTCGCGGCCATCCCGTTCACCGCGCCGTACCCCGCCGCGATCTGCGTGAACGTGTTCCTGCTGGGCACGGTGGTGGCCATCGCGCCCGCGCTGCAGATCCGCCTGATGGACACCGCCGGCGACGCGCAGGCTCTGGCCGCGGCGCTGAACCACTCGGCGTTCAACACGGCCAATGCGCTGGGCGCCTGGCT
>JBBQYL010000364.1:0-3599 GCA_038208735.1 Burkholderiales bacterium
TGGCGGCGCTGGCGATCGCCGCGGCGCGGCGCCACGTTCATCAGGTCGAACTCGGCCGGCCGCGACTGCGTGGGAAACGCGCCGTCGTCCAGCCCGATGGCGCACAGCACGCGAAACGGCACGCCGCGCAGGCTGTCCATCGCCGCGAAGGTGATCATGCCGGTGGGCACGCCGCCGCGCGCCGGATCGTCGAGCGCGGCCTCCAGCGCGGCCCGCACCACATCGAGCGCCAGCGGCGTGGCCAGCTGGCTGCGGCGCCATTGCTCGGCCAGCCGCGCGACGGCGTCGTCCACCTCGCTCAGGTCTTCCAGGTCGGCGTCGAGCGGCGTCACGAAGTCGCGCAGCGTGTCGGCCAGCACGCCGGACCAGTCGGCCGGCGCGCGCGGCGTGGCCACGCGTTCGCGCAGCGAGCGCAGCGCGTCGACGAAGCGCCAGAACGTGCCCAGCGTCAGCGCGCCCGAGCCCTCGGCCGAGCCCGCCGGCAGGCGATCCTGGAACGGCGTCTGAAGATGCGACGGCAACGCGTAGCCCAGGAACAACCGGTCGAGGCCGTCGGCGAAGCTGTGGCGCGCCTGCGCCGGCACGTCGAAGCCGCCCCGGTGGTCGGCGTCGAGCGCCCAGTGGATGCCGGACTGCACCAGCCACTCGCGGATCTGGTCGAGGTCGTCCTCGGCCAGGCCGAAGCGGCGCGCCACCGCCGGCTGCTGCAGCAGGCCGAACACGTCGTTGACCGCGAAGCGCGAGGCCACCAGCGCCAGCGCGTCCAGCAGCGCGCGCGCCGGCGCGTTGACCTGGGCGCGGGCGCGTCCGCTGATGGCATAGGGCAGGTGGCGCTCGCGCGGCGCCGTGCCGAACACGGCGTCGATCAGCGGGGCCGCGGCGTTCAGGTCGGGCGTCACCACCAGGATGTCGCCGGGCTGCGGCGCGTCGGGGCCGGCCATCAGCGCCAGCAGGCGGTCGTGCAGTACCTCCAGCTCGCGGGTGAGCGAGTGGCAGACGTGCACCTCCACGCTGCGGTCGTCGGCCAGCGCGGCGAGCGAGCCGGACTCCAGTTCGCGCATCTCCAGCACCGCGTCCTGCAGCGCGGCGAGCACGGTGGTCGAGCCGGTGTCGATGAAATGGGCGTCGTCGGTCATGCCCTCGGAGTCCGCGTCCACCAGCAGGCCCAATGCCGACTTCGCCTGCTGTCCCCACGCGGCCAGCAGTCGGTTGCCGACGTCGATGTGCTCCGCTTGGCCTTTGGCGGAAAGATACGCGAGGCGCCGCACGTCGGCCACGTCGAACCAGAACTCCTGCGACGGGTTGAGCACGTACACATGCAGGTCGATGTGGGCGCCCAGGCGCTGCAGCAGCTGCAGGTGCACCGGGGGCATCGTGGGCAGGCAGAACACGTGGGCGCTGGCAGGGAGCGTCCCGGTGCCGGCGAGGCCGATGCCGCGCGCTGCGAGCTGCTCGAGCAGGGCGAGGATGGGGTGGCGGCCGTCGCTGGCGGTCTCGGCGGCCAGGCGGCGCCAGAGAGAGGCTTGCCATTGCTGGTCGAGTTCTGCTCCGTCGTCCGCGCCGGGCAGGGCGATGGTCTCTTCGCGGAACCAGGCCTCCAGCCACTCGGGGCGGTAGGTGAGGTACTGGTCGAACAGGCCGGCCACGCGCGTGGCGAGCTCATGGCGCATCACCGCGTCGGCCTGTTCCAGCCAAGCCGACAGGCGCGGCTGTTTCATGCTCCAGCTGTCGTCGTCGAACGCGGCGAGGATGCGCCAGGCGAACACGCCCGCGTCGAACTGGGCCGCCTCGGGCAGGTCGGGCATCAGGTGCGCGGTGTGGCCCCACAGCCAGCTTGCAAGGTACGAGAAGTGGACGTTGGCGCAGATGCCGTGCACGCGGGCCAGTTCGATGATGAGGCGGCGCGTGATGGCGGCGCTCGGGACGATGACCTCGTCGGGCTCGAACGGCGAGCGGCCTGGCGCCTGCTGTCCGATTCTTTGGACGAGCTGGGCGGCGAGGGGCTCGAAGCGGTTCGAGAAGTGGAGGTTGAGCATGCGGGCAGGGCGACGTTCCGGCGATTGTGCCGGCAAGTCTTGTCATGCTGCCGTGGCGGTGGCTCAGGGGGTGAGCTGACGGAAGCGTCGCGCCGAGGGGTCTGGCGTCTTCGCGTACCTGCGGAAGGGGGCCAGACCCCGAACGTCAGCGACGACTGCGGGATCGCCTTGAGTTGATTTCAAGCCAACTTGGTCGCGGCACGAGGCCCGGCTGCCCGGTGCCCGCCCAGCCCACTCAGGCGGTCTCGCCTTCGGCTAGCCTCCGCTGCGCTCCGCTCTGACAACGACCGCGAGTCAGTCTACGAAGCGCGCTTCGCGCGCCGCCCCCGGCCCTCCGGTGCTCGCCGCCTTCAATGGGCCGACGCGGGCACCGGACAGCCGTTCCTCGTGCGGGGAGCGTGCGGGCGTGCCGACGCAGGATGCCGAATCCGGTGGTTCAGCAAGCGCAAGCGGACGGCGCATTGCTGACATTTCGTGGCGCCTGCAGAATCGCCGAAGTCGGCACCATGTGCTGTCGTTCGCGAGTGACCGGTTTGAGGCTCTACACCAAGTTCGCAGCGACTCAGCTACACGGGCCCGGCCAGGCCAGCGAATTACCTGCGGTACGCCCAATGCCAGACGGAGATCAACATGAAGACATCTGAACTCTCCATTTCCTGCCTGCAGGCCTACGTCACCAAGTCGCGGGACGTGGCGGAAGCAATCATCGGCGACGACTTCAGCTTTACCAGCCCCTTCGACAACCAGATCGGTCGCTCAACCTACTTCGAACGCTGCTGGCCGAATAGCAAAGTCATGAAGAGTGTTCGAATTATCGAGGCTGTCGATGATGGCGATCCGCCTTGGTTGTGGTAGTCGGTGGAGTGCTGGGAGCCACCTGCATACAAGCAGCCGCCCAGACGTCGGTCTATACCGCGCTGGGTACCGGACGCGGACATGTCGGTGGCGGTCAGCGGCCGGCGGGGATGTCGCCACAAGACACCTGGACATTGCGGATGCTGGTCGGCGACCAACTCGCGGACACGATCTCAACGTGCACAGATCCAAAAGGAAACCCGGTCGTGGATACCGTCACTTACTCCGTGTCTGGTCAGCCGATGACAGGCGGATCGACCGCAACTTTTTCGGCAAATCCAGTACCGACCACAGCGAAAACCGTACTCACGATCACTGCGCCCGTCTCCACGAAGCCCGGCAACTACACCATCGTTATTTCGCGCCCTGGCAACCTGTGCAATTACGGAACCTCTACGATCGCACTCGCCCTGATTCCAATTGTCACCGGGAGCCAGACCCTTTGATGGTTCAACGGCCAAACGCCGTCGGGCTACAAAGTGAACGAAGTCATCACGGCGGTTCCGTCCAACCTTACTAGCTATCAGTGGAACGCCTCGTCGGGCCTAGGCAAGATCGCGTTCGACACCCCCTGCGTCAGAATAGTTGTCGCCTCCATTTCCCCGCGGATGACCCGCAACGGAGCGACGAGAAAAAATGCAACGAATGAGAAGATCGCCGGAATTCAAAGAACAGGCCATGAGCAAGGCCCGACAGCGCGGCTCGCGC
>JBBQYL010000365.1:0-3586 GCA_038208735.1 Burkholderiales bacterium
AGCCGGCGCGGCCGCCGATGGCCCACCGCAACTCAGCTTTGCTTGGGCCCCCCGCCCTGTGGGGACGGGGGCCCGGCCCGCACGGGTCGGGCCGCCGTCTTTCGTCGTGGCGGAAGGGATCGGTAAGGGTGGCTCTCTGCAGGCCGGAGTTGCCGCTCGCGCCGCCTTTCGCAACGGTTGCGTGCGCGTCTCAGAAGGGCTTGATCAGGGCCAGCCAGACCACGGCAGCGATCACGACCAGCGCGAGCGCGGGCATCACCCGCCAGGCGCGCGAAGGCACGGCGGGTACGGGCGCGCCCGCGCGACGCAGCGCGGCCGACAGCCCGCCATGCAGGCCGCTCAACGCGAGCACCAGCACCAGCTTGACGTGCAGCCAGCCGCTGTGGAACCAGCCCGCCTGCAATGCCAGCCAGAGGCCGCAGCCCCAGGCGATCAGCAGCGCGGGCGTGGTCACCAGGCGATGCCAGCGGCGCATCGCGGCGGCGAGGCGCCGCTCCTTGGCGCGCGCGAGGGTGGCCGGTGGCTGGAAGCTGAGCGCGGCCAGCACCAGCGCGGCCGCCAACAGTCCCAGCGTGAAGACGATGTCCGCGCTGAGGTGGACGAGGGTGACGAGGTCGTAGCGGGTGGCGGCGTTCATCGCGACATGTTGGCACCGAATGCGCGACGGCGCATCGAGCCGGCGCAGGCCTACGGCATCGCCGGGACCAGCGTGGCTCGCGGCGTCCACGGCTCGGCGCCGGCCACGTGCAGCGTGGGCGCCGCCAGGAACACGCGGTCGCTGGAGATGCCATTGGCCATCAGCGCGTCGCGCACCGCGATCGCCCGGGTCAGCGCCTGCTGGCGCATCGCCTCGTCATTGACCGGCACGTTCCTGCGCAGCCGATCTTCCATCTCCGCGTCCGGCAGGTCGTTGGCCATGCCCAGCACGTTGCGTGGCTTGTCGGGCAGGCGGGTCTGCTTGTAGAGCGTCCTGAGCAACGCCGAGCGGGTTGCCGGCGCAAACGCCGCGGGCACGCTGGACGGCGCGCTGGCGGGGGCGCCGGAGCGCAGCGAGTCGTCGCGTGCCATGGCGCGCAGCTGCGTCTCGAGGCTCTCGCGCTGCCAGTCGGCGCGCTCGGCCTGCACGTCGGCGGAGCCGGTGATGGTCACCTGCAGCGCCGGGCGATCGGCCAGCGCGCCGGCCACCTTGTCGAGCGCGGCGGCGCTCGCGTCCGTGACGACGGCGGTGCCGGGACGGAACTCGACGACGCCCATGTCCGCGTCGCCGCCACCGCCGCCGGCCAGCAGCGAGAACGGCGAGGTGACGGCCTTCACCAGCAGGTTGCCCAGCAGCTTCAGCACGATGCCGCCCACGCTGAACTGCGGGTCGTTGACGCTGCCGCTGATGGGCAGGTTGATGTCGATCACGCCGTTGCGATCCTTCAGCAGCGCCACCGCCAGCCGCACGGGCAGCCTGGTGGCGGTGGGCGAGGCGATGGCATCGCCGAACGTGAGCTGGTTGAGGATCACCTGGTTCCTCGCCTCCAGCCGGCCGTCGGCGGCGATCTTGTAGGCCACGTCCATGCTCAGCTTGCCGCGCTCGATGGCGTAGCCCGCATACTTGCCGGCGTAGGGCGACAGCGGCGCGAGCTCGAGGTCGGTGGCCTTGGCCTCGATGTCGAGCGCGAGTGGGCGCGCCACCGGGTTGACCTGGCCCGTGATGTCGAGGATCGCGGTGCCGGCCGCGCGCCCGTGCAACTGCAGCGGCGCCATGTCGCGCGAGCCGGAGCCGAAGGCGCCCAGCGATCCGTTGAGCTCGGTCAGCGCGGCGCTGTAGTTGGGGCGCACGAAGTGGTCGGTGTAGTCGACGCGGCCGTTGACCAGGCGGATGCCACCCACGTTGATCGTGATGGGCAACGGCGCGGACGCTGCAGTCGCCGGTGCGGCCGTGGACGCGGAAGGCGAAGCGGGCACGGGTTCGGGCGCGGGCGCCAAGGCGGCGTCGCTCGCGGCCGCGCCGCCGATGTCCTGCAGGTTCAGCCGGCCCTGCTCGGTGACCAGCACGCGGGCGAACAGGTCGTCGAGCTCCACCTGGGCCACGTCCAGCCGCGGCGTCGCATCCGGCTTCATCGCGAACTTGACGCCCTTGAGCGACAGCGACTGCCAGCCCAGCAGTTCTTCGGGACTCGCCGCCGACGCCGCGGAGGCGGGCCCCGCGGCCGCCAGCGTGGTCAGGTGGACGTCGCCCAGCAACGCGTCGCCTGCCGTGTTCACCACCAGGCCCGACGGCCCCGACTTCAGGTCGACGTGGCCGATGTAGCCGGCCTCGGCGCGCAGCAGGCTCACCGGCAGGCGATCGGCCACCCAGGGCGTGACGAGCGCCACCGGGAAGCGCACCACGCGCAGGCTGCCGTTGGCCGTCAGCGGACTGGCGCCCAGCGTGCCCTTCCAGCCCAGCTCGCCGCCGTGCGCGCCCTTGCTGCCCGCCACCGAAGGCCGGCCGATGCGGGCTTCCACGGTGACGCGGGCCGGCGGAACCGGGTGGTCGCCGAACCAGGCGAAGTCCTGCACGTCCAGTCGCAGCTGGCGCAGCTCGGCGCGCAACGGCGGCAGGTGCTGCTCGGGATGCAGCGAGGCGTCGGCGAACTGCAGCAGGCCGTCGTCCAGCGTCACGCTGCGCACCTGCACGTGCCAGGGCGCGCCCGCGGGCTGCGACGCCGGGGCGGCGGGCCCCGGCCCGACGTGCGCCGAGGCGCTCTCGCGCAGCCAGTGCGCGGCGTCGATGCGGCCGGCGGCGTCGCGCGCCACCTGCACGTTCGGGCGCGTGAGCCTGACGCCCGCGATGGCGACGGTGCGCGCGGTCACGTCCAGCTGCAGCTCGGTGAGCGCGAGCCGGTCCCAACGGGCCGCCGGCGCGGCGCCGGCCGGCTGCACGCGCAGGTCGTCCAGCGTGGCGCTGGCGAGGGCGATCTTCAGCGCCGGCGCGTCGGCCTTCGCCGACCACGTGAGCGAGCCCTGCGCGGCCAGGCGGCCGTCGACGCGGGGGATCACGCTCTGCGCGATGTAGGGTGCCAGCGACTGCAGCGAGAAGTCGGCGAGCGTGATGGCCACCTGGGCCTGCTGCTGGCTGGCGCTGCCCTCGAAGACGATGCGGGCCGCCGTGGCGGATGCCGCCGAGGCCGCGGGCAGGGTGGCGCCGGCCGCCTGCGTGCCCACGTTGGCCGCCAGCCTGAACGTGGCCGGCGTCGTGGACGGCCACTGCACGCCCTTGGCCGCCAGCGTGAGCGCGTCCAGGCTCAGTGCGGCGGCCGGCCTGGTCGACGCGTCGTTCCACAGGATCTGGCTGTCGGCGATCTTGAGCGCGCCCACGCGCACGATCCACGGCGCGCCGGGCGTCTCGGCCGGCGCGCTCGCGGCCGAGGCGGGCGCGGCCGCGTGGGCCACCGGGCCCGTGCGCAGCACGTCGACGCTGCCTTCGGCGTCCCGATCGAGGTGCCACTGCAGGCCGTCGAGCCGCACCGTGTCGAACGCCAGCTTGCGCTCCAGCGGCTGCACGTCGGCCAGCCCCACGCGCAGCTGCTTCCAGGCCAGCAACGGTGCGCCGGTG
>JBBQYL010000366.1:0-3583 GCA_038208735.1 Burkholderiales bacterium
CTGGTCGGCATGGGCGTCGCCGCCGCTTTCCGCAACAACATAGTGACCAAGTCGGCGGCGCGCGTGCGCCTCGACCGCAACGGCACCGTGACGGTAGAAACCGACATGACCGACATCGGCACCGGCAGCTACACCATCATCGCGCAGACCGCGGCCGAGACGATGGGCGTCGGCCTGGACAAGGTGATCGTCCGGCTGGGTGACTCCGACTTTCCCGTGTCCGCGGGCTCGGGCGGCCAGTTCGGCGCCAACAATTCCACGTCGGGCGTCTACGCGGCGTGCATGAAGATGCGCGCGGCCGTGGCGAAGAAGGCCGGCATCGCGCCCACGGACGCGCAGTTCGCGGACGGGCGCGTGAGCGCGGGCGCGGGCGCTGCCGGGCGCGCGATGTCGCTGGGCGAGGCCGCCGGCGCCGAAGGCCTGGTGGTCGAGGACGGCATCGAGTACGGCGACCTCGACAAGAAGTACCAGCAGTCCACCTTCGGCGCCCACTTCGTGGAGGTGGCGGTCGATTCCGCCACCGGCGAGATCCGCGTGCGGCGGATGCTGGCCGTCTGCGCCGCGGGCCGCATCCTGAACCCGTTGTCGGCGCGCAGCCAGGTCATCGGCGCGATGACGATGGGCGTGGGCGCGGCGTTGATGGAGGAGCTGGTGGTCGACAAGCGGCAGGGCTTCTTCGTCAACCACGACCTCGCCGGCTACGAGGTGCCCGTGCACGCCGACATCCCGCACCAGGACGTGATCTTCCTGGACGAGACGGATCCGGTGTCGTCGCCGATGAAGGCCAAGGGCGTGGGCGAGCTGGGACTGTGCGGCGTGGCCGCGGCGGTGGCCAACGCCGTCTACAACGCGACCGGGGTGCGGGTGCGCGAGTATCCGATCACGTTGGACAAGTTCCTCGACGGGCTGCCGCACCCCGCCTGAGAACGCAAGGCGAACGTCCCGTGGCCCCGTGAGTCTGCACTCTGTTCAAATGCAGGCTCATCGAGCGGACTCGCAAGCCAACGGACGTGGACAAGACCGAAATTCCGGCGCCGGCTTCCAGCGCCTTCGCAGTGGCCGACCCCGCCGAATGGTGGGCGCGCCTCAGACCCTGGCTGATCGCCGCGCTGGGGCTCGCCCTGACCGCGATGATCGGCGTCTCCCTGCGACGCCTGCTCGCCGAGGTGCACTATGCCGACGTGCTGGCGGCGGTCGTCGCCACGCCCAGCCCCAAGATCGCCGGCGCCGTCATCGCCACCGCTTTCAGCTACCTCGCCCTCACGCGCTACGACGCGTCCGCGTTGCGCTACGTTGGCGCCAAGGTGGGGGCCAGGACGGTGGTGCTGACGTCGTTCGTTGCGTACGCCCTGTCCAACACGATCGGGCTCGGGCCGCTATCGGGGGGCGTCGTGCGCATGCGCCTCTATTCGGCGGCCGGAGTGCCGCCGCCGCAGGTGGCACGGGTCATCGTCTTCAACGCGGCGGCCTTCGGGCTGGGCATGCTGTTCTTCGGCGCGGCCGGCCTGTTGTGGGGCGCCCACGACGTCGCCGTGGCTCTGCACACGCACGGCTGGGTGCTGCGCCTGCTGGCAGCGGCCATGCTGCTGGTGTTGAGCGGCTTCCTGTGGCTGTGCGTGCGCCGCCGCTCCATCCGCATCGGCGGGTTCTGGGAGCTTCAGCTGCCGCCGGCGGAACTGGCGCTGCGCCAGCTGGCCATCTCGGCGGTCGAGCTCGCCGCGTCCGCCTTCGTGCTGTGGCTGCTGCTGCCGCCGGGCCACATCCCGCCCGCGGCCTTCATCGCGTTCTACGCCATCGCGATCACCGCCGGCATCATCAGCCACATTCCCGGTGGCGTGGGCGTGTTCGAGACCGTGATGCTGCTGGCCGCCGGCAACGACGTGCCCCGCAACGCCATGCTGGGCGCCCTGCTGCTCAACCGCGGCATCTACTACCTGTTGCCGCTGGTGGTGGCCACCGGCGCGCTGATCTTCTACGAGCTGCGCACCGGCGTCGTGGCGCCGATGGGGCGCCTGGCGGTGCGCCTCAGCCCCAGCCTGCTGGCCGCGTTGACGCTGGTGGCGGGCATCTGGCTGATCGTGTCGGGCGTCACGCCGTTCAGCGACGATGCGCGCGAGATGCTGGTCACCCTGCACGTGCCGCTGCCGCTCATCGAGGCGTCGCACTTCATCGGCAGCGTCGCCGGGCTCGGCCTGATCCTCGTCGCGCGGGGGATCCTGCACCGGCTCGACGTCGCGTGGTGGATGGCCTCGGGGCTCTCGTTGATCGCCGCCCTGCTGGCGCTGCCCAAGGGCATCGCGTTGCACGAGGCGGAGCTGCTGCTGTCCCTGCTCGTGCTGCTGGTCATCTCGCGCCGCCAGTTCGATCGTCGATCGTCGTTCCTGGCGCAGCATCTGGAGCCCGAATGGCTGGTGGCGCTGGGCGGCGTGATCGTGGCCTGCGCGTGGGTGTTGTACTTCGCGTTCAAGGAGGTCGACTACAGCAGCCGCCTGTGGTGGCAATTCGAGCTCGACGGCCAGGCGCCCCGGTCGCTGCGTGCGCTGACGGCCGTGGCGCTGCTGGCGCTCGGCTACGGCCTGTGGCAACTGCTGCGGCCGCCGGCCGGCGAGCTCGCGGAGACGACGTCCGAGGAGATCGCGCGCGCCGCCGCCATCATCCGCGCCAACCCGTCATCGGACGCCTGCTACGCGCTGGTGGGCGACAAGCACCTCATGTTCTCGCCGTCGGGCCGCAGCTTCCTGATGTTCGGCAAGCAGGGCCGCTCGTGGGTGGGCCTGTTCGGCCCGTTCGGCGACCCGCGGGAGTTCGCCGACATGGTCTGGCAATTCATGGAGATGGCCACCGACCACGGCGGCCGCGCCGCGTTCTATCACGTGCGTCCGTCGGCGCTGCCGCTGTTCCTGGACTGCGGACTTCACCTGTTCAAGCTGGGCGAGCACGCCCATGTCGAGCTGCCCGACTTCAACCTGAAGGGCGCCGCCCGCGCCAACCTGCGTTCCGGCGTGAATCGAGCCGAGCGCGAGGGCCTGCGCTTCGAGGTTCTCCCCGCCGCCCAGGTGGACGCGCTGCTGCCGGAGTTGAGGCGGGTGTCTGACGCCTGGCTTGCCGAGCAGCGCGGCGGCGAGAAGGCGTTTTCCGTCGGCCGGTTCGACGACGACTACGTGCGCCAGTTGCCTGTGGCCATCGTCCGCCGAGAGGACCGCATCCTCGCGTTCGCCAACCTGCTGACGACAGATGCCCACGAAGAGGCCGCGCTCGACCTGATGCGCTACGTGCCCGACGCGCCGCCGGGCACGATGGACTTCCTGATGGCCAGCATCCTGCTGCACCTGCAGGCGCAGGGCTATCGCCGCTTCGGCCTGGGCATGTCGCCCATGGCCGGCATGGCCGAACGCAGCGGCGCGCCCAAATGGCAACGTATCGCCCGCCTGGTGTTCGAGCACGGCGACCGGTTCTACAACTTCCGTGGCCTGCGCAGTTTCAAGGACAAGTTCGCGCCGGTGTGGGAGGCGCGCTTCCTGGCGGCGCCCCGTGGGCTCGCCACGGCGTTCATACTGGCCGACGTGACCACTTTGATCGCCGG
>JBBQYL010000367.1:0-3568 GCA_038208735.1 Burkholderiales bacterium
CGATGTAGGTTCCCACCGGCATGATGCGCGACTCGAGTTTGGGCGCCACGCCCTGCAGGTAGACGTTGCCCGCGAGCAGCGTCTGGCCCGCGCGCACCTCGCCACCGGAAGTCGTCACCGTGACGCCGCCGTCCTGGCGCAGCGCGGTGACCTCGGTGTGCTCGAAGATGCGCACGCCCGCGGCCGTGGCGGCGCGCGCGAGGCCCAGCACGTACTTCAGCGGATGCAGGTGGCCGGAGCGTGGATCGTGGATGGCGCTGTGGTAGCGGCCGCTGGCGATCCAGTCCGGCAGGTCGGCGGGCGCGATCTTCGTCAGGGGATAGCCGTACTTCGAGTCGATCTCGTCGGCCCAGGCGTGCAGGTCGCGGCCCTTGCGCGCGTTGGTGGCCACGCCCAGGAAGCCGTCGCGCCAGTCGCAGTCGATGCCGTACCTGGCGATGCGCTCGCGCAGCATGTCGAGCGCCTCGATGGTCATGTCCCAGACCTTGCGCGAGTCGGCCAGGCCCAGCTGCCCCTCGATGACGTCCTGGCCGCAGGCCAGCCCGTGGATGGCCTGGCCGCCGTTGCGACCGCTGGCGCCCCAGCCGATCTCGCGGGCCTCGAGCACCACGACGTCGAGGCCGCGTTCGCTCAGCTCGAGGGCCGCGCTCAGTCCGGCCAGGCCAGCGCCGACGATGGCGACGTCGCAGCGGATTGCACCCGAGAGAGGCGCATGCCGCTGCGACCGGGTGGCGGTCGCGGCGTAGTACGAATTCCGCGAGAGATCGCGGTCGGACGCTAGAAATGTCATGAATCGTGTGCGCTAGGCAAGCCTTTTCGGGGAGGGCGGCCACTTGTCTGTACAAGTCAGGTGGCCGATGTATTGTCTCGGGATTCTTGAACTGCTCGCGGGAGGCGGACTCTGGCGGTCCGCGCTTGTCGTCTCAGGCCGCGCGACGAATCGCGCCGCCCAGGATCTCGATCAGCTGATCGATGTGCGAGCGTTCGATGATCAGTGGGGGCGACAGGGCGATGATGTCGCCGGTTGTGCGCACCAGCGCGCCCTTGTCGTAGCAATCGAGGAAGACGTCGAACGCGCGCCTGGTGGGCTGGCCGGGAATGGGCGTGAGCTCGACGCCGCCGATCAGGCCGATGTTGCGCACGTCGATGACACCGGGCAGGCTCTTCAGCGAATGCAGGCCCTCGGCGAAGTAGCCGGCCATCTCGCCGGCGCGCGTCAGCAGTCCCTCGTCGGCATAGGTCTCGAGCGTGGCCAGGCCGGCCGCGCAGGCCAGCGGGTGCGCCGAGTAGGTGTAGCCGTGGAAGAACTCGATCAGGTGGTCGGGCCCGGTCATGAAGGTGTCGTGGATGGACTGCTTCGCGATCACCGCGCCCATTGGGACCGCGCCGTTGGTGAGCCCCTTGGCCACCGTCATCAGGTCGGGCGTGACGCCGAAGGTCTGCGCCGCGAAGGGCTGGCCGGTGCGGCCGAAGCCGGTGATGACCTCGTCGAAGATCAGCAGGATGCCGTGCCTGTCGCAGATCTCGCGCAGGCGCTGCAGGTAGCCCTGCGGCGGAATGAGCACGCCGGTGGAGCCGGCCACGGGCTCCACGATCACCGCCGCGATGGTGGACGCGTCGTGCAGCGCAATCACCTTCTCGAGGTCGTCGGCGAACTCGGCGCCGAAGGGCGGCTGGCCCACGCTGAACGCGTTGCGGGCCGGGTCGTGCGTGTGGCGGATGTGGTCGACGCCGCCCAGCATCGTGCCGAACATCCTGCGGTTGGCCACGATGCCGCCCACCGAGATGCCGCCGAAGTTGACGCCGTGGTAGCCGCGCTCGCGGCCGATGAGGCGCGTGCGCTGGCCTTCGCCGCGGATGCGGTGGTACGCGATGGCCATCTTCAGCGCGGTCTCCACCGACTCGGAGCCTGAGTTGGTGAAGAAGACGCGGTTCATGCCTTCCGGCGCCAGCGCGGCCAGCTTCTCGGCCAGGGCGAAGGCCTTCGGATGCGCCATCTGGAACGGCGGGCAGAAGTCCATCTCGGCGGCCTGGCGCTGGATGGCCTCGGTGATCTTCGTGCGGCCGTGGCCGGCATTGACGCACCACAGGCCCGCGATGCCGTCGAGCACCTGGCGGCCGTCGTCGGTCCCGAAATGCATGCCCTTGGCCGCGGTGAACAACCGGGGAGCCTTCTTGAACTGGCGATTGGCCGTGAACGGCATCCAGTAGGCGTCGAGATCGGTGGTCATGCGGAGGTGTCCTGTCGGCTTGCTGTCGTCACACTGTCATGCATGTGAACTGTTCGATGACTCGACTGTATCGGGGAGGCCGCGCAATGTGCTCCTGGGTTGATGCAGTGCAAACCCCCGAAAACGCAATATAATGCGAATAATTCAATTTGCATTCGCACACCATGCGCCAAATCCCTAAATCCCTGCAATTGGATGCGATAGATCGTGGCATCTTGAACGAACTGCAGAACGACGGACGGCTCTCCAACGTGGAGCTCGCCGGACGCGTGCACCTGTCGCCCTCGGCCTGCCTGCGGCGGGTGAAGCAACTGGAGGACACGGGGGTGATCGCGGGCTACGTGGCCCTGCTGAACCCGAAGCTGGTGGGCCAGAGCGGCGTCAGCTTCACGATCATCAACCTGGCCACGATGAGCAACGCGTTGCTGGAGGCCTTCGAGCGGGCGTGCCGCGAGGCGCCGGAGATTCTCGACTGCTACTACGTGGCGGGCGCCAACGATTACCTGATCCGGTTCGCGTACCGCGACGCCGAGGACCTGGAGCGCTTCCACACCGACGTGCTGATGCGGCTGCCGGGCGTGGAGCGATCCAATTCGATGCTGGTGCTGCGCACTGTCAAGAAGACCACGGCGCTGCCTATGGAGGACTGATTCGCCAGGGGTCTGGCATTGCCGCCGGGTACGGCGGAGATGCCAGACCCCTGAGGCCCAGGATGACAGCGTCTCAGGCCGCCGCGCTCAGGTGCGCGCCGCTGCGGCGCATCTCCATGGCCTGCAGTTGCGTGTGCGCCGAGGCGCGTGCGGCGGGGAACACGGCGCTCTGCTCGAGCGCCAGGTGTTCGAGCAGCAGCGCCGCGTAGACGTCGGACGCGTGGCGCAGCATGTCGATGTCGTAGCCGCCAAAGCCTTCGGCCACCGGCTGCAACTGGGCCAGCACCTCGCGCCAGTTTTCTTCCAGCCAGCCCTGGTCCTGGCGCAGGCGGTCGACGCTCAGCTCGATGGACGCGTCGCCGCGGCCGGTGATGAGCGGGCACACCTGGCGGTCGACGTCGATGTGGTGCTGGCGCGCGGTGTGCGAGAAGAAGTCGATGACCGAGCGCGCGTGGTCGCGGGCCCAGGCGTCCCAACCGCGGTCTTCCATGTGGTTGACCAGGCTCTGGAGCTCGCCCAGCCAGTAGCGCATCTGCTCGTGCGTGGCGTCGAGTCGGTCGAACACCGGCAGGGCGCCGGCGATCGGGGTGTCGTTGGAGCGGGAATCGTTCACGGCATCTCCTCGAAGTTCACGTCAGGTGGGTTGACTCCAGCATCGCATGCGATGCCGGGATCCGCAACAATCTT
>JBBQYL010000368.1:0-3566 GCA_038208735.1 Burkholderiales bacterium
CTTGGCCTCGCGGGCCTCGTCGGGATGCTGCAGCACCAGCACCTCCACCTCGTTGCGAACGGGCGTGACGAGCGCGCACAGGCAGGTGCGCGCAGGCAGATCGCAGGCGGCACAGCGCGGACGCCGCGGGAGAACGAAAGTGTCGGACATGGAACGCGCGGGCCCGGGCCTTGCCGAGTTGGAACGAACCGCACACCTTACAGGAGTTCCCATGTACGACACCCACGACCAGACCGCCCAAGCCCAGGACAAGCTTACCGAGTTGATCAAGGACATCAAGTTCGGCATGTTCACGACGCACAAGGTCACCGGCCACCTGCACTCGCGCCCGATGACGACGCAGAACAAGAAGATCGACGACGACGCGCTGTGGTTCTTCATGTCGCGCTCGGGTGATCCCGTGTCCGAGTTCAAGGGCGACGACCAGGTCAACGTGTCCTACGCGAATCCGAGCTCGGACACCTACGTCTCGGTCACTGGCGTCGCCACGGTGGTGGAGGACCAGGCGAAGAAGCAGGCGCTGTGGAACAAGTCCGCCGAGGCCTGGTTCAAGGGCGGCATCAACGATCCGGACCTCGCGCTGGTGCGTGTCAGCATCGAGCATGCCGACTACTGGGACGTGAAGGAAAGCAAGCTCGTCCAGCTGTACAAGATGGCCGAAGCGGCCGTCAGCGGCACGCCGCCGAAGATGGGCGAGCACGGGCACATCCGACCGCATTGAGCGACCTCGCAGCGCGTGGATCCTGCGACTTCGCGCAGGACGACCTTGAACTAGTCGCTGGATCCACGTCTGCGTTGCTCAGATGAACATCCCGCCCGACACCTCGATGCGCTGCGCATTGATCCATCGGTTCTGATCGACGAGCAGCGACGCCACGGCGCCGCCGATATCGTCGGGCTCGCCCACGCGACCCAGCGCGGTCTGCGATGCCACGAAGGCATTGAGCTGCGCGTTGTCACGCACCCGACCGCCGCCGAAGTCGGTGGCGATCGCGCCCGGGGCGATCGTGTTGACGGAGATGCCGCGCGCGCCCAGCTCCTTGGCCATGTAGCGCGTCAACACCTCGACACCGCCCTTCATCGCGGCGTACGCGGCGTAGCCGGGCAGCGTGAAGCGGGCCAAGCCGCTGGACGTGTTGAGGATGCGGCCGCCGTCCCTGATCAGCGGCAGCAGCTTCTGCGTGATGAAGAACGTGCCCTTCAGGTGCACGTTGAACAACAGGTCGAACTGCTCCTCGGTGGTCTCGGCCACGCTGGCGTGGTCGATGCCCATGCCGGCGTTGTTCACCAGGAAGTCGAAGTCGGCGCGCTGCCACGTGGCGGACAGCGCGGCCTTCACGCGCTCGGCGAACGCCGCGAAGCTCTTGCTGTCGCCGGCGTCGAGCTGCAGCGCCACGGCCTTGCGGCCCAGAGCGTGCAACTGGCCGACCACGGCGTGCGCCTCGACCTCGTTGCTCTTGTACGTGAGGATCACGTCGACGCCGCGTTCGGCCAGCTTCAGCACGGCGCTGCGGCCGAGGCCGCGGCTGCCGCCGGTCACGAGGGCGATGGAAGGGGAGAGGGTCATGTCGGGCTCCGGGTTGGGTGATTCGATGGCACGACTTTAAGAATTCCCGCCCGCGCGATAAAGTCCTCATTCAACGCCACTCTGTTCTCTGAAACAGAACAATCAATCCATGGATCTGCACGAACTGCGCATCTTCGCCACCGTGGCCGAGCTCGCCAGCTTCAGCCGGGCGGCGGAGCAGCTGGGTCTGGCCAAGGGCCGCGTCTCCACGTCGGTGCAGCGGCTGGAGGCGCAGGTGGGCACGCGGCTGCTCCAGCGCACCACGCGCAGCGTGCGCGTGACGCCCGACGGCGAGCGATTCCTGGAGCGCTGCAAGGAGCTGCTGACCGAGGCCGAGCAGTTGCAGGCCATGTTCCAGCCGGCGTCCACGGGCCTCACCGGCCGGCTGCGCATCGACCTGCCCAACCGCCTGGCGCGCGACCTGGTGATCCCGCGACTGCCCGAGTTCCTGGCGGCGCATCCGCTGCTGGAGATCGGCATCAGCACCACCGATCGCCGCGTCGACCTGGTGCACGAGGGCTTCGACTGCGTGCTGCGCGTGGGCGAGCTGGTGGACTCCGACCTGGTGGCGCTGCCGTTGGGCGTGCTGCGCATGCGCAACGTGGCGAGCCCGGCCTACCTGCGCGCGCACGGCACGCCGCGCGCGCTGGCCGATCTGGCGCGGCACCGTGTCGTGCACTACATGCCGTCGCTCAACGCGCAGGGCGCCGCGTGGGAGTACGTCGATGCCGATGGCCGGCGCCAGGCGATCCCGATGCGCGCGCAGGTCACCGTCAACGGCACCGACGCCTACCAGGCCGCCGCGCTCGCCGGCCTCGGCCTGATCCAGTCGCCGGCTTTCGGCACGGAGGCGCTGGTGGCGTCGGGCCAGCTGGTGGAGGTGCTGCCGGCGTGGGTCGCGCCGCCGATGCCCGTGTCGCTGATGCTGCCGCACCGGCGCCAGCTCGCGCCGCGGGTCCGGGCGGTGATGGCGTGGCTCACGCAGCTGATCTCGCCGGCCCTGTCACTGGCCGCCTGAGCCCGCCTCGTCGCGTGCGGATGCAGCGCAGGATGCGCGCGGCGCAGCCCGTCGCAAGGCGGTGGATGGCCGGGGAGGGCGTTCCTAGAATCGATTCCATCGATCACGAACCGACCCGAGGATCCCCATGCGAACCGCCCTGACTCTCACGCTCGCCATCGCCGCGGCGCTGGCCACGGCGCACGCGCACGCCACCGAAGAGTCGCGCAGCCTGGCGCCGTTCAGCTCGGTGTCGAGCTCGGGCACGGCCAACGTGCGCATCGAGGTGGGCAAGGCCCAGTCGATCACCGTCAGCGGCGACGACGCGCTCGTGCGCGAGGTGCTCACCGAGGTGGTGGGCACCCAGCTGAAGATCCGCACGCGTCGCGGCAGCATCGAACTGGGCGGCCACGACCAGGGGGTCCGGGTAACGATCACGCTGCCACGCCTCACCGCCTTCGAGATGGGCGGCGCCGGCGAGAGCGTCATCACGCACATGAGCGGCGAGTCGCTCGACGTGACCTTCGGCGGCGCCGGCAGCCTCACCGCGGAAGGCAGCGTCCACGCCCTGCGCCTCAACTTGGGCGGCGTCGGCGCCATCGACACCCGCAACCTGCATGCCGACACGGTCGACGCCAGCGTCGGCGGCGTGGGCTCCGTCGACGTGTGGGCCGGCACGAGCCTGGCCGCCAGCGTCGGCGGCGTGGGCTCGCTCACGTACTACGGGAATCCGAAGACCGTGCACACGAGCGGGGGTGGCCTGGGCAGCATCTCGCGTGCGAAATAGAACGACATAGGTTCATCGCCGATCCGCGGGGGGAGCAGCCGCTTGGCTCTTGGCTCTTGGCGCGGTGAGCGGCAAATCCTTTGAAGCGTGGGCAAGGATTTCGTAGCGGGCGACGACCGCGCGGGCGAACGGCGGCTGCGTCCCGCCGGGGCTGGCTTGGCAGTTCGGCAGACAACATTCGCTGGGGAAGTTCGTGACCTCATTTTGAGGTTGTA
>JBBQYL010000369.1:0-3557 GCA_038208735.1 Burkholderiales bacterium
GACACCTGCCACCGGGCCTGACGCGAATTGCGCGTCGACTCGCAGGCGTTCCTTGTCGTGATGGACGACCGGCGCCGTGACGCTGTCCTGTCATTCCGCGCGCAGTCACTGGATCCTCGCCGTAGGCAGTGTCGTCTGCGAGCGTGGATCCTGTGACTGCGCGCAGGATGACGCGCGATGAGCAGGATGACGCACGGTAGGCAGGATGACGCGCGGCAGGCGGGGATCGATGCCGGGAATGACGCGGTGGGCGGGATCGATGCCGGGGATGACGTCGTCGACGACGTGCTGCCCCCTTTGTCGTTCACGAGAAGGAGCGCCGGCACCGCGGACCGACGTTCGCGTCAGGCACGCTGGCGCGTGTCAGCGCCGGCCGCGGGCAACGTCGCGGCCTCGATGGCCCGACGCTGCCCAGACCCACTAAAAAGTTGGAGGAAGTATCTTGTCCCAACCGCCTGGGTGAACCGTCGCGCCGCAGCGCGGGCACCCGACCGGCGCGAAGCGTTCAATCTTCATTTCTCCCGCGTCGAGCCAGGTCCAAGCCCGCGGAATCCGTCAGACCGAAACAGCCGCGATCGCCTTGGCCACGTACGCCAGGTTGCCTTCGTTCAGCGCAGCAACGCAGATGCGCCCCGAGTCCACGCCATACACGCCGAACTCCGCACGCAGCCGCTGCATCTGCGACACCGACAGCCCCGAGTACGAGAACATGCCGTTCTGCTTGACGATGTAGCTCAGGTCACCCTTGACGCCCGCGTTGGTGAGCTGGTCGACCAGCGCGCCGCGCATGCGCTTGATGCGCTCGCGCATGCCCGTGAGCTCGCCTTCCCACTGCGTGCGCAGGGCCGGCGTGGTCAGCACCGTGGCGACGATCTGCGCGCCGTGCGTGGGCGGGTTGGAGTAGTTGGTGCGGATCACGATCTTGAGCTGCGACAGCACGCGCGTGGCCTCGTCCTTGGACGAGCACACCACGCTCAGCGCGCCGACGCGTTCGCCGTACAGCGAGAAGCTCTTCGAGAACGAGGTGCTCACGAAGAAGTCGAGGCCGGAGGCCAGGAACTGGCGCACCACGGCGCCGTCCTCGGCGATGCCGAAGCCGAAGCCCTGGTAGGCCATGTCGACGAACGGCACCAGGTCGTGCTGCTTGATCGTGGCGATCACCTGCTCCCACTGCGCGGGCAACAGGTCGACGCCGGTCGGGTTGTGGCAGCAGGCGTGCAGCACGACGATGGTGCCGGCGGGCGAGGCCGCCAGGCGCTCGATCATGGCGTCGAAGGCCACGCCGCGCGTGGTGGCGTCGTAGTACGGGTACGGCTCGACGGTGAAGCCGGCGTTGGTGAACAGCGCGCGGTGGTTCTCCCAGCTCGGGTCGCTGATGAGCACCTTGGCGTCGGGCTGCATCCGCTTGAGGAAATCGGCGCCCACCTTCAGGCCGCCCGTGCCGCCGAGGGCCTGGACGGTGGCCACGCGGCCTTGCTGGACGACGTCGGACTCGGCGCCGAAGACGAGGCCCTGCACGGCCTTGTCGTAGGCGGCGATGCCGTCGATGGGCAGGTAGCCGCGAGCCTTCTTCAGCTCGACCAGCTGTTTCTCGGCGGCGGCCACGCAGGCGAGCAGCGGCAGCTTGCCGGTCTCGTCGGTGTAGACGCCGACGCCGAGGTTGACCTTGGCCGGGTTGGTGTCGGCATTGAACTGCTCGTTCAGGCCGAGGATGGGGTCGCGCGGGGCGAGTTCGACGGAGGCAAACAGCGACATGGAGTCAGGTTCCTGGCAAGGGCTTGAAAAGCCCGGGGAGTGTCGGCAAATGAGGTGGTTGCGCCACGGCCGGGAGCGTTTCCCTGTTCGTTGCGCTACGCTGTCGGGTTGGTCGCCGCCGGATCGCGGCGAAGCGCACCACCACCGGCAGCGTACCGATTTTAAGGCCAACAGCCAGGGATAACCCGATGCCGATTGATTCTGACCTCCTGCCCGAGCCGACCGCGGCCGGCTACTCGCACGCCGCATCGGTTCCGGTGGAGGGTGCCGAAGAGCCCGAGGGCGAGTTCGTCCAGTACCCCGATTCGCCGTTCCAGCTGTTCCAGCCCTACCCGCCGGCGGGCGACCAGCCCACGGCCATCGCCGCGTTGTGCGAGGGCCTTGAAGACGGCCTCACCTTCCAGACCCTGCTGGGCGTCACCGGCTCGGGCAAGACCTTCACGATGGCCAACGTCATCGCGAAGATGGGTCGCCCGGCCATCGTGTTCGCGCCGAACAAGACGCTGGCCGCGCAGCTGTACAGCGAGTTCCGCGAGTTCTTCCCCAAGAACGCGGTGGAGTACTTCGTCAGCTACTACGACTACTACCAGCCCGAGGCCTACGTGCCGCAGCGCGACCTGTTCATCGAGAAGGACTCGTCGATCAACGAGCACATCGAGCAGATGCGGCTGTCGGCCACCAAGAGCGTGCTCGAGCGGCGCGACACCATCATCATCGCGAGCGTGTCGGCCATCTACGGCATCGGCAAGCCCGAGGACTACACGCAGATGCGCTTCATCCTGCGCAACGGCGACAAGATGGGCCAGCGCGACGTCATCGCGCAGCTGATCCGCATGCAGTACACGCGCAACGAGACCGACTTCTCGCGCGGCTCGTTCCGGGTGCGCGGCGACACCATCGACGTGTTCCCGGCCGAGCACTCCGAGCTGGCCATCCGCATCGAGCTGTTCGACGACGAGGTCGAATCGCTGCAACTGCTCGATCCGCTCACCGGCCACATCCGCCAGAAGGTGCCGCGCTTCACCATCTATCCGTCCAGCCACTACGTGACGCCGCGCGAGCGGGTCGTGGTGGCGGTGGAAAGCATCAAGGAGGAGCTGCGCTGGCGCCTCGACGACCTGGTCAAGCAGGGCAAGCTGGTGGAGGCGCAGCGGCTGGAGCAGCGCACGCGCTTCGACCTCGAGATGCTGCAGGAGGTGGGCCACTGCAAGGGCATCGAGAACTACACGCGCCACCTGTCGGGCGCCAAGCCGGGCGATCCGCCGCCCACGCTGGTGGACTACATGCCCAAGGACGCCATCATGTTCCTCGACGAGAGCCACGTGATGATCGGCCAGATCAGCGGCATGTTCAACGGCGACAAGGCGCGCAAGACCAACCTGGTCGACTACGGCTTCCGGCTGCCGTCGGCCCTCGACAACCGGCCGCTCAAGTTCGAGGAATTCGAGAAGAAGATGCGCCAGTGCATCTTCGTGTCGGCCACGCCGGCCGACTACGAGAAGAACCACGCCGGCGCGGTGGTCGAGCAGTTGGTACGTCCCACGGGCCTCATCGACCCGACGGTGGAGGTGCGCCCGGCCAGTACGCAGGTGGACGACGTGCTGCAGGAGATCCGCGAGCGCACCGTGGCCGGCGACCGCGTGCTCATCACCACGCTCACCAAGAAGATGGCCGAGCAGCTCACCGACTACCTCACCGAGAACGGCGTGAAGGTGCGCTACCTGCACTCCGACATCGACACGGTGGAGCGGGTGGAGATCCTGCGCGACCTGCGCCTGGGCGTGTTCGACGTGCTGGTGGGC
>JBBQYL010000370.1:0-3517 GCA_038208735.1 Burkholderiales bacterium
GTGATACCAGGTCGTGCGGCCCCGCGATACCCAGGAGTCTCCACATCCCTTCTGACAGTGTCCACCGGCCACGCAACAGGTCGATTTCCGCCGATCCGCTCGCGCAAAGAGTCTCGGTGCGGGCCAACGTCCGGGCCTTCCAGTCCGACAGGCGCGGCGCGTGCCCCACCTGCGTGGTATCGACGATCGTCAACAGGTCCGCTGGTTGTTGCTCGTACAGGATGCGGCGGCCGCAGGCGCGCACGTGCAACGTCGTGCCGTCCTTGCGCACCATCCGGAGGTCATAGGCCTCGTCAGGCAGGTCGGGGCGCCGGGCCGCGGCGCGAGCGCGCACCTCCTCGCGATCGAGCGGATGCACGACCCCGAACGCGACATCCAGCCCGTTCAACTCATCGGCACGGTAGCCCAGCATCTCGGCCAGGTGGGCATTGACGAAAAGGTATCGGCCCTCGCGGGCGACGGCCACGCCGGCATGCACCAGATCGACGAGGGCTCCGATCGTCGCCAGATCGGCAACAGGATCGACGCCGGATGCGAATTCGATCAACTCGGTCGTCATGACGATTCACACCTCCGAAAGCTCGGCAGGCAGTGGCGGCGCCTCCTCGCCCTCTTCGTAGCGCACCGGAAGCCAGACGCGAAACGCGCTGCCCTTGCCGACCTCGGAGCGAACCCGGATGACGCCCCGGTGCCTCTGCACGATCGAGAACGAGAGCGACAGGCCCAGGCCGGTCCCCTTGCCGACGGGCTTGGTCGTGTAGAACGGCTCGAAGATCCGCTTCTGCACCTCCGGCGACATTCCGCTGCCGGTGTCCTGCACCTCGACCCATACCCAGTCGCCGGTCGAACCCGTCGACAGCGTGATGACCCCCATCCCGTCGATGGCGTGGGCCGCATTCACGATGAAATTCATGAACACCTGATTCAATTGCGCCGCAAGACACCGCACCGCCGGAAGCGTGGCGTAGTTCTTGCGCACCTCGGCCTTGTATTTGACTTCGTTCAGGACCACGTTGAGCGTCGAGTCGAGTCCGGCGTTGATGTCGGCCTCCTGCCAATCCGAGTGGTCGATCCGGGAGAAGTCCTTCAGGTCCTGAACGATGCGCTTGACCCGCGTCAGGCCATCGGTACTTTCGCGCAGCAGCACGGGCAGGTCTTCGCGCATGTAGGCGAGGTCGACCTCCTCCTTCGTCGCGGCGATCCGCGTGCGCTCGAGCGCATCGAACCTGGTCTCCAGCCCCTCGTATTGCGCGACCAGTCGCATGAGCCCGTCGACATAGGTCTTGAGCGAATTGAGATTCGAATTGACGAAGCCGACCGGATTGTTGATCTCGTGCGCGACGCCTGCCGCAAGTTGGCCGATGGAGGCCATCTTCTCCGACTGCAGAAGCTGGTTCTGCGCGTCCTCGAGCTTGCGGTTCGTCTCCTTCAGGCGCTCATAGTTGGATTCGAGTTGCTCCTGCGCACGCCGGACTTCGCTGCGGTCCTGCAGCAGCCACCAGGCCCCCGCGCTCGGGTCGTCGATGTTGCACGCGTAGGCGATCATCTGCACCCACAGCGTCCTGCCGTCCTGTCGACACAACGTCATGTCGTGCTGGAACGGACGGCCCAGCGCCAGCAGCGGCGATGACAGCCGCTCGAAATCGGCGTAGTCGGAGGCGTTGCAGAAGAATTCGCGGGTGTCCAGCGCCACGGCGGTCTCGCCCGATCGCATGAACATCTCGGTGAACTTCTTGTTATGGCGGATGACCTTGCCGCCGCTCAAGGCGAGGATGCCGACGGAGGCGTTCTCCATGAACGCGATCAATTCGCGGTTCTTGCTGTCGAGCTCGCTGGTGCGCTCCGAGACGAGCAGTTCCAGCTGCTGGCGGTGGAGCCTCAACTCTTCTTCGATCCGGTGCCGCTGCGTGACATCCTGCAGAGTCTCGATGGCGCCAATCACCTGGCCCATCGCGTTCTTCAGCGGCGCGGCAGTGAAAAACAGCCATCGCCCCCCGTCCCCGAAATTCGGGAAGAAGTCCTCCACCTCGACCGCGGAGTCGATGACCTTCGAAGTCTGCACCGGGCTCTTGTAGCGCGACTGCAACTCGGCCGGCGCCGCCCCGTCCAGGATCAGGTCGCACAACATGGGACGCGCGCTTCCATAGAAGACTTCGCCCTTGTCCACGACGCCCTGCATGTCCCAGCCATCGCGCCCTGTCAGCTGCTCGCAGGCCCTGTTCCAGTGGGTGATCCGATGTTGCGCATCGATGACGAACGTTGCGACCGGATCGTTGTCCAGGATCTGACTGAGCACCTGGCTCGTGTTGAGCAGGCTCACCTGAACGTGGCGCATGTCGCTCAGGTCGGTACAGGTCGACATGACCGCCGGCACGCCGTCGATCTCGATGCGTCGGGATATCAGCTCCACATAGCGCTCGTCGCCGCTCGCGGTCAGCAGCGTCATCTCGATGGCCGCCGGCTCGGGATCGTCGCACAGGCAACGGGCGCCGTAGACTTGCATCTGATCGCGGGATTGAGGCGTGGCGAGGTCCGCGTAGCCCAGCCTGGGCCAATCCTGGGATGAGTGGCCCAGAAGCCGCTCGAGGGCGGCGTTGGCAAGCAAGAGGCGATCGCCAGAATGGAGGAAGGCCGGGACGTTGAGAGACCGCACGAGCGCGCGGCACATCGATTGCGCAGGGGTCCCTGGGCGGGTGTCGGCGACTTCGAGGAGGGAATCAAGTTGCATGGCGGTCGATCGAGGCGTCGTCGAGGTCCATCACCACCGAGCCATCTTCCGCCCAGCGGACCTGCGTGATGCCCGGCTCGAGTTGTTCGAGTCGCTTCAGCTCCACGTCGGCCGGCGAGATCACGCCGCGCTGCAGCCGCATCTGGTCGGCCAGTGCGTCGTTTTCGAGTCGCAGGGCCCGGATCTGCAGAATCTGCGACAGCGCGCTGATCAACTCGAAATCGTTCCAAGGCTTGGCAATGAATCGGTCGATGCGGGCCTCGTTGATGGCGCCGACGAGGCCGTTGAGATCGGTGTATCCGGACAGGATCACGCGCGCGCAATCGGGCTGCAGCTGGCGGAGGCGGCGAAGGGCGGAAACTCCGTCCATCTCGGGCATGCGGAAGTCCGAGATGGCCAGGTCGAACGCCTTCTCCGCCGCACAGGCAAGCGCCTCGTGGGCGGACAGGAACGCCTCGACCTTGGGTCGTACCGGGGCGTCGCCGAGGGTGAGAGGGGAGTGCCGGAGCAGGCGAGATAGCGCGCTGAGGACGCCCACTTCGTCGTCGATGATGAGAATACGAACCACGTTGCGGTCCTCCTTCATGTTTGAGCAACAGGCGTGCCCGTCGCGCCGACACACACGTACACCTGGAGCTTGCCACTCTCGCGTTGGGCGAATTCACGGACCTGCCGCACGATGCGAACGTCGAAGACGTAGCCGGCGGCCAGCAGCAGTGTTCCCTGCGGGGTGCAAAGATCGCGCGAGAGCACCATGCCGGAAGCCAGTTCGGATGCGGAAATCAGCCG
>JBBQYL010000371.1:0-3507 GCA_038208735.1 Burkholderiales bacterium
ACTGACTCGCGACAGTTGTTAGAGCGTAGCGCCGCAGGCGCGCAGCGAGTTCTGGCGCGCGCCCCCAGCCCGAGGAGCACAGCGAAGTCGAGCCGCAGGCGAGACCGCCCCGAAGCCAGCCCCGGCGGGACGCAGCCGCCGCTCGCAAGCGAGGTAGTCGCCCGAAACCCGAAACCCGAAAACCGGCGACTCGCCATCCGCCACGCCAAACGCCCGCTCCCCGCAGAACGCCGAAGAGCCCTTCTTCGGTCCGTACGGTCAGCCGCGCTTCGGCGCCGCATCCCCCGCCCAAAGCTCGTCCAGGAACGTGAAGTTCCACTGCTCCGGCGGCTCGCGTCCCGTGATGCGATCGCTGGTGCCGCCCGACAGGTCGAGCCGCTGCAGCGACACGGGCATGGCCGACTTGACCGAATAGAACACGCGCACCACCGGCGACGTGAGCGACTGCGGGTTCTGCTCGATGACCACGGCCAGGCGGTCGGACCGCAGCCGTACCAGCGAGCCCGTCGGATAGATGCCGACACTCTTGACGAAGGTGGCGAAGATCACCGGGTCGAACTGGCCCTTCCAGCTGGCCATCTGGCCGATGGATTCCGCCGGATCCCAGCCCATCTTGTAGGGGCGGTTGGACGTGATCGCGTCGTAGACGTCGCAGATGGAGCTCATGCGCACCAGCTGGTTGAGCTGGTCGTTGGGCAGCTTGTGCGGGTAGCCGCCGCCGTCGAAGCGCTCGTGGTGGTGCAGGCAGACGTCCATCGCCGCGGGATCGGCGCCGCGCGCCTCCTGCAGCAGCTCGTAGCCGCGCGCCGGGTGGCTGCGCATCACGTCGAATTCCTGGTCGGTGAGCTTGCCGGGCTTGTTGAGGATGTCCAGCGGCATCAGCGCCTTGCCCACGTCGTGCAGCAGGCCCGCGGTGCCGGCGCTGCGGCATTGCTGCTCGTCGAAGCCCAGTTCGCGGCCGAGGGCCACCATCAGCGCGCACACGGCCACCGAGTGCATGTACGAGTAGTCGTCCTGCGTCTTCAGGCGCGCGAGGCTGACCATGGCGCCCGGGTTGCGGATGACGGAGTCGGAGATCTCCTGTACCAGCGGCATGAACGACTCGGCGTCGATGGCGCGCCCCAGGCGGGCCTCGTTGAACATCTTCTTCACCTGCGCCTTGCCCTTCTCGCACACCGCGGTGGCGGTGCGCATCTCGTCGGTGAAGCTTTTCGAGGGCGGTGGCACGGGCGTCGACACGCGAACGGGAGGCGAGGCAGGCCGGGCCGGCAGCGAGGCTGGCGCCGGTGCGGCGGCCGCGGCCAACGCGGGCTCAGCGGCGGCCACCTCCACGTCCAGGCCCTTCTCGGGATCGATCCAGACCTCCCCGATCACGCTGTCCTGCAGTTTCCTGAGCTGGTCGGCGTCGCGGATCACGAACCGGGTCTTCCAGAACGGATGATCCATCCACGCGCCCTCCATCGCATGCAGGTGCATGCCGAGGCGGACTTGGTCGACGCGGATCTTCTTCAGCATGAGGCGGGCGGGCGGGGGACGGATGCCGGCAGGAGCCGGCGCTGTCCTGTTTTCGGCCGGCGACGCCTCGACTGTAGGACTCAATCGCAGAAAATGAATAAAACAAAGACTTGATGGGCGCCCGGAAAGACAAGAGCCGCCCGGAGGCGGCTCGTGTCGGCGGCGCGGGGGGCGCCTACTTGAACTTGGGCTGCGGCACGGTGCGCAGCTCGCCCGGCAGCGAGGCCAGGTAGTCGGCGATCTCGACGATGGTCTCGTCCTTCAGCGGCTTGGCCATGGCGCCCATCACGGCGTTGGCGCGGCCGTAGTGCGGGTTGCCTTCGACCTTGTACGAGCGCAACGCCACGTTCAGGTAGTCGGGGTACTGGCCGGCCAGGCGCGGAATGGTGCCGTCGGTGGGCTTGGAGAAGTTGACGCCGTGGCACGCCACGCAGGTGGCCATGGCGGTGCGCAGGTTGTCGGGGATCGGCGTGGCGAGCGCGTCGGGCACCGGGGCGTCGGGCTTGCCCAGCTGCGAGTAGTAGGCGGCGATGTCGGCGATGTCCTGGTCGGTCAGCGACGACGCGACGCTGCGCATGGTGGGATGCTTGCGGTCGCCGGCACGGTAGGCGGTGAGCGCGCCCGCGATGTACTTGGCGTCCTGCCCGGCGATCTTGGGCACCTTGTAGACCTGCGGGAAGTCGCCCTGGTAGCCGACGATGCCGTGGCAACCGATGCACATCTGAACCTTGGTGGAACCGCGTTGCACGTCTTGCGCGTGGGCGGTGGTGAAGACACCCGCGAGGGCGAGAAGCAAGGTCAGGGTTCTTGTCATCGTCTCGTCTTTGTTGGTCCGGGAAGCGGATCCTTGATGGGGCCGCTCTGGCTGCCGTGGCTCCAATCGATTATAGGAACGTCCCTTTATACTGGAACGACCCACTCCGTCAGGCAAAACCCGCCCCCACCGCGATGATCAAGAAGTTCGAAGGTTCCGACAACTACGTCGCCACGCCCGACCTGATGCTCGCGGTCAACGCGTCGATGACGCTGCGCCGCCCGCTGCTGGTCAAGGGCGAGCCCGGCACCGGCAAGACGATGCTCGCCGAGGAGGCCGCCGCGTCGCTCGGGCTGCCGCTGCTCGAGTGGCACATCAAGAGCACCACCAAGGCACAGCAGGGCCTGTACGAGTACGACGCCGTGAGCCGGCTGCGCGACAGCCAGCTGGGCGATCCGCGCGTCAAGGACATCCACAACTACATCGTCAAGGGCGTGCTCTGGCAGGCCTTCGAGCGCGCCACGCCATGCGCGCTGCTGATCGACGAGATCGACAAGGCGGACATCGAGTTCCCCAACGACCTGCTGCGCGAACTCGATCGCATGGAGTTCCATGTCTACGAGACCAAGGAAACCGTGCGCGCCATCCAGCGCCCCGTCGTCTTCATCACCAGCAACAACGAGAAGGAGCTGCCCGACGCCTTCCTGCGCCGCTGCTTCTTCCACTACATCAAGTTTCCCGAGGCCGACACGATGCAGCGCATCGTGGACGTGCACTTCCCGGGCATCAAGCAAGACATGCTCGCCGCCGCGCTCAAGAGCTTCTACGACGTGCGCAACCTGCCGGGCCTGAAGAAGAAGCCGTCGACCTCCGAGCTGCTCGACTGGCTCAAGCTGCTGCTGGCCGAAGACATCCCGGTGAGCGCGTTGCAATCGAAGGACGACAAGGTGTCGATCCCGCCGCTGATCGGCGCGCTGCTGAAGAATGAGCAGGACGTGAGCCTGTTCGAAAAGCTGATCTTCATGCAACGCAACCATCGTTGAAGCCGCCATGTTGAACGTCCAGCCCGTCACGCTGTTCGACGGTCGGGTGCGGCTCGAACCTCTCGCGCTGTCGCACGTCGACGCGCTCGCCGCCGCCGCCGCGGACGGCGAGCTCTGGAAGCTGCGCATCACCTCGGTGCCCGAACCTCAGGACACGCGGGCCTACGTCGAGCGCGCGCTCGCCATGCAGGCCGA
>JBBQYL010000372.1:0-3458 GCA_038208735.1 Burkholderiales bacterium
TCACTCCCACTCGATCGTCGCCGGCGGCTTCGAGCTCACGTCATACGTGACGCGGTTGATGCCCCGCACCTCGTTGATGATGCGGCCCGACACCTTCTTCAGCAGCCCGTAGGGCAGCTCGGCCCAGTCGGCCGTCATGAAGTCGCTGGTCTGCACGGCGCGCAGAGCGACGACGTAGTCGTAGGTGCGGCCGTCGCCCATCACGCCCACGCTCTTCACGGGCAGGAACACCGTGAATGCCTGGCTGGTGAGCTCGTACCAGTTCCTGCCGGTGGCGTCGTCCTTCCAGCCGCGCAGCTCCTCGATGAAGATCGCGTCGGCGCGGCGCAGCAGGTCGGCGTATTCCTTCTTCACCTCGCCGAGGATGCGCACGCCCAGGCCCGGGCCCGGGAACGGATGGCGGTAGACCATCTCGGGCGGCAGACCCAGCGCCACGCCCAGCTCGCGCACCTCGTCCTTGAACAGGTCGCGCAGCGGCTCCAGCAGCTTGAGGCCGAGCTGCTCGGGCAGGCCGCCCACGTTGTGGTGGCTCTTGATGGTGACGGCCTTCTTCGTCTTCGTGCCGCCGGACTCCACCACGTCCGGATAGATAGTGCCTTGGGCCAGCCACTGCGCGCCCTTGTGTCCGCCGCTGCCCGCCTTGAGCTTGGCGGCTTCGGCCTTGAAGACCTCGACGAATTCGCGGCCGATGATCTTGCGCTTCTGCTCGGGGTCGGTGACGCCGGTGAGGTGCCCCAGGAACTGGGTGCTCGCGTCGACGTGGATGACCTTGGCGTGCAAGCGCCCCTCGAACATCTCCATCACCATCTTGCCCTCGTCCTGGCGCTGCAGGCCGTGGTCGACGAACACGCACGTGAGCTGGTCGCGGATGGCGCGGTGGATGAGCGCGGCGGCCACGCTGGAATCGACGCCGCCGGACAGGCCCAGGATGACTTCCTCGTCGCCCACCTGCTCGCGGATGCGCTTGACGGCCTCCTCGACGTGGTCGGTCATGATCCAGTCGGGCCTGGCGCCGGCGATGTCCAGCACGAAGCGGTTCAGCAGCGCCCGGCCCTGCACGGTGTGCGTGACCTCGGGATGGAACTGCACGCCGTAATAGCCGCGCGACTCGTCGGCGATGCCGGCGATGGGGCAGTTGCCGGTGCTGGCCATCAGCTGGAAGCCCGACGGCAGCTTGGTGACCTTGTCGCCGTGGCTCATCCACACCTTGAGCATGCCGTGGCCTTCGGGGGTGATGAAATCCTCGATGCCTTCGAGCAATTTCGTGTGGCCATGCGCGCGCACCTCGGCGTAGCCGAACTCGCGTTCCTTGGCCGCCTCCACCTCGCCGCCCTGCTGCACGGCCATCGCGAACATGCCGTAGCAGATGCCCAGCACCGGCACGGCCGAGTCCCACACGGCCTGCGGCGCGCGCAGCTCGGCGTCTTCATACGTGCTCGCGTGGCTGCCCGACAGGATGATGCCCTTGGCGCCGAACGAGCGGATGAACTCGTCGGACACGTCGTTGGGATGGATCTCGCAGTAGACGTGCGCCTCGCGCACGCGGCGCGCGATCAGTTGCGTGACCTGGGAGCCGAAATCGAGGATGAGGATCTTGTCGTGCATGGCGGTGAGTCGGAGGTGGAAGTGGAGATCAGGCGTTGGCGGGAACCGCGGCGCCAGCCATGCCGGCACGCAGCCGGCGGAAATGGAGGATGGTCATGGTCATCGCGCACAGCAGCAGCGCGGCACAGACGTAGTACGGGGCGCCGAGGCGCCAGTCGCCGCGCGGGGCGTCGGCGACGGATTGCAGGATCAACGGTCCCACGATGGGGGCGATCACGGCCATGAGGCTGGACAGGCCGGCGACGGCCCCCATCGCCTGGCCTTGCGCGTCCTGGTCGGCGGCGTTGGACACCAGGCCCTGCAACGACGCGCCGGCCGCGAAGCCGAGCACGTTGCACGCGATGACCGCGTACATCATCCAGCCCTGCGTGGCCAGGCCCCAGGCCACGTAACAGACCGACGACGACGCCAGCCCGAGCACGACCAGGCGGCGCAGCGACATCAGTTGCGTGAGCCTGCCCACCAGCACGCCCTGCACCAGCACCGACATGGCGCCCACGGCGCACAGCGACCAGCCCACCTGCGCGGGCGTCCAGCCGAACTTGTGCTGCGTGTAGAGCACCCAGGTGCCTTGCAGGATGAACTGCGACAACGACGTGAACGCGACCACGCCCAGCAGCGGGCCCATGCCCTCGAGTCGCGACAGGTGCATCAGCGAGCTGACGGGGTTGGCGCGCGCCCACGAGAACGGCTGGCGCCGCTCCACCGGCAGCGACTCCGGCAGCACGAACCAGCCGTACAGCCAGTTGCACACGCACAGCACGCTGGCGCACAGGAACGGCAGCCGCAGGCTGATGTTGCCCAGCAGGCCGCCGATGACGGGCCCCAGGATGAAGCCGAGCCCGAACATGGCGCCCAGCATGCCGAAGCGCTTCGCGCGATCCTCGGGCGGCGTGATGTCGGTGACGTAGGCATTGGCCACCGCGATGTTGGCCTGCATCGAGCCGCTGACGAGCCGCACCGCGATCAGCATCCACAGCGAGGTGGCGAACGCGGTGACCAGCGTGCTCAGCGCCAGCCCGCTGAAGCCGATCAGCAGCACCGGGCGGCGCCCGAACCGGTCGGACAGCGCGCCCAGGATCGGCGAGGCGATGAAGTTGGCGAAGCCGAACGCCATCATCACCTGGATGTAGGCGCCGATGCGCGCGGACGCCGTGCTCTCGAAGCTGCCCACCAGCGCGGGCAACACCGGGATGATCAGGCCGATGGAGATCATGTCGATCAGCACCGTGGCCATGATGAACGGCATCGCCGCCTGGCGCTGGCCGGAGGTCGCCACTTCAGTCAGCCCGATAGTTCGGCGCTTCCTTGGTGATCTGCACGTCGTGCACGTGGCTCTCGCGGATGCCGGCCGACGTGATCTCGACGAACTCGGCCTTGTTGCGCATGTCGTCGATCGTCGGGCAACCGCAGTAGCCCATCGAGGCCCGCAAGCCGCCGGCCATCTGGAACAGGATGGACACCACCGAGCCCTTGTACGGCACGCGACCCTCGATGCCCTCGGGCACGAGCTTGTCGGCGTTCGGGTTCTCGTCGGCTTCCTGGAAGTAGCGATCGGCCGAGCCGGCCTTCATCGCGCCGATGGAGCCCATGCCGCGGTAGCTCTTGTAGCTGCGGCCCTGGAACAGGATCACCTCGCCCGGCGCCTCTTCGGTGCCGGCGAACATGCCGCCCATCATGACGGTGCTGGCACCGGCGGCGATGGCCTTGGCGATGTCGCCCGAGTAGCGGATGCCGCCGTCGCCGATCAGCGGCACGCCGGTGCCCTGCAGCGCGGTGGCCACGTTGTCGATGGCCATGACCTGGGGCACGCCCACGCCCGCGACGATGCGCGTGGTGCAGATGGAGCCCGG
>JBBQYL010000373.1:0-3413 GCA_038208735.1 Burkholderiales bacterium
GGATCTGGCGCTGCACGAAGAACTGCGCCGGAATGATGTCCAGCCGCTCGCTGATGTCCTCGCCCACGCGCACCATCGGCTTGGCGCACTCGGGCGTCGGGCAGTGGGTGTCCTCGGGCTCGACGCGCTGCTCCACGCGCGGCAGGTGTGCCGGCAGGGCCTCGCGCTTGGGCTGGCGGCGCGGATCCTTCTCTGGTGCACTGCGGCCGACGGTGGGGAGCGGCTGCAGGGCGGCGAGCTGGGCCTCGAGGCTGGCCTGGTCGGCCGCGAACGTCTCTTCGAAGATCTCGCGCTGCTCGGCGTTCATCCGCTCGGTCTTGGCGCCGAACCTCCAGGCCTTGAGCCTGGCGAGCTGGAACGTGATGCTCTCGATCTTCGCGTCGCGCCACTTGATGGCCCGCGCCTGCGAGTCGATCCGTTTGTCCTGCGCGTCGATGTGCCTGGTTTGCTCGCCGATGTGGGCCAGCATTTGCGTTGCCAACTCGGCCAGCTCTGCGGGGTCGAGCGCTTTGAAGTCCTTGCTCTTTACCGCATGCACATCGAGCATGCAGCATTGTGCAAGCCCGATGGCTGATCGCCATTGGGACTTGTGCGCATTGCAATGGATCGGCCGCTCCAGGCGCCAATCACATTCGCGTGATGAGCCGCATCTGCTCGAGCCGCTGCCAAGGCAGCCCGAGTACCAACGCGTCGAACTGATCCTGGGTCAACGTCATCGGCGCTGTCAGCGCTGCCGACGCACGGGGCCACTCGAAGCTGCCCTTGTTCAGGCGACGCGCTGCGCACCACACCCCGAACCCGTCGTGCACCAGTAGCCTGATCCGGCTCGAGCGGGCGTTGGCGAAGAGGTAGCCGTGGTGCGCCTGCGCGGCGCCGAAGACCTGCACCACGCTCGCCAGCAGGCGATCGGCGCCCGCCCTCATGTCGACCGGAGTGACCGCCAGCCACATGGCGTCGATGCGAATCACCGCAATAGCTCGCGCATCCACGCGGCGCACTCGGCCGCGCTGACGATCGGCCAACTCACGTTGATCACGGTCGCGCCGCGGCGCAATTCGATGCGAATGTCCTCAGGTGCCGGCTGCGCCGGCGGCAGCTGCAGCGGCAAGAAGGACGGCGGCGCGACGTCTCTGGCGCAGGTTGTCGCCAACTGACCGGAGACGTGACGTTCGGCTTCGACAACCCAACGCCGAGCCAGGTTCGCATTGACGCCGTTGGCCATCGCCACCGCAGCAATGGATACCCCGGCATGCCGGCATGTGGCGACTACGTGCGCCTTGAACTCGGGGCTGTGATTGCGCCGGCGTCGACGGCCGTCGACAACTTCGTCTGAGAGAGTGTTCACGTGTCCACGAAGAATCTTGGTGGACACGAGACTCCTATGTCAGCCGTCTGGAATCAAGACGCCACGCCCAGACGCTTACCCTGGAAGCGCTGTGCGCTGAAATCGAGCTCCTGAGCTTTGCGATGCCGCCGCCAGCAGGGCCAGAGAGTGCATGGCGATCATCCAGAGCGAGCGATCCAGTGTCGGTCAGTTATGGCCACGGGCCTCGGGGTCTGGGCGGCAGAGCACAACAATGGGACTACTCGTCGGCTTAAGACGAAGTCGCGTCCCGAACTATCTTGCGTACATCGAGACGAGGCGCTAGAGTGACGTGACAGCTCCTACGCGGCATAGGAACGATGCGAGTGTTTCTCCGTCCGAGTGCCTGCATATCGCGGGGAACCGGACCTAGCGGGCCGAGTTTTCGCGTCAGCAAACTTTCCAGTGAGGCATATATGACCACCGGATTCGCGCAAATTCAATATGGATCGCTCAGGGTTGCGACCTTTTTGATCGCGTTGCTAGGTGCCTCGATCGCTCATGGTCAAGTGCCAGATGCGATTTACCACGTTGTCGCTAACGGGGCAAGTGGCGATCTTTTCAGCCCAGGTACGCTCACCGGTACTTACTGCAATACCTTTGGGTGCCAAACGAGCACAGCATCGGCTTTAGCTAATCTAAGCACGTCTGCAAGTGGGACCAGTAGTTCCCACGGCGCCCCAGCCGCCATCGCCGCCGGCACGATTGAATATAATTTCGAAGTTATCGGTCCTATAGGTGAAGTGATACCGCTGCACATCACCGGGAACGTGTCTACGTTCGCCGCAGGTGAGGCGTCGACCGCGATAGCGCAAATCCTTTATGCGGGGGTTCCGTTTACGGCATGCTCGTCCACGGTGTCGGGCGGGTGCAACGCGTCGGACCCAAGTGCGGCCGCATTGAGCGCCGGGTTTTCGCTGCCTACCGATGTCATTAATAGTGTTTTCGTGTCGGCGCAGGGCAATGCCGTCGGTGGCTCGTTCAATGCCTTCGCCGATCCCGTTATTACTATCGATTCCGGTTTCTTGGCGCTACACCCAGGACTCAGCCTGGTGTTTAGTTCCAACGTGGTGTCCGCCGTGCCAGAACCGACTGATTGGCTATTGCTGTCTGCTGGGTTGGGAGTGATGCTCGGCTGGCGCAAAACGCATCGACGCCCGCCGGGCGGAATCCCTGCAACATGAGCTAGAGGCAGTCCGGGCAGAGCGAAAACGTCGACGAGTGCGGAAGGGCGAGATCCTCGAGGCCCCACCCCCCAGGGGCGCAATGCGCGCGGCGTGATCGTGTTCGGTTGACGGCTGACGCTCGTCGGTGGCCGTGCCCTGGCGTCCCGTGCATGATCCGGGAACGACACCACGGGAGAGACCATTGAAACCCGTCTGGGCCGACCCCACCACGACATCGGCTGGACGGCTCGTGGCGATACTGTTCGCTGTGACGTGCTGAATGAGCGCCGGCGCGGCCGGGCGGGCCGCGCTAACCACGGGGACACCTTCGGGGGGCCCTGGTGCATATGTGACCGGCCGCTTCGGGGCGACGAGTTCACAGCGGCCTATGTCGCTGATGGGTCGACTGGAGAAGTTCGTGGCGATTGGAAGCGGTCGCTGGACTCAGGCCGATCTCGAACGTCAGCAATGCGCCGCAGACGTCACCGACTCTTCGCGCCAAAAGCAGACGCGGATGGACGGCGACTGTCGGGCGCTGATGGCGCGTTCACGTCCACTCCGCTTGAAGCCAGTCGCACACGCTGGTCATGCTAGAGGCAACACGTTTCGAGCCACGTTACCCTGACTACCGACCGGCGACCTCGCGTCCAAAGGTCAAGCGCCATCTCGGCGCGAGCCTCGACCGGAAGCATGTTCGAGCCTGCCGAGTCTTGCGCACCCGTGGCGGCACACCCCGCAACGCACAATGAGATGGTTGCCAGAACCAGTGCGGAAGCCCCGCTGAAATGGCGGAAGAGCTAAACCGCTCATGCGCCCAAACACCAAGCTTCGACGGCATCCTCATGGGTGTTCGTCAAAATTCTCTCCGGTTGATGTCGGGGTGC
>JBBQYL010000374.1:0-3371 GCA_038208735.1 Burkholderiales bacterium
CGACCCCTATGCGCAGGTCGCAACTATGCGCAGCTGGTCGAACGCGGATGGCGCCGGCCCCTATGGCGGTGAGCCGTCGAGGCCGGCGAAGTCTGCGCATAGTTACAGCGTCTGCAGGAATCGGATGAGCGAGTCCGGTGCCCGATATCGACGCATCTTGGTATCGGGCGCATCCAGCCGCGCGAGCGCCTTCTCCTTCATTGCGAGGTCGGCCTCGGCGTAGCGATGGGTGGTCGTCGTGCTCTCGTGTCCGAGCCACAGGGCGATCACGTTGAACGGCACACCCGACTGCAGCAGGTGCATGGCGCTCGTATGACGTAGCGTGTGGGGCGAGACGCGCTTCTTCTGGAGGCTGGGTTCGACACCGGCTGCCCGGGTCACGGCGAGGTCCAAGCGTTGAGCGACATTGGATCTGGACATCGCCTGGCCATCGCGGTTGGGTAGCAAGGCGGCCTCGCCTCGAAGCGTCGGGTTCAGTCGCAACCAGGCCCGGATCTCCACGACAGTCGTGTCCCACAGCGGTATGGACCGCAACTTGCGCCCCTTGCCGTGCAAGTGCACGCACGCGCCGCCGTCCAGGACGACATCGACGACGCGCACACCGGTGATCTCCGAGACGCGTGCGCCGGTGTTGTAGAGCAGGGCCAGCAGCAGGTGGTCGCGCTGCGAGGACCAACTCGCTCCCGGCTGGCCGAGCACCGCCATCATCTCCTCTCGGGTGAGGAAGCCCAGCATCGGCCGCTCGAAGCGCTTCATCGGCACCGCCAGCGCGCGCTCGATATCGTGCAGCGAGGCCACGTCACGTCGGCCGGCGAACTTCAGGAACGCGCGCAGCGCGGTGAGCCGCAGGTTGCGACTGCGAACCGCGTTCTTGCGACCATGCTCCAGGTGGTCAAGGAAGGTCAGGATCAGATCGGGCTGGATGTCGGCAAGCCGCATCGCCGTTGGTGCCCTGCCGAGTTTGCGACTGGCGAAGTCCAGGAACAGCATCAGCGCGTCGCGGTAGCAGGCCACCGTGCGCGGGCTGACCGCGCGCTGCGCGACCAGGTACTCGGTGAAGAACTGCTGGACCAACGCGGCGAACGACGGCGGCTTCGGTGCGGTGGTCTTACGCATCTCCCGCCTCCGCCTGCGACATGAACGACTCGAAGCGACCGGCGGCCAGTGCCATCAGCTCCGGCACCGCCGAGAGGTACCAGTAGGTGTTGGTCACCATCGCATGGCCGACGTAGGTCGATAGCGACAGCATCGCCTGATCGATGTCTACGCCCTGGGTCTGCCACTGCACTATGCGGCGCACGACGAAGGTGTGGCGCAGGTCGTGGATGCGCGGGGCATGGTGAGTTCCGCGGTTGCGCCAACTCAACTGCCGACGGAGTTCGCCGAAGACGCGATGGACCTGGCGGTCGCCCAGTGGCAGCCCTCGAAGCCGACCTCGGGTGCCGATGAAGAACGGGGCATCCTCCGCGGCAGGCTCGCCCGCCAGGTCGCGCATCCAGCGATACCGACGCAACGCGTCCACGGTGCTGGGGTGCATGGGCACCTGTCGCGACTTGCCGAACTTGGCCTGGCGGATGCTCAGCATTCCGGCCTTGAGATCGACATCCAGGTTGCGCAGCGACAGCGCCTCGCCGATGCGAAGACCCGTCGAGGTGATCAGGCCGAACAGCGTCTCGAAGACGGCGCCGCGAAGTCCGGGCGCTGGCCCGAGCCGTTTCGCCCCGGCCAACAGATCGACGATCTCCTGCTCGCTGTAGATGTGCGGTGCCTGCCGCTCTGGCAGCCGTCCGAAGATCGCGTCATCAGGCACCTCCGTGCGCGGCTCGAACTGCTGCAGCCAGCGCATGAACGTGCGCAGCTTCTTCAGCCGTCGCGCCCAGGTGTGCGGATCGCTGCTCGCGTGACTGTCGCGCCGCGCCCAGTCGGCCATGACCTCCGCCGTCAACGGCCCGCGATGGCCAACAGCCTGGACATGGCGCGCGAAGCTGCGCAAGGTACAGGCATCGTTGCGCCCGGAGAACCCGAGGCGGCGACGATCGACCAGATACCGTTCGACGCGCGCTTGCAGGGAATGGGTCGCGCTCATGCTGCGCTCCCCGGCCATGGCAGCGCCACCTCGGCCAGCTTGCGGCTGTCGAGCTTGGCGTAGATCATCGTGGTGTTCAGCGAGCGGTGGCGCAGCACATCGGCGACCTCCTTCAGCGACGAGCCGCCGGCCAGCAACCGGTTGGCCATCGTGTGGCGCAGCAGGTGCGAACGCGTGTAGGGCAGTCCCGCGCGAGCGTAGGCCTGGCGGATGGTCTTGCGCACGAGATCGGGGCCGACGGGCTCGTCGCGTGGTGCCACATGGCGCACGAAGACGGCGCGGTTACTGGTCTTGGGGCGTTCGTTCTTCAGGTACGCGGCGATGGCCTCGCCGGTGGTCACCGGCAGCGGCAGCACATCCTCGCGGCGACCCTGGTACGGCGCAGCGTGATCGTGCCTGCGCGCCAGTCGATGTCGTTCAGATCGAGCCGGGCCACCTCGCCGCTGCGAAGGCCAAGATCGAGTGCGCAGCGCACGATGGCGTCGGCGCGCCGCATCGAGCGGCCGGGTTGGCCAAGGGAGCCGACCAACTGCTCGACTTCTTCAGCCGTCAGCGTCTTGGGCAGCGAGGACAGCGACCAATTGGCGGGGTAAGACACCGCTCCGACCAGACCGTGAACGAGGTCCCCCAGTGAGGCGCGGTAGCGGAAGTAGCCGCGCAACGACGCCACCACCGAGCCAGCACCGGCAGGCTTGCTGTAAAGCTCGGCTTGCTGCGCGAAGAAGCGCCGAACGTGCTCGGGCTTGATCGCAGCGACGTCGACGGCGCCGCCGCCGAAGCGGGCCGTCAGCAGCCGCCCGACGATGCGCAGCGCCATGTCCCGGGTCTTCGGCGCCAAGCCACGCACGTGTTCCATATGCACGTCGTAGCGGTGCAGTTCCTCATCCACCGGTGTCGTGCTGGCCGCCGGCGGCGCAATGGCGCCCTGAGCGCGAAGCACAACGAGGAGGTGCTCCAACGCTGCCCTGTGGTCGCCCCGGTCGTGGCGCGTGGGCCCAGCACATCCGCAGTTCGGCAGGTGATCATCGAGGAACTCGGTGATCGACCCTTCGTCGATCCGGTGCAGCCGCAGGTGCCCGCTGCGCGCCCAGCGTGCGAAATGCGTGATGCTGGCCAAGTAGCTGGCGAAGGTGTGCGCGGCGTACCTGCGCTCGGTCAGGCGCCGCTTGAACGCATCAACGTACGGGCCGATCGGCCCGTCAGCGAGCCAGTTGATGTCGGTGCGCAGCGAACGGTGAACGACGCCCATGGCGGTCTCCAGAAGTGGGACCACCAGTGCACCCGG
>JBBQYL010000375.1:0-3325 GCA_038208735.1 Burkholderiales bacterium
CAGCAATGCCCTCGATGGCCCGGTGCTGCGTCTCCCCAAGTACACGCCCGCCGCACCGCCGGTTCACCCAGGCGGTTGGGACAAAATACTTCCTCCAACTATTTGTTTGGTCTGGGCAGCGTCGGGCCTTCGAGGCCGCGACGCTGCCCGCGGCCAGCGCCACGGCAGGCCGCCGGGCCTGACGCGAACATCGTGTCGCGCTGCCGGCGCTCCTTTTCGTGACAGACGAGGGCGACGTCACCTCGCCAACCCTGTCCGAGCCCGCGCACACGCTGCAAGCGCCGTCATCGTGCAAGCTGCGTCATCCTGCAGCCCGGTCATCCTGCGCGAAGTCGCAGGATCCACGCGCGCAGTCCACGTTGCCCAAGGCGTGGACTCCGCGGCTACGTGCACATTGACGAGATGGTGCCGGTCGTCCATCACGACAAGGAGCGCCCGCGCGCGGACGCGTGGTTCGCGTCAAGCCCGACTGCGTGTGTGGATGACGGCCGCGGGCAGCGTCGCGGCCTCGATGGCCCGACGCTGCCCAGACCAAACAACAAAAATGGGGAACCGAATTTGTCCCAACCGCCGGGCGGAACCGGCGGTGCGGCGGGCGTGTACTTGGCGAGACGGAGCACCGGGCCATCGAGGGCATTGCCGGCGCGTCTACGAAGTTGCCGAACGCGGCCCGCCAACAAGCGACGACGAACTTTGACCGAACGCCCTCGGAATCCGGCCGTCCAGGCCGGATTCAAGGCGCACGTGCGGAGTCGAGCCAAGTGCATGCCAGTCGCTCCGCAGCGCGGGCAGCCGACCCGCGCGAAGCGTCCCACCCCCACTTCGGAAAAACGAAGTCAGCGGATACTGGCGCCAACGAGAGGAAGCCCCATGACGAAGTTCGCTGCCATCCAGACCGTCTCCACCCCCGACGTGGCTCGCAACCTGGCCGCCGCCGGCCGGCTCGTGGCGCAGGCGGCCGACGCCGGCGCCCAGTGGGTGTCGCTGCCCGAATACTTCTGCCTGATGGGGCTGCGCGACGACGCCAAGCTGCACATCGCCGAGGCCGACGGCGACGGGCCGATCCAGGAGTTCCTGTCCGAGGCCGCGCGCCGGCACGGCATCACCCTGGTGGGTGGCACGCTGCCCCTCCACGCCAAGACGGCCGGCCGCGTGCGCAACGCCTGCTGCGTGTACGGCCCGGACGGAAAGAGGCTGGCGCGTTACGACAAGATCCACCTGTTCGCCTTCGACAACGGCAAGGAGGCCTACGACGAGGCCCGTGTGCTCGAGCCCGGCGACACGCCGGTGGCCTTCGAGCACGACGGCTGGCGTGCCGGCCTGTCGGTCTGCTACGACCTGCGCTTTCCCGAGCTGTACCGCGGCCTGATGCGTCCGCCCTGCGACGTGCTGTTCGTGCCCGCCGCCTTCACGTACACCACGGGCCTGGCGCACTGGCTGTTGCTGTTGCGCACCCGCGCGGTGGAGAACCAGTGCTACGTGGTCGCGCCCGCCCAGGGCGGCACGCACGAGAACGGCCGCCGCACCTTCGGCCACAGCGTGGTCATCGATCCGTGGGGCGAGGTGCTGTCGCTGGCCCTCGATGGCGCGGAAGGGGAGGGCGTGGCGCTGGCCGACCTGTCGAAGGAGCGCATCGAGCAGGTGCGGATCCAGCTTCCGGCACTGCGTCACCGAATGCTGTAGGGAGGCGCCGTCATCGACGATCTTTGCATTCCGTTGCTTCAAGGCACCTGACGGACGTGGGATCATCGGACATTCATACGTTGCCTCGAGGCTGTTTCATGTCCCAAGCCCAATGGCAAGCGCGAAAGCGCGACATCGTCGACCAGTTCGCCACCCCCAGCGACCTGCGTGGGTCGGTGCAGATCCTCTCCGTCTTCCTGCCCATCGCCGGATTGTGGTTCCTGATCCGGCAGACCTGGCTGGACTCGGTGTGGCTGGACGCGGCCGCCACCGCCACCCTCAGCCTGTTCCTGCTGCGCGGCTTCGTGCTGATGCACGACGCCGGGCATCACGCGTTGTTCCGCAGCCGACGCCTGAACCGCATCGCCGGTTTCCTGCTGGGCGTGTTGTCCGGGCTGCCGCAACAGGTGTGGGCCGAGAACCACCGGTACCACCACACCACCAACGGCAATTGGGCGAAGTACCGCGGACCGCTGAACGTGGCCAGCGTCTCCGACTACCTGGCCATGAACGACCGCCAGCGTCGCCGCTACCGCTTCACGCGCGACATCCTGCTCGCCCCCATCGCCGGCGGCCTGTATTTCCTGATCAATCCCCGCATCACCTGGTTTCGCGCCAGCGTTCACCTGGTGCGCCAGCGCCTGGCGGGCAAGCGTGGTGCCGATATCGGGCCGCTGCCGGGCTGTGCGTCGATGGTGCATTACCGCCACATGCTCTGGAACAACCTGCTGCTGCTCAGCGTGCTCGCCGCGATGGCCTGGGCCATCGGGCCGGTGCCGTTCCTGGTCTGCTGGCTGGTCAGCGGATCGCTGGCGGGCGGCTACGGCATCGTGCTGTTCACGGTGCAGCACAACTTCGAGCACTCCTATGCGAGCGCCGACGAGGGCTGGGATCGTGACGAGGCGGCGGTGCACGGCACCAGCTTCCTCGTGCTGCCGCGGTGGCTCAACTGGATCACCGCCGACGCGGCATACCACCACGTCCACCACCTGTGCCCCGGCGTGCCCAACTACCGCCTCGCGGCCTGCCACAAGGCCAACGCGCAGTTGTTCGCCGGCGTCACGCGCGTACCCCTGGGCGCCATCCCCTCGTCGCTGAAGCACGTGCTGTGGGACGTGCCGGCGCGTCGCCTGGTGTCGGTGGCGGAAGCCACGGCGACGGACGAATCGCGGGTGGTTGCCGAGGCCACCGCCTGAACCCGGCCTGAGCCCGTGCGCGCTGAGAGGGCCTGGCGCTGCCGGAGCGCAGAGGCTCCAATGTCCACGTTCCTGACCGCGACCTCGCGGCCCGGGGCGAAGGGCAGGCCTCTCCCGGACTCAGCGTCCCTATTCGCCGTGAGAGGCCTCCCCTCCGCCCCGGGAAGCAGCGTCGTCGGCTCTTGCTCGTTGACGGACTGTTGCCCGGTCGCGGAGGCGACCGAATCGCACATTCACGGCAAGCCACTTTCTCGCATTGAATAGCGGATCACGCGCCTGTTTACCCTGCGGGACGTAGACATGCGCAATGGCTGCTCAAGATTCCGTCGTGGGGGCACGGCAAAAAACAACCACGCCCCGGTTGTGGGTGTGGTGGGGGCACGGAAAGAAAAACGCGTGGGAAGTCACTGATACACCCCGGAGGGCCCCGCGAGGGGGGATAAAAC
>JBBQYL010000376.1:0-3310 GCA_038208735.1 Burkholderiales bacterium
CGGATCTCCTGCATCGTGGCGATGCCGTCCATCTCCGGCATCATGATGTCCATCAGCACGATGTCGATCGTCGGATCCTCCTGCACCAGGCGGATCGCCTCTCGGCCGTTGTCTGCCGACAGGATCACCATGCCCTCCTCGTCGAGCACGGTGGCCAGCGCGAAGATGTTGCGCATGTCGTCGTCGACGATCAGCGCCTTGCGGCCCTTGAGCGCGTCGCGGTCGGCGATCAGCGCCTCGATGCTGTCGCGATCCTCGTCGGACAGCGCGGCCGGGCTGCGGTGCAGCCACAGCGCGGCCTGCATGCGCAACTCGGGCAGCGACGCGGCCTCGGCGAGGGTCAGGCCGGCGCGGCGCTGGTTCCAGTTGCCCGTCTCGGCCGCGCCGCCGTGGTACAGCACCACCGGCATCTGGGCGATGCCGCGGCGCTCCGCGATCGCGTCGAGCACGTCCTCCGGCCCGAAGTCGGCCAGCGTGTCCTCCACCACCAGCGCGTCGGCGCCGGCCAGCGCATGGCGGGCCGACGCGCGGTCCTCGGCCAGCACCACGTCCACGTCGGTGTCCAGCGTGGCGATGAACGCGCTGCGGCGCGGCGACGGCGGCATCACCACGGCCAGGCGCCTGGTGCCGCGTTCGACCCACGCGTGCAGCTGGCCGATGGCGGCGTTGGCCTCGTCGGCCGACTGCAGCGGCTTGCCCAGGAAGCCCAGCGCGCCCGATTGCAGCGCGCGGTCGCGGGCGTCGTCGGTGGAGACGACGCAGATCGGGATATGCCGTGTCACGAGATCCCCCTTGAGGCGGTCGAGGATGCGCCAGCCCGGCATGTCCGGCAGGTGGATGTCCAGCGTGATCACCGCCGGATGGAACTCGCGCACCATCGTCAACGCGCTCGCCCCCGTGCGGGTGACCAGGCCCTTGAAGCCGGCGGCCCGGGCGCCGGCGAGCAGCACGCGGGCGAAGGCCAGGTCGTTCTCGACGATCAGCAGCACGCGGTCGCCGGTGGCGATGTTGGCGCGGTCGTCGTCGGCGGCGTTGGCGAAGGCGACGGCGTCGCTGGACTGCTTGTCGTCCTCGGCGTAGCGCCAGTCGACCAGGGCCGCGTCGGCGACCCCGACCTGCGCGCCTCGCGCGCGCGCGGAGACGTCGGCCATGCCGGCCACGGGCGGCGCCACGGTGGCGCGCGAATGGCGCCCGAGGCGCGCCGGGTTGTAGCTCTGTGGCAGGTACAACGTGAACTCGCTGCCCTTGCCGGGAGAGCTCACCAGGCGGATCTCGCCGCCCAGCAGGCGCGAGAGTTCGCGGCTGATGGCCAGCCCCAGGCCGGTGCCGCCGTACTTGCGCGAGGTGGAGCCGTCGGCCTGCTGGAACGCCTCGAAGATGATCTGCTGCTTGTCCGGCGAGATGCCGATGCCGGTGTCGCGCACCGAGAACGCGAGCACGGTGCCGGCGCGGTGCAGCTCGTCGTTGTCCACCGACCAGCCGCTGGTGGCCGTGGCGATGCTGAACGTGACCTGGCCTTCGTGCGTGAACTTGAACGCGTTGGACAGCAGGTTCTTGATGATCTGCTGCAGCCGCTTGACGTCGGTGACCATCGTCTTGGGCAGCGGGTGCTTGAGCTCCACCGCGAAGTCGACGTGCTTGGACTCGGCGAAGTGGCGGAAGCCACGTTCCACCGAGCGGTGCAGGTCGTCCACGCGCAGCTCGCTGGCATCCACGGCCACGGTGCCGGACTCGATCTTCGAGAGGTCGAGGATGTCGTTGATCAGCATCAGCAGGTCGTTGCCCGACGAGTGGATCGTCCTGGAGAACTCGACCTGCTTGGCCGACAGGTTGCCGTCGGGGTTCTTGCACAGCTGGTCGGACAGGATCAGCAGGCTGTTGAGCGGCGTACGCAGCTCGTGCGACATGTTGGCCAGGAACTCCGACTTGTACTTGGACGTCAGCGCGAGCTGCTCGGCCTTCTCCTCCAGCGCCTGGCGGGCCTGCTCGACCTCGCTGTTCTTGCGCTCCACCTCGTGGTTCTGGTGGGCCAGCAGGCGCGCCTTGTCCTGCAGCTCCTGGTTGGTCTGCTGCAGCTCCTCCTGGCGCGACCCCAGCTCCTCGGCCAGCGACTGCGACTGCTTGAGCAGGTCTTCCGTCCGCGTGTTGGCCTCGATGGTGTTGATCACGATGCCGATCGACTCGGTCAGCTGGTCGAGGAAGGCCTCGTGCACGGGGTTGAAGCGCTCCAGCGAGGCCAGCTCCAGCACGCCGCGCAGCTGCCCCTCGAACACGATGGGCAGCACCAGCACGTCCATCGCCGCGCTCTCGCTGAGGCCCGAGGCCACGCGGAAGGCGCCGGAGGGCACGTTGGTCAGCAGCAGCTTGCGCTTGTCCACCGCGCACTGGCCGACGAGGCCTTCGCCCAGCTGCACTTCCTTGCCGTGCGTGGCCTGGCCGCCCGAAGCGTAGCTCGCGAACAGCCGCAGGCGCGGCGACTCGCTGGCGGCGTGGAGCACGTAGAACTCGGCCTGCTGCGCGCCCACCACGGGGGCCAGCTCGGACAGGATCAGGTGGCCCACGGTGACGAGCTCTTTCTGGCCCTGCAGCATCCGGCTGAACTTGGCCAGGTTGGTCTTCAGCCAATCCTGCTCGGTGTTCTTCTGCGTGGTGTCCTTCAGGTTGCGGATCATCTCGTTGATCGTGTCCTTCAGCGACGCGACCTCGCCCTGGGTCTCCACCGTGATCGAGCGCGTCAGGTCGCCCTGCGTCACGGCGGTGGCCACCTCGGCGATGGCGCGCACCTGCGTCGTGAGGTTGGCGGCGAGCTCGTTCACGTTCTCGGTGAGCGCCTTCCACGTGCCCGAGGCGCCCGGCACCTTGGCCTGGCCGCCCAGCTTGCCCTCGACGCCCACCTCGCGCGCCACCGTGGTCACCTGGTCGGCGAAGGTGGCCAGCGTCTCGGTCATGCCGTTGATGGTGTCGGCCAGCGCGGCGATCTCGCCCTTGGCCTCCACGGTGAGCTTGCGGTTCAGGTCGCCGTCGGCCACCGCGGTCACCACCTTGGCGATGCCGCGCACCTGCGACGTGAGATTGCCCGCCATGAAGTTCACGTTGTCGGTCAGGTCCTTCCAGGTGCCCGACATGCCCTGCACGTCGGCCTGGCCGCCCAGCCGGCCCTCGGTGCCCACCTCGCGCGCCACCCGCGTGACCTCCGACGCGAAGGATCGAAGCTGGTCGACCATGGTGTTGATGGTGTTCTTCAGCTCCAAGATCTCCCCCTGGACATCCGCAGTGATCTTCTTCGAGAGATCTCCACTGGCGACAGCGG
>JBBQYL010000377.1:0-3289 GCA_038208735.1 Burkholderiales bacterium
TTGCCTTCGCAGGGTTTCAGCTTCAAGGACTACACGTTTAACTTCTGGCCGCGATCGCAATCGGAATTTCTTGGGACGTCTTTGGACAAGAAAAAAGCCCTGGAGCGTTGATGCTCAAGGGCTTTTTTTGATCTTCCCGGATTTCCCGGGACCTTGCTGGACTATCCGAATGGTGGAGAGGAGGAGGATCGCAATCGCCTCTGCAGGCCGCATTCCGCCTCGATTCTGACTTTCGAAAAGTGGTCCGATACCGCGAAATTCACTGCAATTCTGCAGCTACCGGGAATGGTAGGCAGTTCGATCCTCCGGCAGATCGATGGCGTGCGTGCGAAGGACCGAATCATATTCGCTTGTCGGCGGTTTGGTACTCACTGGCATAATCTGCCAATTCGCCGCGCGGGCTTGCTGCTCGCAGTCTTGGAGCCTGAACATGCCCACCCGGAACGTCGTGCTGAGTGAACGTCAACAGCAGCTGGTGGAGACCTTGGTGCAGTCCGGTCGCTACCAGAACGCCAGCGAGGTACTGCGAGAAGGGCTGCGCCTCATCGACGAGCGGGAGCGTCTCGAAGGCGCCAAGCTGAAGGCCCTGAAGCAAGCAGCCCGCCAAGGCTGGGCGGATGTGTCCGCTGGGCGGTACGCGGATGTTGCGGATGATCGGCTCGAAGACTTCGTCGGGCAACTGGGTCGCCGTGCTGCGCAGCCTGCCAAGACAGCGAGTTGATGGTTCGTTATCGGCTTTCGGAAGCCGCGCAAGGCGATGTCCTCGGCATCCTCGCCTGGACACATGAGCAGTTTGGCGAGGCCGCCCGACTGCGCTACGAGAGCCTGATCGTCGCCGCGCTCCGCGACGTGGCAGGCCAGCCCGACAGACCTGGCAGTCTCGTGCGGCCCGAACTCGGCGCCGGTGTTCGATCTTGGCACCTGCGACTGAGCCGGGACCACGTCAAACCCGGGGTGGAGGTCGTCCGCCGCCCGCGCCACTTCCTCGTCTACCGCTCTGAACTTGCCTTGGTGGTGGTCGGTCGGGTGCTGCACGACGCGATGGAGTTGGCGCGGCACCTGGACCCCGATACGTCTTGGGAGTAGTCGCTGGCTCGCGTCGATAGACAGTCGATCGCAGCGTTTCGATGGTCCACCCGCTGCTGACGACGACACCCCGTTCTAGGCGGGCAAGCAGGCGAGGCGAAAGCGAGACGAGCGCTGCTTCGCCTCACCTGTTCAGCCCTTGACGCAGTAAGCATTTTGCTTATACCCGTCGAACGAATTGCGGACCGCGACTCGCGCCGCTGTCGCCCCGGCGAAGAATGAGTGAACCGCTGACCCGCACCAACCGCGCTCTCTTCGTCTGCGGGATGCACAAGTCCGCCGCTCGTCGGGGCGCACTTTCCAGAGTTGATCGCCCCCGCTCGTGAGATTTCGATCCGGCTCGTGGCAGCGTAGCGTTGCGGACTATCTCAATCCCACCAATACGGCCAACGGATCCATAGGGGACTCGGCGAAACCGTGCTTGAGGTAGAACGCCTTGGCTTCGTCGTCGATGGCATGGCAGAGCAGCGCACGAACGCCGATCAACTCAGCCGCCTGGATCGACCGCAGCACCGCATCCTTGAGCAAGCCGCTGCCGATGCCGCGACCCGACCAGTCGGCGTGCACGGCCAGGCGGCCGAGTACGATCACCGGCAGTGGGTCAGGCATGTTTCGGCGCAGCCGCCCTGGAGCAGAGGCACTGGCGATGGAGCCCGCGGCAAGGGCGTAGTAGCCGATGACCCGGCGTTGCTCGTCGCAAACGACGTAGGTCCTCGACGCGCCTGAAGCCGCGTTTGCCAATGCCCGCTTCTGGAGCCACGTGCTCAGCGAATCGTGCCGACAGGTGAATGCGGAGGTGTCGTGAGCTTCGGTCAGAGGAACCGGAGCGCCGAGCTCCGACTCGCTCATTTGTCCCAAGGAGCGCGTTTGCCCAGAAGCCGCTTCAGCGCCGGGTTCTCGGCGAGCGGTGCTTCCATCAGCGCAACGAAGGCCTTGTACTGCTTGGCGGTCACCGTGAACAGCGTCTGGTCGAGCAGCACCTGCTCGGCCTTCTCGCGAGAGGCTTCGAGCATGAAATCGGTACGGCTCTTGCCCTGCAGGCGCGCTGCGCGGTCGATCAACTCCCGCTGGGCCGGAGGCGTGCGCAGGTTGATTACTGTGGACGAGATGGCGGTGCTCATGGAGGCATTGTAGCCATTCGTATATACGTTGTCCACACAGTTGATTCCTCGTGGGGCTGCGTGCAAACGCGGCCCTTCCCGTGGCCGGCATCGCGTCCTTTCTTCCTTCCCGCTGCGCGTGAACGAGGACGCTTGACGAACTGACCGGCGGCCATGCGCCGTGCCCTTCGGCCGGCCGTCGGATCACTCGGCATGGGATCCATGCTTGAAGCGCCGGCGTTCATCAGTTGATGGCCAGTCAGCGCCTTGCAGGTCATCTGGAACCGTCGATGTGCGTGCGCCATCGTAGGCGCGTGCCCAGCGGCCGTCGGCCTTCGCGGCGTCGACTTGCGCGTGGCCGGCCGGCTGCATGCGACCGGTCTCGATGAGGGTCGCGACCTTGGCGATGTTGATCTTCGACCAGACGCTTTTCGGGCGCCGGGGTGTGAAGCGTTGCAGGAAGTGCTGCTCGTCCAGGCCCTTTTTCTGGCCGTCGATCCAGCCGGAGCATAGCGCGAGATCGACGGCCTCCGCGTAAGTCACGCTGGGCTCATTGGCGCCCTTCTTGGCGATCTGCAGCCACAGGTCATCGGAGGTGGCGTGATGCTTCTTTAGCCAAGCCTCGAAAGCCTGGGCGCTCTTGAACAGCCTTGGGGTTGTCGCGGGCTTGAGGATGGTCATTCGGCTTCAGCCTTCCGCGGCGAGCACGTTCGTGGGATCGAGCTCGAAGCCCGGGTAGTTGAAGGCTGGTGCCAGCCGATTGCACTCGGCCTTCGATGCGCCGTGCTGCCGCAGCACGGCCAGCCATCTCCCGGCGACGACGCGCTGCACCTGGTCGACAAGCACGCGCGCCTGGTCGATCGAGAGCTTGAACTGTGCGTGTTCGGACAACAGGTTCGCGCGGTTGGCGTAGCGGTTGAAGCGGCCGCAGGCCATCGCGAGATCGCGCTTCTCCTGGCTAACGAGTGGATTGGGCGTGAGGTCGTACGCGGGTGAAAGCTCCCATTTCTCGGTCGGTGCGATCAGCGCGTGGTTGCGCGGATGGTCGTCGGTGTTCGAGATGAGCGCGTTGAATGCCATTCGACGGAAGAGCTCTTTCAGGT
>JBBQYL010000378.1:0-3278 GCA_038208735.1 Burkholderiales bacterium
GCCGCGCCCCGCGTGCGCGCCCGCCTGGCCGACGACCCCGGCGCGTCGTTCGTGGTCGATCCGGCGGGCCGCTGGTTCGCGTCGGCCCACCCACTCGACGCGCAACGCCATCCCGATGAATGGGCCGCGGGCCTGCGCTCCGAACTGGTGGTGCAGGACATCGCCGGCACCCGCGTGCTGGCGCGCACCACCTCGCGCTTCCCGCTCGGCGGCCTGGTGGCCGCGCCCGACGGCGGCGGCGTGTTCGCCGTCGCCATCCACGCCATCCACGCGATCGACGCGATCGACGCGATCGACGCGCCGGCCGATGCGTCCGCCGTCGATGTCGACCAGCTGGTGCACATCGACCTGCCCGACGCCGCCCTGGGCGCCCTGCGCGACCCGGCTGGCGCGTTCGCGCCCGCGTTCTGCCACGAGCCCGGCGAGGCCCCCGGCGCGCGCGCGATGGCGCGTTCCGCGCACCTGCTGGTGCCCGCGTGGACGCACGACCTGGGCGCCGACATGGCCGCCGCGGGCCCCTCCGATGCGGACGCCTGCGCCGATGCCGCCGCGCGTCCCACGCCGTTCCGCACGGCCGACGGCTGACTCTGGTTCGACCTCGGCGCGCAGGTGGTGCGGCTCGACCCGGCCACCGGCGCCATCGTCAAGTCGCTGCCCACGCCGCGCCGCAAGGGCGTGTGCAGCGTCGTGGCGCCCACCGGCATCGGCTTCTTCAACGCCACCGGCGACACTCTCACCTGGCGTCCGCTGGCGGCCGCCGTCGAGCCCGGCCGCCGCCGCGTGCTCGAACGCCGCCCGGGCTGGGTGGCCACGCTGGCGCCGGTACGCGGCGACACCGTGCGCGTGTTCTGGGCCCATGCCGCCACCGACGGCGGCTCGGGCGTGGTCGCGGCCGACTACGACGCCGGCGGCCGGCGCCTGCGCGAGTCCGCGGTCGACGCCGCCGACACGCTCGCCGACCCCGCCGCGCCGTCGCCCGAGCCCTGCCACGACGTCCGCGGCACGCCCGTCGCCATCGGCTACGACTGGCGCGCCGGCCCGTTCGGCACGCAGCGCGGCATGACCTGCGGTCCGTTGCCGGGCGCCGCGCGCCTGATCTGGTGGAGCGGCGCCAGCATCGCGCCGCGTGTCGATGCCGCCGACACGTCGGCTCGCCTCGCGCCGGCCATCGACGGGGCCATCGGCGTGTCGGCCGACGCCACGCAGTTGCACGTGGTCAACCTCGCGCTGCAACGCGAGATCGCGCAGATCGCCCTCGGCGACGTCGTGGCGGGCCAGGTGTGGGTGCTGGCGAGCCGGCGCCTGGTGCTGGTGCAGTCGACGGCCAGCGACGGGCACGCGGGGCTGCGCGCTTACGCGTTGCCGTGAGCAGGCCTGTCATCCTGCGCGCAGTCGCAGGATGACGGGGTTTGGAGCGACGCGGTTAGGATGTGCCTTCCGACCCCCCTCCTGGAAGGCGACCGGCCATGGCAGCCAAGAACACGATCTGCATCTGGTACGACGGCACCGCGCTCGACGCGGCCCGGTTCTATGCGGACACGCTGCCCGACAGCGCGGTCAGGGAGGTGAATCGCGCGCCGGGCGACTACCCGTCGGGCAAGCAGGGCGACGTGCTGACGGTGGAGTTCACCGTGGCCGGCATCCCTTGCCTGGGCCTCAACGGCGGGCCGATGTTCAAGCACACCGAGGCGTTCTCGTTCCAGATCGCCACCGACGACCAGAAGGAGACCGACCGGCTCTGGAACGCGATCGTGGGCAACGGCGGCGAGGAGAGCGCCTGCGGCTGGTGCAAGGACAAGTGGGGCCTGTCGTGGCAGATCACGCCGCGCGCGCTGTCGGCGGCCATCACCGATCCCGACCCGGCCGCCGCCAAGCGGGCCTTCGACGCGATGATGCAGATGCGCAAGATCGACATCGCGGCGATCGAGGCTGCCCGCAAAGGCTGAAAGTCCGGAAGGCCCGGCTTGCGCACTATGGCGCAAGCCTCGCAAACCCGGTGACGTCGACGCCCCACCGCGTCCACCGTCCTGTCGTGTTACGCGTTAAGCTGGAACAAACCGCTTCCGGCACCCCCGAGACCCCGTGGACGAACCCTTGAATTCCCCTCCCGGCACGCCGCCGGCGGACGGCGGCGACGCGCTGCCCGCCGGCACCCGCCTTGGCGAGTTCGAGATACGCGAGGTCATCGGGTCCGGCGGCTTCGGCATCGTCTACCGGGCGTGGGACGAGGCGCTGCAGCGCGACGTGGCGCTGAAGGAATACATGCCGGTCTCGATGGCCGGACGCAGCGCGGGCGAGCGCGTCACGCTGCGCTCGCGCACGCACGAGGAAGACTTCGAGCTCGGCCGCCAGTCGTTCGTCAACGAGGCGCGGCTGCTGGCGCGCTTCGACCAGCCGGCGCTGGTCAAGGTGTTCCGCTTCTGGGAGGGCAACGGCACCGCCTACATGGCCATGCCGCTGTACCAGGGCCGCACGCTGCGCCAGCTGCGCAAGACGATGGCGCCGGGAACGGCCGACGACGCGTGGACGCGCGCATTGATCGATCCGCTGCTGGACGCGCTGGAGGTGATGCACGCCGCCGCCGTCTACCACCGCGACATCGCGCCCGACAACATCCTGTGGTGCGACGACGGCCGTCCCGTGCTGCTCGACTTCGGCGCGGCACGCCTGGTGCTGGCCGACCGCACGCAGAACGTCACCGCCGTGCTCAAGCCGCAGTTCGCGCCCATCGAGCAGTACGCCGAGACGCAGTCCATGCGCCAGGGCCCGTGGACCGACCTGTACGCGCTGGCCGGCACCTGCTACTTCATGCTCACCGGCCGCGCGCCGGTGCCGGCCACCGCGCGCGTACTCAACGACGAGATGGAGCCGCTGCTGCGCATCCTGCCGCCCGGCTGCTCGCCGCGCCTGCTGCAGGTGCTCGACTGGGCGATGGCGGTGCGCCCGCAGGATCGCCCCCAGTCGGTGGCGCAGATGCGCGACGCGCTGGAGGGCCGCATCGCCATCCCGCTGCGTCCGGTGCATGGCGTGGCCGCGGGCCACATGCCGCCGGTCCAGGCCGACCCCGCCGCCTTCGACAAGACGGTGCAGGCCACGATGCGCATCGAGCCCACGCGCAAGCCCACGCGCGTGCCGGCGCCCGGCCCGGCGCTGGCGTCGGCTTCGGCGCCGTCCACGCGGCCGCCGGAGTCGGTCTACGACACGCCCGAGCGCAGCGTGATGCTGCCGCCCAAGTCCGGCCTGCCGCTGCGGGCCGTGATGGTGGTGCTGGTGATGGC
>JBBQYL010000379.1:0-3243 GCA_038208735.1 Burkholderiales bacterium
GCCAGGTGGCGTGGCTCAGCAGCGAGCAGGACGCGCTGATGAGCCTGTCCACCGACTACCTGGCCGTGCACAGCTACGCCAGGGCCGCGGAGTCGGCCATCCGCGCGCAGCACCAGTCGGAGTCGCAGCACGACGACGAGACGGCCGCGCACGCCCTGATCAACCTGGGCATGGCCCAGATCGGCCTGGGCCACGTGGCGCAAGGCAAGCAGCAGGCCGACGCGGGCCTGCGCGCGCTGGAGCGCATACGGCGCGACCCCGAGTTGCTGATCCAGCTCAACCGCTATATCGACATGCTGGAGCGCGGCGGCGACTCCGCCGAGACCCTGGTGCGCCTGCGCCAGGCGCTGGTGCTGGAGTACGAGCTCGCGCGCAAGGATCGCAAGAACACGGTGGTGGCGCTGCAGCGCCAGTCCAGCTTCGAGCAGCACCAGCGCAAGGTGGAGCAGCTGGAGCACGAGAACGCGCTGCAGGCGGTGGAGCTGTCGCGCCGCTCGAACGAGCGCGCGCTGATGCTCGCGCTGGCCGCGGTGCTCGCGCTGGGCGTGGCCGCCACGTGGCGCCTGTACCTGCGCGCCCGCCGGTCGAACCGCGAGCTGGCGATCACCAACGAGAAGCTGGCGCACGCCAGCCTGCATGACAAGGTGACCGGCCTGCTGAACCGCCGGGCGATGGAGGCGGACACCCGCACCATCGAGCTCGCCGGCCGCGCCAGCTACTGCAACGTGTCGATCTCCGTGAAGCAGTTCGGCCTGATCGTGGGCAGCGTGGGCCACCAGCTGGGCGACGCGCTGCTGTGCCAGATCGCCGCCCGCCTCGACCAGGTGACGCGCCGCTTCGAAGGCCGGCTGTATCGCGTGGACGGCGTCACCTTCGGCGCGCTGTTCCACTTCGGCCACGATCCCCGGCGGCTGCAGGTGATCCTGGAGGCGCTCACCGCCGCGATGGACGCGCCGTTCGAGATCGGCAACCAGGACCTGATCGTGTCGATCGGCGTGGGCGCGTCCGAGTATCCAAAGGACGCCGGCTCGGTCGAGGAGGTGGCCCGCCTTGCCGAACTCGCCAAGCTGCAGGCACACGCCGATCCGGGCAACAGCTTCCTGGTGTACGACACCCGCATCGGCGAAAGCCAGCGCGACAAGCTGCGCATGGAAAGCCGCATGCTCAAGGCACTGGAGCACGGCGACTTCGAGCTGTTCTACCAGGGACAGCGCGGGCTGCCCGACGGCCGCATCTGCGGGTTCGAGGCGCTGATCCGCTGGCGTGACGGCGACGAGATGATCTCACCCGCGGAGTTCATCCCGCTGGCCGAGGAGACGGGCCTGATCGTGCGCATCGGTGCGTGGGTGCTGGAACAGGCCTGCCGACAGGCGAAGGCCTGGGCCGACTCCGGCGCCGGCAAGCCGCTGGTGGCCGTGAACATCGCGCCGCGCCAGTTCAACCATCCCGACTTCCTCGCCACGGTGCGCGATACCCTGGCCCGCACCGGCGTCGACCCGCGCCAGATCGAGCTCGAGATCACCGAGGGCAGCGTGATGAACGATGCCGAGGCGTCCATCGCGCAGCTGCACGCGCTGCGCGAACTGGGGCTGCACCTGGCCATCGACGACTTCGGCACCGGCTATGCGAGCCTGTCGTACCTGCGCCGCTTTCCGCTCGACCGGCTGAAGATCGACCGCTCGTTCATCAAGCAGCTCAACGCGAGCGAGCAGGACGACACCATCGTGCGCACCGTGATCGAACTGGCCCACACGCTGGGCCTGTCGGTGACCGCCGAGGGCGTGGAGACCCTCGAGCAGGAGGCGGTGCTGGAGGGCTGGGGCTGCGACGTGATCCAGGGCTTCCTTCGCTTCCGCCCCGCGCCAGCAGCCACGGCCACCGGGCAGCTCGAGAAGGACCGGCAGGACGCGCTGCAGCCGGCGTGATCCCGCCGGCTCAGGGCGCGCGGTAGCCTGGCGTCGACACGTCGACGCTGTCGTCCGCAGGCGTGCGCACGAACGCCGGCAGCGCCTCGCAACGCGCCGAATGCGCGGCCAGCGCCGGACACGTGGCGTCGGGCACCGGCGCCACCAGCTTGATCTGCATGAAGCGCCACGCGATGGCGGCCATCAGGCCCGCCTGGGTCAGCGTGGCCTGCCCGGCGGCCAGCGGATGGCGCGCGATCTCCGCGTCCAGCGCCGTCAGCGCCGCCATCAGCTGCGCATGCACGCGTTCCAGCCACGGCGCGTGAAGCTTGTCGGCAGGCCGCAGGTTGTGCTCGTAGAAGGTCTGCATCACCTTCTCGCAGGCGGCCAGTGCAAGACCTGTCACGCGCGTCGCACGCGCGCGTTCCGCGACGCCGGACGGCCACAGGCTGCGTCCCGCCAGCGTCTCCAGCCAGTCGATGATCAGGCCCGAGTCCATCAGCACCGTGCCGTCGTCGCACACCAGCGTGGGCGCCTTCACTACCGGGTTGATGCGGCTGAACCGGTCGAAGGTGCTGAACACCGACAGCGGGTGGTGTTCGAACGGGATGTCGAGCAGCTGCAACGCGATGGCGGTGCGGCGGACGAAGGGGGAGTCGAGCATGCCGATCAGTCGCATCTTCAGTTTCCTTGAGGAGCCGGCACTCTTGCCGGCCGTTCGCAACGATAGTCCGTCGCGCGCGATGCGGGAAGACCGCGAAGCGGGCTTGTCTCTTGCGCCGAACGGAGCAATGGCGCCACCGACGGACGCATTGCGTCGCCTGGATCAGGGCCGCCGCGTGAGCGCGAACGTGGCCTTGGTGAACGCGAGCCGGAAGCCGGCGCGCTCGGTGTTGCGCGCGCTCGTGTTGGCCGGCCGCGCCATCACCACCGCCAGCGCGCAGCCCGCGGCCCTGGCGGCGCGCAGCCGGGCCCGCAGCAGCGCCGACTGCACGCCGCGGCCGCGGAACGCGGGCAAGGTGCTGGCGATATACAGCTCGCCGATGCGCCCCGCCGGTGTCTCGACCACGCTGAGCCCCGCGGACGCCACCACCTGGCCGTCCATCCGCGCCACGAACAGCGCGGTGTCGTCGCGAGCCTGCGCGATGCGGGCCAGCGCAGCCAGCAGCTCGCGCGGCCGATCGTGCGCCTGCACGCTGAAGCCCGCGATGCTGGCGTCGACGAACAGCGCGTCGGCCTCCGGGCCCTGCACTACCTCGATGCCCGGCTCCGGGGCGCTTTCCGGCGCCAAGTCGTCCAACAGGCGCGCGTAGGTGTTGCTGAAGGCGTTGACCGCGTA
>JBBQYL010000380.1:0-3241 GCA_038208735.1 Burkholderiales bacterium
CGCGCGCTGCGCTCGATGAGGGGAAGATCCATTCCCCGGTAAGCGCCCATTGTTCGATGAGGGAGATCCCATGTTCATTCGTTCCTGTGCTTTCGGCGCCTCAGTCGCCTGGGCACTCGTGGCCGGCGGCTGTGCCACCGAATCGTCCCACACCGTCCAGGTGCAGCAGGTCCAAGCGGCCGCGACGCCGTATGCAGGTGTGCGCGTGGCCGTGTCCATCGGCAAGTTCGACAACCATTCGAGCTTCATGCGGGGCGTTTTCTCCGACGGCGTTGATCGGTTGGGCGGCCAAGCACGCAGCGCTCTGATCGCGCACCTGCAGCAATCGCAACGCTTCGCTGTGCAAGACCGGGACAACCTCGCCGAGGCTGGCCAGGAAGCAAAGATCAAAGGCACCACGCAGTCGCTGCGTGGCGCGTCCTACCTCATTACCGGCGATGTTTCCGAGTTCGGGCGCAAGGAGACGGGTGACGAGCAGTTGTTCGGCCTGCTTGGTCGGGGCAAGCACCAAGTGGCCTACGCCAAGATCACGCTCAACGTGGTCGATACGACGACTTCTGAAGTCGTGTACTCGGCATCCGGCGCCGGCGAGTACGAACTTTCGAACCGAGAAGTCATCGGCTTCGGCGGGACTGCTGGCTACGACGCCACTCTCAACGGCAAAGTGATCGACTTGGCGATGCGCGACGCCGTCGATCATGTCGCTGCCGCGAAGGACGCGGGCCAGTGGGGCCACGAGGACCGTCGATGATCGTGCCCCGTCGCATCTCCACGATCGCTGTCGTCATCGCGCTGGGTGTCTTTGGTGGCTGCGCGCATGAGCCGCAGCCGCTCTACTCGTGGGGCGCATTTCCGAAGTATCAGTACGACGCGCTGCGCGGCGACGGTGGCAGCTCCGTCGACCAGATCGCCGGCATGGAAAAGCAGTCGCAGACGGCCGCTTCCCAGAATCTTCGGCTGCCGCCTGGATTCCGGGCCCATCTCGGAAAGCTGTATTACGACGCAGGTGACCTTAACCGCGCGGCCGCGCTCTGGGCAGAGGAGAAGGCCGCCTTCCCCGAATCGGCGCCGTACATGGACTCGCTGCTCAAGCGCATGGGCGCGCCCGGCACGTCTAAAGGCAAGGCATGATCGCACGACGTATCGCCCTGCTCGCCACGTTTGCAGTGGCGTTTCTTGCTGGCTGCGCCCACCAGCGTCCTGGTCCCTACGATTACAGCGCGTTCCAGAGGGCGCGTCCGGCGACCTTGTTGGTTCTACCGCCGCTCAACGACTCGCCAGACGTCAAGGGCACGCCAGGCGTCTGGTCCAACGCGACTCGGCCGCTTGCAGAAGCCGGCTACTACGTTCTGCCGGTGACGTTGGTCGACGCCACATTCAAGCAGAACGGAGTGACCGAGGCAGCTGACGCGCACGCCGTGACGTGGCAGAAGCTTCATGAGGTCTTCGGCGCCGACGCCGCTGTCTACATCACGGTCAAGCGCTACGGCACCAGCTACCAGATCGTTGCGAGCGACACACGGGTGGAAGCCAGCGCTCGCGTGGTGGACCTTCGCAGCGGCGACCTGTTGTGGGAAGGTAGCGCTGTGGCTAGTTCGGCGGAGAACAACAGTGGCGGGGGCGGTGGGATCGCCGGGTTACTGGTGCGCGCGATCGTCGACCAGATCGTCAAATCGGCCACCGATGCCTCGTTCACCTACGCTGCGATCGCCGACACCCGCATGCTGGGCGCTCCGCGCTACAACGGCATCCTGCCGGGCCCTCGCTCGCCGTACGCCGGCCAGGTGTCGACGGCGCCTTGAGCGGCGGCCTCCCTGCACAGCGGTCGTGCGCGCGCCGCAAGCGCAAGCCAGGCATCCCGGCGCTCAGATATGCAACGCGTGCCCCAGCGCACGCAGCGCCGCTTCCTGCACCGCCTCGCCCAACGTGGGATGTGCGTGGATCGTGTGGCCCACGTCCTCCAGCCGCGCGCCCATCTCGACGGACTGCGAGAACGCGGCCGAGAGCTCCGACACGCCCTTGCCGACGGCCTGCCAGCCGAGGATCAGGTGGTTGTCCTTGCGCGCGACCACCCGCACGAAGCCGTCGGTGGATTCGAGCGTCATCGCGCGGCCGTTCGCCGCGAACGGGAACATCGCGGTGATGGCGTCGTGCCCCGCGGCCGCGGCCTCGGTGGCGTTGAGACCGACGACCACGATCTCGGGATCGGTGAAGCACACCGCCGGCATGGCGGTCGACGCGAAGTGACGGGTCTTGCCCGAGATGATCTCGGCCACCATCTCGCCCTGCGCCATCGCGCGGTGGGCCAGCATCGGCTCGCCCGTGAGATCGCCGATGGCCCACACGTTGCGCATCGACGTGCGGCACTGGCTGTCCACCTTCACGGCGCGGCCGTTCATGTCCAGCAGCAGCGACTCCAGGCCCCAGCCCGCGATGTGCGGCTTGCGGCCGACCGCCACCAGGATCTTGTCGGCCGGGAGGTGCACCGACTCGCCCGCGGCGTTCTTCACGTGCAGCGCGTCGCCCAGGTCATTCAGCCCGTGCACCGCATGGCCCAGGTGCAGCTTGATGCCCAGCTTGTCGATCGCCGCTAGAACGGGCCGGGTCAGTTCCTCGTCGTAGGCCGGCAGGATGCGATCCGTCGCTTCGACGACGAACACCTCGGCGCCCAGCTTGCGGTACGCCATGCCCAGCTCCAGGCCAATGTAGCCGGCGCCGACCACCGCCAGCGTCTTCGGCACCTCGGTGAGCGCGAGCGCCTCGGTGGACGAGATCACGCGGCCGCCGAACCTCATCATCGGCAGCTCCACCGCGTCGGAGCCCGCGGCCAGCAGCAGGTGCTCGCAGGTGATGCGCACGCTGGGCGCGGCGGCGCCGGCGGGCGTCACGTCGACGGTCTTGCCGTCGACGAGCGTGGCCCAGCCCTTGAGCACCTGCACGCCGTTCTTCTTCAGCAGCGCGCCCACGCCGCCGGTGAGCTTGCCGACGATGCCGTCCTTCCATGTCATCGTCTTCGCAAGATCGATGGAGGGGGACTCGACCTTGATCCCGATCTTCGAGTCGCCGGCCCAGTGCGTGGCCTCCTCGAAGGCCGTGGCCGCGTGGATGAGGGCCTTCGACGGGATGCAGCCCACGTTGAGGCAGGTTCCGCCCAGGCTCTCGCCTTCGATCAGCACCGTGGGAAGGCCCAGCTGGCCGGCGCGGATGGCGGCGACGTAGCCGCCGGGGCCCCCGCCGATCA
>JBBQYL010000381.1:0-3214 GCA_038208735.1 Burkholderiales bacterium
CCTCCATTTCGCGGTGCTTGGCCTCCAGCTCCGACGTGCGGGCCGCCACGCGCTGCTCCAGGTCGATGTTGAGCGAACGGATCTCCTGCTCGGCACGGCGCCGCTCGGTCACGTCGATGAAGAAGCCGTGCCAGATGACGCCGCCGTCGGGCTCGCGCACGGGCATCGAGTGCGCCTCGATGCAGCGTTCGCCCGCGGGCGTGTGCGGCACGCGGAAGGTGGCCAGCCACGCGCTGCCCAGGTCGGCCGAGGCGCGCAGCGAGTCGGCCACCGCCTCGCGCTCGTCGGGATGCACCAGCGCCAGCAGGTCGATGCGACGCTCCACCAGCGTGGTGGCGTCCACGCCCAGCAGGTCGTGGATGGCCGGGCTCGCGAAGATGAAGTGGCCCCGGCCGGCGCTGTCCACGCAATAGGAATGCACCGCGCCCGGCGCCGTCGCCACGATACGCTCGAGCCGCTCCTGCGCCACGCGGTGCGCGCGCTCCAGCGTGATGTCCTCGGCGAAGCCGGCCATGTAGCGCATCCGCCCGTCGGGGTCGAACAGCGGGAATCCGCGGCCGCGGATCCACACGAGGCGGCCGTCGGGCCGGTTCACGCGGTACTCGGTCTGGTACATCCCCGCGGCGTTGGTGTGCAGCGCGGCGTCCGCCACCATCTGGCGGTCGGCCGGCTCGACGCCGTCCAGCCAATGCGCGAGATCCTCGTAGAGCGGCGCCGCCGGCCGGCCCCAGATGCGCTCGTAAGCGGAGTTCATGTAGAGGAGCTTGCGCGTGCGCGGATCGACGATCCACATCAGGTCCAGCGAGTGGTCGCCGAACATCCGGAACAGCTGCTCGCTCTGCTGCAGCGACACCGCCGCCTTGTGCTCATGCGTGAAATCGGTGAACGACACCACCACACCGCGGCCGCGGCCCTCGCCGAGCGAGGCGACGGGCACGGCGCGCATGCGCAGCCAGCGCCGGCCCTGGTGGCCCGTCTGCACGACGACGATGCCCGAGGTCGTCTCGCCGCTGCCGAGCAGCGCGCGCACCACCGGCAGCATCTCCTTGGCCATCGGCACGCCGTGCTCGTCGGACTGCGCCCAGGCCAGGTCGTCGACGCCGGCGCCGAACGCGCGCTCCTCCAGGCCCAGCACCTCGCGCGCCGAGCGGTTGGCGTCGACGATGCGCAGCTGGTCGTCGAACCACAGCATGCCCGACTCGAGGGAATCGAAGAGGCGTCGGGGGGTGTCGGTCTCCACGCGGGTCTCCTGCAGGTCTGCGGTCGAGAGGCCCACTCTAGGCCAAAGTCAGTGCGTGAGGAACAGGTCGTCGGCCAGCTGCGCGCCGCCGGGGGGCGCGTCGAGCAGCCAGCGCAGCACCGTCACGCCCGCCAGCGTGGCCCCGATGCGGTGGCGCCGGCTCGCGCGGGCCTCCACGAAGCCCAGCTCGAACACCTGCACCGGCGCCACCGCGTGCACGCCGCCGAAGCGCTGGCCGGCGTTGGCGCGCAGCCACTCGTGAAGGCGCAGCAGCTCGTCGTCGGGCAACGCGATGGGCACGCGAGCCAACGGCAGCAGGCGCAGGCCCGCGACGCCGGGCGCGTCGGGCGGCGGATCGATGAACTGGCCGGACAGGGCGGCGGTCATCGCGGCGCGCTGTTCCTCTTCGGATCGCGGGAGACGGTTCCACAACGCGAAGCCGCAATCCACGAAGCCCAGCGCCAGCGCCGCCGCGCTGCTGGCGCCCAGCGCGTCGCCGGGCACGTACTGCAGCGCCGCGCGGACGCGGTGGATCGGCGCGCGCACGGCCCAGGCCGCGCCCGACGTGGCGTGGCGCAGCACGAGGCCGCTCCAGCCCTGCCCGCGCGCCGCGTGGGCGGCCTGCACGAGCTCGGCGTCGTCCGCCTCCGGCGAAGGCCAGCGCGGCGTCGTGAAGATGGGCGGCAGCGCGGCCAGGCCTTCGGCGGCGGGCCAGCGCGCCAGCAGCCGCGCGCGCCGGGCGCGTGGGTCGCCGTCCGGGCCATGCCAGTCGGTCAACGCCAGGTGCAGCGTCGGGCCCGCGTCGGCGCCCTTGCGCGCGCGCGTCGCGACGTCGACCAGCGCCACCAGCCGGCCGCCGAGCCAGGCCACCAGTACCGCCTCGATGGCGACGTCCTCGGGCCATTGCGCCGGCGCCAGCCAAGCCGCCGGCACGCGATCGTTGAGCAGGCGACCGTCGCGCTGCCACACCGCCACGTCGTCGCCGCGCCGCACGATGTGCACGCGCACGCCGCTCCAGCGCGGCTCGGCGTGGACGTCGCCGCTGCGCCAGGCCGCCAGCAGGTCGGCATGCGCAGGCTCGCCAGGCTCGTCGAGCGGTGCGAAGGCACGCGGCCGCGGCAGGGCGGTGGCGGGCGCGCCCAGGCGCAGCGCGTCGCGGCGGCGATGCCACCACCAGGCGACGTCCTGCGGATCGGCGTCGAACGCGAGGGCCCAGGCGCGCTGCCATTGCCACGGATCGACGAGCGGCCGCACGAGCCCGCAGACGGCGCGCACGGCCCAGCGGCGGGTGACCGCGTCGTCCAGGCGGGCGATGGTGTCGGCGATGGCCTCGGGGCGCGCAGGTGCGGGCCGTGATGCCGCCTCGGCCCAGTCCGCCAGCCAGTCGGCCAGCGGGGGGCGGCTGGCGGGCCTCGGCGGGCCCTCGGGCCACGGCAGCAGCAGCGCGATCGCCTCCGCCGCCTCGCCGCTCTCGGCGCGGCCCACGTCGAACAGCCATGGCGCCGTCCCCTGCGCCACGGCCAACGCGCGCGCCGCCTCGGCCAGCGCCGCCTGGGTCAGCTTCGGCGGACGCGCGGGACGCACGCCGGAGTCCGCCACCAGCCACTCGCCTGCGAGCGCGCCCGCGTCACGTCCCACCGCGCGCAGGTGGCGCGCGAGCGCGTCCACCCGGTCGGCGTCGCCGGGGCGGGATTCCAGCTCTTCGGTGAGGAGGGCGAGGGCGCGCATCCTCACATGATGCCGCGCCGCGCGGCGTCGCGCCGGCGCCTACGCGGCGACGCGCCACGGTCGAGCGTCGAGCCGGTTGAGCGCGCCGGCGGCCCACTCGCGGGCGAGCGGCAATGCGCCGTGGCCCGAGGCGACGTTGACGTGGCCGGCGTCGCCCAGGTTGATCCAGTCGCTGCCCCAGCGCAGCGCCCACGCGTGCGCCCGGGCAGCCGACATCCACGGGTCGGTCTCGCTGCCCACCACGCA
>JBBQYL010000382.1:0-3057 GCA_038208735.1 Burkholderiales bacterium
AGGCCGGAATGGTCGAAGACCTGGCCCCAGAAACTGTGGCGGACGCGGCCGCGCAGGTGCACCGTCAATATGCAGCCGAGGTATATGACGAGAACGGTGAGCGTGATCATCGACGGTCGGGCAGGAGTTTCAGGCGCTTTCCCCGGAGCATGAACAACTCATGGGTTGGATGCACGCGGCCTGCGGTAAGTACTGCTGCCACGCATGGATTTGCCGATGTGGCAATCCGGTTCGGGAACAGTCGTGATATCTACAGGCCGAGCGGCCCTTTTGGGGCAATCGACGTGCCCGGTTTCGCGCCGAGGCGGCGCTCCAGGCGGCGGCGGGCAGGGCGCCCGCGCCAGTGCGTCATACCTGCGACTGAGCGCAGGCCGACCGCCGCGCGCGCGAGGCGCGCGGCCGCAGCGCGATCAGCTCAGGTGCTTGCCGACGAGGCCGGTCATCTCGAACATCGTGACTTCGTCCTTGCCCATGACGGCCTTGAGCTTGGCGTCGCACAGGATGTTGCGCTTGTTGGCCGGATTCTGCAGGTTGTGCGCCTTGATGTAATCCCACAGCGCCTTGGTGACGGCGGTGCGCGGCAGCGGCTCGGTGCCGACGATCGCGGCGAGCGCGGGGCTCGGCTTCAGGGCCTTCATGAAAGCGGAGGTCTTGGTTGCTTCGGTTGCCATGGTGGAGATCATCCTCTCGGGTTCGGAAAGGCCGCGAGCATACGCTGTCCGCGCTTCGCTCGTGTGGCGGCTTGCGAGCCATTCCTGTGGTAGCACGCCCGCATGTTGCTGTGTGTGAGGCAAGTCTTACTTAAGTAATGAGAATCGTTATTATTCTCGATTGACGCATTTCACCCCCTGACCCGCCAGCATCGCCGGAAGGATCCCATTCGAACACGGGCCGCAGGACGCCAGCCGACACGTCCAAGAGCCTCATTCGGAGCAGAGATCCATGACCTTCATCCAGAGCCGCAAGCACGCGGCCGACCGCCAGCCGCGCCATCGTTCGTCGCTGGCCCTGGCCGCCGCGGCGCTGGCCGCGACCGCCTCGCAGGCCCGGGGCGCCACCACGCTGCCCACCACGAAGGTGACGGCGGCGCCGGAAAAGGACAACGACTACAAGGCCGACGTCTTCTCGTCGCCCAAGTTCACGCAGCCCATCCTCGACACGCCGCAGACGATCACCGTCATCAAGAAGGAGCTGCTTCAGCAGCAGGCCGCCACGTCGCTCTCCGAGGCGCTGCGCAATACCCCGGGCGTCACCATGCAACTGCGCGAGAACGGCAGCACGCGGACCGGCGACTCGATCAACCTGCGCGGCTTCGACAACTTGCAAAGCATCTTCGTGGACGGCATCCGCCACCTGGGCGCCGTCTCGCGCGACGTGTTCAACATCGACCAGGTGGAAGTGGTCAAGGGCCCGTCGGGCTCGGACATCGGCCGCGGCGCCTCGTCGGCCTACATCAACCTCGTCTCGAAGAGCGCGCAATCCGACGCCGCGTTCCCCACCGGCAGCCTGATCGGCGGCACGGCCGACCGCAAGCGCGTGACGGCCGACCTCAACGCCCCGCTGATGGCGATGCCGGGCAGCGCCGTACGCCTGAACCTGATGGCGCAGGACGACGGCGCGCCGGGCCGCGACCAGGTGCGCGCCAAGCGCTGGGGCATCGCGTCCATCGCCACTTTCGGACTGGGCACGGCCACCCGCGAGACGGTCAGCTACCTGCGCGTGCAGCAGGACAACCGGCCCGACGGCGGCGTATCGGCTTTCGGCCTGGACGGCTACGTGTTCGCCGCCGCCAGCGGCACCACGCCCGCGCAGAAGGCCGGCCCGGCCGTCGATTCCAGCAACTGCCACGGCCTGGGCGGCGACTTCGACCACGTGAAGATGGACATGTTCACGTCCCGGCTTGAGAACGACCTGGCCAAGGGCGTCACGCTGCGCAACACCACGCGCATCGGACGCACCGAGGAGGACGTGGTGGTCACCGGGGTCAACGCCGTTACCGCTACCGCGGCCACCCCATCAGGCTACACGTGGTGCGCTCGCGCCAGGGCCGCCACCAGGACAACGAGATCCTCACCAACCAGACCAACCTGGCCTCCACCTTCGAGACCTTCGGCCTCGTGAACTCGCTGTCCACCGGCTTCGAGCTGAGCTACGAACGCCAGAAGACGGCCACGCCCGTCACCGTGGCAGGCGTCGCCAGCCTGTACGACCCGAACCCCGCCGACGTGCTGACCATGCCCGTGTACCGGGGCACGCAGACGATCGGCAGCACGATCACCGGCTCGGCCTACGCGTTCGAGACGCTGAACCTCACCAGGGACTTCCTGCTCAACGGCGGCGTGCGCTTCGACGGGTTCCACACCGACACCAGCAGCGCCACGTACACGGCCGCCGCGGGATCGACGCCGGCCACGCTGGCCAACAACGCGCCGATCGGACTTACTGGCCAGCTGTGGAGCTACAAGGTGGGCGCGGTGTACAAGCCGGCGCACAACGGCAGCGTCTACGCCACGTACTCCGACTCGAAGCAGCCTCCGGGCGGCACCAACTTCGCGCTGTCCGGTCAGGCCAACAGCCAGGCCCAGGCCGGCCTGAAGCCGCAGGAGGGCACAAACATCTAGTTCGGCACGAAGTGGGACCTGCTGGGCGGCGACCTGCTGGCCACGGCGGCGGTCTACCGCAGCGAGAACAAGAACGAGCTGGTGTCCGACGGGGCCACGGTGCCCACGTACTCGCAGGTGGGCAAGCGCCGCGTGCAGGGCGTCGAACTGGGCCTGGTGGGAAACGTCACCAAGGACATCAGCATGAGCGCGGGCTACTCGCACATGGACTCGAAGATCCTCAAGGCGGCGCCCACCAGCCAGGGCGGCGTCATCGTGTTCTCGCCGGTGAACACGTTCACGTCGTGGCTGACGACCAAGCTGCCGCTGGGCATCAGGGTGGGCGGCGGCATGCGCTACGCCGACACCTCGGCCCGCAGCAGCAACACGGCGGTGCCCACGGCCAACCTGCTGCAGGCGCCGGCGTACTGGGTGGGCGACGCGATGGCGTCGTACG
>JBBQYL010000383.1:0-3024 GCA_038208735.1 Burkholderiales bacterium
CCGAGCGATTCCACGCGTCCTCTCGATCCCTGGATGGTGCGACACCGAACATGCGGCCGCACACCCTGCTGAGGATCTCCTGCTCGATCAGCGGCGCCAGCGCGGGAATAGGATGGTCACCCCGATGCCACATGCCCCCACCTGAGGACTCCCCATGATCAAAGTCAGCGTCATGTACCCGAACACCCCCGGCGCGAGGTTCGACCACGCCTACTACCGCGACCAGCACATGCCGTTGGTGAAGCGCTCGATGGGCGACACGTGCCTGTTCTACACGGTGGACAAGGGGCTGGCCGGCGGCGCCCCCGGCCAGCCGGCACCCTACGTCGGCATGTGCCACATCTACAGCGACACGGTGGAGTCGTTCCAGGCCGGCTTCGGTCCGCACGCGAAAGAGATCCTGGCCGACATCGCGAACTACACGGATCTCGCGCCGGTGATGCAGTTCAGCGAAGTGGTGGTCGGGCAAGAGCCTCAGCCTTGAATTGCCGCGCGCGCCGCATCCAGCCACACCGGATCCGGCGCGCGCGCGTGCTGCATCGACATCGCGTGGACGAGCTTGATCACGTGATCGTCGTCGCTCGCGCAGGCGGCACGGCGTACGTCGGCCCAGGTCAGCGCGGTGGAGACGTCTCGCTGCAGCGGCATCGCGCGCGCGGAGATGCTCGCCGCGGCCACGGCGTGCAGCAAGGGCCTCCATGCGGCGGCCTGCGTGGGCAGCCAGGGCGCGAGCACCTGTGCGGCGCGCGACGCGGTGGCCATGTGCAGCACGGTGAAGTTGCCGCTGGCCGCGTAGCGCGCCGCCGCCGCCTTCGCGAGCGCGGCCAGCGCCTCGGGCACCTGGCCGTCGGAGACGACCAGGGCGTCAGCCAGCTCGATCCATGCGCCGGTGAGGGCCGCGTGCTGCATGCGTTCGCTGATCAGCGGGGCCGGCGAGCGCCAGCCGGGGGCGGTGCGGCGCTGGTGCGCATCGATGGCGTCGAGCCACGCGGCCGGATCCGTGAAGACCGCATCCGACCGGGCCGGCTGGGGCAGTGGATTCCAGCGCGCCGCGCAGTAGGCCAGCGCCGCCGCCAGTTCACCGTCGTGGCCCGACTCCACCGCGTGGGCCACGCGGATCGGGCCGTGGAAGGCGGCGCCCGCGCTGCCGTCCATCAGGGCCGGCAACACGTCGCGCAGGAGCGCGTCACGCCCGTCGCGCGCGAGGGCCGCGTCGAAGTGCCGACGCAGCGCGGCGAACGCGTCGATGCGACCGCGCAGCGAGCGCCAGTCATCGATCGCGCCGTGGCCCGCCTCGCGCGCGCCACGCGTCACGGGCGCGGCCGCGGGCATGGGCCCGAGTCGGCGCGCGTAGTGCGCGTAGAAAGAACGGATCTGGGCCTCGTGGGCGCCGAGGCCGTCCAGCGCGGCCAGCGCCATCGGGAGGTGGTTGGCCATGCCCGCCTCGTACTCCGGCCCGAGCTGCAGGCTCTCGTCCAGCAACTGGTGCAGCACGGCGCGGCGGGTGTCGACGGGGTTCGGTGCGAGGGCAGAGAACGACATGGAGGGCATCCGGAAGTGATTGAGTGCGCGTACTTTGCAAGTTAAAGTCAACTTCAAGTCAAGTGATTCCTGCCGCCTGCGTTCGAATACTCTCAACGCGAGACCGACATGCCCTCCTCCGATCCGACACTCGACGACGGCGACTGGATCGCCATCGGCCCATTCGCGCGCCGCGCCGGCGTTGCCGCCAGCACGCTGCGCTACTACGAGGCCGAAGGCCTGCTGCACGGCGCCCGCAGCGAGTCCGGCCGACGGCGGTATCCCCGGTCGACCTTGCGACGCGTCGCCTTCATCCGCGTGGCGCAACAGATCGGCCTCACGCTCGACCAGATTCGCACCGCGCTCGCCACCCTGCCGGGCGAGCGGACGCCCACGCCCGGCGACTGGTCGCGGCTGTCGCGCGAGTGGCGGCCGCTACTCGACGCCCGCATCGAGGCGTTGACGCAGCTGCGCGACCAGCTCGACGCCTGCATCGGCTGCGGTTGCCTGTCGCTCAAGCGCTGCGCGCTGTACAACCCGCAGGACAAGGCGGCCGCGTCGGGCAGCGGCGCGCGATTCCTGCTGTTGAACGGCCCTCGCGCGAGCTGAGGCCGCAAGGCGTCGTGGCGGATGCATCCCGGCGCGTAGACTGATCCGTCGCCAGCGAGCCTCCCGGCCGCTTGGCCAACCTCTCGGGACGCGCCCAAATGGACTTGAGCCAGCCACTCATCAACGGCCCGATCCTGCTCGACGGGCCGGTCGGCAAGCTCGAGGTCTTCGTCGACCGGCCGAAGGCCGACCCGGTGGCCCTCGCGATCGTGCTGCATCCGCACCCGTCGCAAGGCGGGACGGCCGAGCACAAGATCCCGGCGGCGCTCGCGAAGGCCCTCGCCGACCTCGGCTTCCTGGTGCTGCGCCCCAACTTCCGCGGCGTCGGCCGCTCCGAGGGCGACCACGCAAGCGCCGCGGGCGAGGCGGACGACATCCGGCAACTCGTCGATGCCGCCACAAAGGCGTTCCCGCAACAGGAGATCGCGTTGGCGGGCTTCTCGTTCGGCGCGTTCGTGGCGGCGAAGGTGGCCAAGCAGTTGCATCGAATTCCAGAACATCCCTGCTTGATCCTCGCCCAGAAACAGGACTTTCCATGACGCACAGCCCCCTCCCGCATCGCAGGTTCGCCACACGCGTGGCCACGCTGCTCCTCGCCGCCGCCGGCGGCGCGCAGGCGACCACCGTCGTCTACGTCTCCGACGCCGACAGCCAGGAGATCTCCATCCTCCAGCTCGACAAGGCCAAGGGCACGCTGGAGCCGCTGGACACGGTGAAGGTGGGCGGCTCGGTGATGCCGCTCGCGGTCAGCCCCGACCGCCATTTCCTGTACGCGTCGCTGCGCTCGCAGCCCTATCGCGTGGTGACCTTCGCCATCGACCCCGCCGACGGGCGCCTGAAGCAGCTGGGCGAGTCGTCGCTGGCCGACAGCATGGCCGACATCGACACCGATCG
>JBBQYL010000384.1:0-3022 GCA_038208735.1 Burkholderiales bacterium
CAGGGAGATGCCCGCCCGCGTGGTCACGCACGTGCGTGACGCGCACATGCAGTGGGCGGGCACCAGGCGGAAACCGACGCAACGCGCCTTGCGAGGGCCCCCGCGATCGAGCCGGGGGATCCACTCGTTGGTGGCCAGGCAGGCGTCGCGCAGGCGCGCGACGGCGTGCGGGGGCGCGGGCGCCCGCGCGAGATCGTGCGTGTCCACGTGCGGCCCGCGCCCGGTCAGGGCAGGGCGACCTTGGTACGGGCCGCGGACTTGGCGACGCCGCCGCCGGCCTTGCGAGCCACCACCGTCCTGGCCTTGTGCGGCGCCTTCGACGACGCCACGTGCGTGCCGCTGCGGGCGTTGGGCGTCTGCGCCACCTGGATCTTGCCGCGCCCCGTCCTGGCCGTTGGAGCCGCCTTGGCGACCTGGGTGGACTTGCCGGCCGCGGGATGCGACGGCGCGCGCGCCAGCGAGGTGGAACGCGGCAGGAACAGCACGGCCGTCGAGCCCGCCGAGAACTTGCCCGAGGCGGCCACGTGGTTCCATGCCGCCACTTCCGACGGTGCCACGTGCCAGCGCCTGGCCACCGAGGCGACCGTCTCGCCGCCCTTGCCCACGCGCATGTTCACGCGGCGGGTGGGCGGCAGGTCGGGCGCCAGGCTCAGCGCGGCGGAGTCGGCCACGGTCAGCGACACGTCGGCGATGTGTTGCGCCGAGCGCGGCACCAACAGCGTGGAGCCCGACTTCACCAGCATGCGCGCGGGGATGTGGTTGACCTCGCGCAGCTCGGCCTCGCTCATGCCCACCAGCTTGGCGGCATCGGCAGGACGCATCGTCTTGCCCACCAGGTAGACCGTCCACGAGGCCAGCGCGCCCTCGTGCGACTTCACCGCGCGCACGAAGTCGTCGGCGTTGTCGTAGGGCAGCAGCACCTGCGGCGTGCCCGAGGCCAGGATCACGGGCTTGTCGAGCTGCGGGTTCAGCATGCGGAACTCGTCGATGGGTACGTTGGCCAGCTTGGCGGCCGTGTCGACGTCGATGTCGCGCTCGATGGGCACGCTCAGGAAGTACGGGTGGTTGCCCACCGGCGGCAGCGTCAGCGAGTAGGCCTCGGGGTGCAGCACGATGTTCTTGACGGCCTGCAACTTGGGCACGTACTGGCGGGTTTCCACCGGCAGGCTGAGGCTCTCGTAGTCGGTGGGGCGGCCGGCCTTCTGGTTGCGCACGATGGCGCGCTGCACCGTGCCCTGGCCGCAGTTGTAGGCGGCCAGCGCCAGGCGCCAGTCGCCGAACATGTCGTGCAGGCGCTGCAGGTAGTCGAGGGCGGCGCGGGTGGACGCCAGCACGTCGCGGCGGTCGTCGCGGAAGATGTTCTGCTTGAGGTCGAAGTCCTTGCCGGTGGCCGACACGAACTGCCACATGCCCGAGGCCTTGGCCACCGACATCGCCTGCGGGTTGAACGCGCTCTCGGTGAAGGGCAGCAGCGCCAGCTCGGTGGGCATGTGGCGGCGTTGCACTTCCTCGGTGATGTGGAACAGGTACTTGGAGCCGCGCGCCGTCATGCGGCCCACGTAGTCGGGGCGCGACGAGTACCACTGCTCCCAGACCTTGACCTCGGCGTTGTCCATGTCGGGGATGGCGAAGCCTTCGCGTACGCGGTGCCACAGGTCGGAGCGCGCGGCGCTGTCATCGAGGTTGACCTTGGCCTCGGGCTGCAGCGGGTCGTACGGCGGCAGCACGGCGGGTGCCGGGCCGGTCTTGGCGGTGTCCGCGTCGTCGTCGTCGTCGGCCGCCATGGCGTCGACGCCGGAGGCGGCGGTGGCGGGCGCGCTGGCGGCGCTGGCCACGGCCTGCGCCGGCGAGGCGCCGGCGGCCGGCGTCGAGGCGGCGTCCGCGGAGGCGACCGACACGGTGGTCACCGGCGCGGCGCCGGCGGCGGGCGCCTGCGAGAGGTCGACACTGGAACACGCGGCCAGCGCCATCGCGATCGCCAGCGGGAGCGCGGCGAGCACGGGCAGGCGCGGCTTCGGGGAGAGAAGGTTCAAAACGTGTTTTTCCATTCGCGCAAGGCGCCCAGGACGTCGGTCGGATCGGCGGACGCGGCGCCATGCTCCAGCGCGAACGCGACCACGTCGGGTTCGCGCACGCGCAGGAACGGGTTGACGGCGCGTTCGGTGGCGATCGTGGAGGGCAGCGTGAACGCGCCTTCGGCGCGCAACGCCTTGCAGCGGGTTTCGTACTCGGCCAGGGCCGTGTTGCGGGGCTCGACCGTGCGCGCGAAGCGCAGGTTCGAGAGCGTGTATTCGTGTGCGCAGCAGACGCGCGACTCGCCCGGCAGCGCGGCGAGCTTGTCGAGAGAGTGGTGCATCTGCGCCGGAGTTCCCTCGAACAGGCGGCCGCAGCCTCCGGAGAACAACGTGTCGCCGCAGAACAGCCAGGGTGCGTGGCCTGGCCGCGTGACCACGTAGGCGATGTGGCCGGCGGTGTGGCCCGGCACGTCGAGCACCTCCACGTGCGTGCCCAGCACGTCGAACGCCATGCCTTGCGACATCTTGCGCACCGGCACCGGCATGGCCTCGTGCGCGGGGCCGAAGACGCTGCCTTCGACCAGCGGTTGCAGCGCCTTCAGGCCGCCGACGTGGTCCGAATGATGGTGGGTCACTAGAATGGTCGACAGCCGCAGGCCCCGCTCGCGCAGTGCGTCGCTGACAGGCGCCGCCGACCCGGGATCCACGACGATGGCGTTCTCGCCGTCGTGAAGCATCCAGATGTAGTTGTCGGAGAAGGCGGGGAGGGCGATCAGTTCCATGGAGAGAAGCGCTGCGATTATAGAGTTGGGCGGGTGGCTGAAGACGCCGCCGGGCCAGGTGCTGCTCGCGTGGGAACAGGAGCGCATCGACACCGCCGTGTTCGACATCTTCGGCTACCACGCCCTCCAGATGGGCCTGCCGGCGCTCGACGGCCTCCGCGCCAACCGCATGCCCTATCGCTGGCTGGCCAGCAACAGCCTGGTGGCCCCCGAACCGCAGGACAT
>JBBQYL010000385.1:0-2978 GCA_038208735.1 Burkholderiales bacterium
CCGCGTTCGCCCATCACCGCCCGCGCCGTGGGCGCCAGGTTCATCATCTTCAGCAGCCCGTTGACCACCGCGTTGGTGTCCTGCGGCGCCACGGTGATGCCGCAGCCGGCCTCCGCCACCGGGTCGTTGCCGGCCTCCACCGAGTGCAGCACGGCGCGGCCGGCCATCATGTAGTCCATCAGCTTGTTGGGCGCGATGCCGAAGCGGTAGATGGGCACGCGCTGCCAGCCGATGTAGGCGATGTCCACCTGCGCGAGCATGGCGGGCACCTGCAGCTTGGGGATGGGGGGCAGCAGGGTGACGTTGACCAGGCCCTCGGCACGCACGCGCTCCTGCAGGTGCCCGCGCAGGTGGCCGTCGCCCACCAGCACGAAGCGCAGCTTGCGGCCCACCGGGTCGATGCGCAGGCGGGCGGCGGCGTCCAGCAGCGTGTCGAGCGCGTTGGGTTGGCCCATCGAGCCGGCGTAGCCCACCACCGTCTCGCCGCGGGCGCGCGCGGTGGCCAGGACGCCGGCCAGGTCGCCGGCGATCGGGTACGGCTTGTCGGCCCAGTCGTCGGGCGAGATGCCGTTGGGCACGATGGCGAGCTTGTCGAGGTCGAGGCCGCGCGAGGCCATGTAGCTGTGCACGCACGGCAGCATCGAGACGACGACGTCGGCGTCGCGATAGGCGTCGGACTCCGCCTTGAAGCACAGCCGCGCGAACGGGTGCTTCGGCGACATGCCGGAAATCTCGATGGGCGACAGCGGCCACAGGTCGTGCACCTCGAACACCAGCTTGGCCTTGGCGCGGCGCGCGATGCGGCGCGCCACCCAGATGTCCATCGGGTAGGTGCTGGAGGCGATCACCACGTCGGGCCTGATCTCGCGCACCAGGCGGTCGGTGTCGCGCCACACCTGGCTCAGGAACTCCCAGATGTTGCGCACGCGGCCCATGCCGTTGCCGATGTAGCCCTTCGTGGGGTACCAGCGGTACTCGATGCCGTCCACCGTCTCGTTCCTCGGCGTGACGCCCACCTCGGGCTGGCGGGCGCGCACGTGCGAATACGAGGCCGCGAGCATCTGCACCCGATGGCCGGCGCGCACCCACTCGCGGGCGAGGTAGTACGGGCGGAACTCCATGCCCAGTGCGGGCGTGCCGGCGTAGTGATTGATGTAGAGGATGTTCATTGAGGAGTGGATTGCTCGAGTCGGGCGACGAACGCGTCGACGCTGGGGCCGAACAGCGCGTTCTGGCCGACCCACCCATGGTTGTAGCGGGCCAGCGCGGGCGCGTCGCGGCGAAGTGGCTCGATGTCGCGCAGCGTGAGCGCGTCCTGGCCGTCGGGCACGATCAGGCCGTTCTCGCCGAACTCGCCATCGCGCACCAGTTCGCGGTTGGCCGGCAGGTCGGACAGCAGTGGGATGCAGCCGTGACCCATCGCCTCCAGCACCGACACCGAGACGGAGTCGCTGCGCGGCACGCTGAGGTACCAGGTGGCGCGGGCGTAGAACGCGGCCTGCGCGGCGGCGTCGAGACGGCCGACGAACTCGATGCGGTCGGCCAGGCCCAGCGCCCGGGCCTGCTGCTTCAACGCCTCGGCCAGCGATCCGCTGTTGGCGATCACGAGGCGCGCGTCGGGACGCTCGGCGGCGATGCCGGCGAAGAGCGCCAGCACCCGGTGCGGATCGTAGATGTCCTCCAGGCCACGGTTGGCGAAGAACAGGAACGGTTCCTTGTGCGTCGGCTCGGGCGGCAGCGCCTCGAGGCCGAACGGGAAGGTCATCACGTCGCGCGCGCCGAGCTCGACCATGCGGCGCGCCATGTGCTCCGAGTCGCTGGTGCAGACCGTGGCGTCGCGCAGCACGCGCGCGGTCAGCCAGCGCAGGACCCGGCTGGCGCGCGGCGCCACGAGGATGTCCGAGCCCCATGCCGATGCCGCCAATTGCGCGCGCACCCCGGCCTTGCGCGCCAGCCACGCCAGCGTGCCGTGCGACGTGAGGTAGTGCGCGTTGATCCAGTCGGCGTCCACGCCGCGCAGCCAGCGCACCAGCCGCGGCAGCGTCTTGAGCAGCGCCACGTTGCCACCTGAAAACTTCGTGGCGTGGCCCAGCACCAGCGTGCGTTCGGGCGCGACCAGCGCGGCCAGCGCCGGGTCCAGGCCGCGGCTGGAGGCCACGTGCAGCTCCACGCGCGGCGCGAGCGCCCGCGCCCACTTCAGCAGGTGCGGACTCTCGCCGTCGCCGAACAGCACGACGCGCAGCGGACGCGGCATCACGCTCACATCGGCCCTTCGCCGTGGACAGGTTGCGACGCGTTGGCCCAGGCGTCGTACAGCACCTGCAGCTCGGGAAAGCGCACCAGCGCGCGCTCGTCGGCACGCCGGCTGTCGCCCACCACGCGCGCGGGCCGGCCCTCCAGGATCGCGAAGTCGGGGTAGGTGCCGCGCACGAAGCTGCCCGCGCACACGAGCGTGCCGCGGCCGATGCGCGTGTTGGCCTCGATGAGGCTGTGCGGGCCGACGAAGCTGTAGGCGCCGATGTGGATCGGCCCCGAGATCCAGCCGGGACGCTCGCTGCCCAGCGGCGTGGGCCACGTGGTGTAGGCCGGGCCCAGCAGGCGTTGCGCGCGGTGCGAGCTGTGCGTGACGATGGCGCTGTGGCTGGTGATCTGCACGCCTTCCTCGATGGTGATGCCGCCGCTCGCCTCGATGAAGTTGAACGCGCCGATGAACACGTTGTCGCCGAGCACCAGCTTGTCCTCGTGCTCGATCACGCTGGCGCTGGAGATGCGCGTGTGCGGCAGCAGCCGGCCGCGCTGCTCCTCGCCGAACACGGGCTGCCAGATCCAGCGCCGCAACCACTTTCGGCGCAGGCGATTGAGTGTCGTGCGCATCGTCATGCAGGGTCCTTCACGGTGATCTGACCTGTCAGGGGCCACGTGGCCAGGCGCAGGAAGTAGTAGCCGAAGTACAGCGTCATCGCGATCGACACGCCCCA
>JBBQYL010000386.1:0-2977 GCA_038208735.1 Burkholderiales bacterium
CCCCGCACGCGTCAGCGCGGTGTGTGGATCGGCCATCAGGCGCTTGAGAATGGCAATCGGCCGCGGCGTCGGAGTCACGACCTGCCGCGGCCGTTCGCCAAGGCGCAGCCCGAACTGCAGCATGTCAAAGGTTGCATGGGCATGGCGCCACTTGGCGAGTTCATCGGCCCACGCGGCGCCGAATTGCGGGCCGCGCAGGCTTTCGGGATCTTCGGCCGAGAACGTGTGGGCCACCACGCCAGTCGACGGCCATTCGAGCCGGCGGCGCGACGGTATCCACACCGGCCGCTCGTTGCGCTCGTGAACGCGCAGCAGCCCGGACACGCCCTCGATCATCACCTCGCGCACTTCGTGTTCGGTTTCGCCAATGAGTGCGATCGGTCCGACCGGCTTCGTCGAATAGGGCGCATGTCCGAGCGCCATACCGCGCACCCATTCGGCGCCGGCGCGCGTCTTGCCCGCGCCGCGACCGCCGAGGATCAGCCAGGTCGTCCACGGTCCGCCGCCTTGGGCGATGAAAGGAATTTTCTGATGGCGATGGGCAAAAGTTTGCCAATCCTTATCCAGCGTCTCGCGCCAGCCTTTCGAGAGGCTCGCCAGAAACTCCTCGGTCAGTTCGGCTTGCGATAAGCGCGTCAATGCGGCGCGCGAGCTCTCTGCGGAACTCGTCGATATCTCGGGGCACGGGATCGTCATCGTCGGGCTCTGCTCGCTTTCGTGCCGCCGCATTGGACTCGTCGATCGCGACCAGCTCGCGCAGCGTCTTCACCAGCACGGCAAGCATGCGGGCATCGCGCTCGCGCTCCGCCGGCTCCTGGCCGGCGGTGGCGAGACGATCCTCGATGTCACGCACCTGGGCATCGGCGGCACGCCATATACTTTTCACGAGTGCGACGCGGCCGCGCGGCCGGCGCGTCTTCGGCGCATCGGCAACGGTATTCGGCGATGGGTCCATGGCGCAAAACCACCCCTCCGCGCGCACGTGGCGCGCAGGTTCATGTCTTTTAAGTTTTTCTCGGAAGTTCGCGCCGGCGTCTCAGGCGCAAGCATCGAACATGCGCCACTCATAGCGGAGCAGCGTCACGCTGTCAAGGATTATTTTCCCATTTATTTGGGAACTCGCAAGCTGCCGGAAACACGACGTTTTTTGTCGCTGCGACGGCGGCGTTCGCCAATTTCGGCGGCCCATAGCGGCGCGCCGAATTGGATTTCATCGGCGAAGCCCAGTTGCTCGCAGGCAATGCAGAGCACCATGGCGCGCGAGCCGGCAAGCTTGATGGTCTCAAACTCCACCCGGCAGAACCGGCAACCCATCGGCAGCGCCATTTCCATTCCTCTGATTCGCCCGCGCCTGCGCAGAGGAGCGCCAACGGCAGCGTCGATCAAGGAAAAGATAATGCGAGCTGTTCAAACGGAATTTTCGAGCGTGGGTGAACTGTATCGGAGCAGCCGCACGCCGTCAAGGCATAAATTCCTACCGACCAGCCACCCACGTCGCAGACATGATCAACGCGACATTGCCGCAACCCGGCAAACTCGGCTGCTACAAAAAGTGGATCGCCGCCCAATTATTGAGGGGAGCCGAACGGGTGGCTTATGTTGCCGCGACAACGGGTGCGCGCGGCGCCTTGGTTAGAGGCACGCGGCCTATAATCAGGCCATCTGCGTTCTTGACCACAACGCGCCACGAGTGGGCGTGAATTCGCTTCTTCGACAGGTCTATGGCGAGTTGTGCCGCCTGCCGCATGGCAGCTTCGTTGTCGGGCAGTTCTTCGCCGTTCGGGTCGGAAATACACACGCCATCTTCAAGATTGAAAAAGTACCTCATAGAGCGAGGCTTGCACCATCTCGGTGTCGCGGCTGGTCCAAAGTGCTCACAAGCGAAAGAAATGCGGGGGCGAGTTCACTTCTCGTCCCAGTGGCATCAGGCCCCGGATCGTTTTGCTGTGGATACCATCCCCATTGATCAATTCTGCACAGACTCCAATACCTGAGAATCTCAGATTACGCGCATTGGGCGTCACCTCCCCGCAGAGTATGCCGCGCCCGATGGGCCTCCGACCGGCTCCCCGCTGACGAACCGTCGGAGGCTCTCTCATTCAGGTTTCGAGGCGGCCGCAAGGGGAAGCGCGGCACTGTCTCGTGCGTGAGTGCTGAATGCTCGCCACGACCGGATTAAGCCGGCGGCCGCCAACCAAGGCCTACGTCGGAACGAACAAGGAATGACTACGTTACCCTTCATCACCGGCAGCGACCTTTGGTCAGGCGCCGATGACTGAGAGACCGATTGTGCTCCCGCCTGTACGGCGATGGAGCACACGTCATGGCAACAGCCAACGAATATCGGCAATTCGCACAAGAATGTATCGAGAGCGCACGCGTTGCGGCCTCCGATCCGGTGCGACAGCAGTTTCTTGAACTGGCGAGGCTGTGGCTGAATGCCGCCAGCAAAATGGACACTGGCATAGCCTTGCAACCCATCGACACCTTGCAGCCCATCGACGGCAAAAAGATAGAGCCGTCGCTCTACAGTCCACGACCGGCGCCAGGAGAATGAGCCGCGTCATTGAGTTCCGCAAAAACGCCGCTGACCGTGTCCAGCAGGCCGAGAAAGCAACCAGTGAGATAGACCGGGAACAATGGTTGAAGCTGGAAAAGTACTGGCTGAAATTGGCCGACGAAACCGACGAGTATGAGGTCGGCCCATAGGCTGCAGCCTTTTGTGCGGACCGTGCTTGCCAGGCTGTGGCAACGTCGCTTCGATCATCTCGATAAGGTCGGCGCCCGACGATGTCCTAATGGTGCAGCTAGCTTCCAGCGCAGGCGAAAGTCTGTGCGTGCGCTTCTGACTAGCCCGGATTATTCAGCCCAGGCTGGCGGATGTGGCTTAAAGTGCTGATTCAGCGCATGATTTTGGTGTCGAATCAAAACTGCGCCGTTTCAAGAAAGCCACACCCGCCATGTACGATCCTATGTT
>JBBQYL010000387.1:0-2976 GCA_038208735.1 Burkholderiales bacterium
GAGCGCGTCGACCGCGGGGAAGTCGATCTCGGTGGCGGCCACCTCGTTGAGGTAGTTCGTCCACGTGTTCAACGCCACATGCATCACGATCTCGACGATCTGCGCATCGCTGTAGCCGGACGCTCTCACGGCCTGCACCGACGCGCCGTCGACATGGCCGCGGGCGCGGGTGACCAGCACCGCGAAGCGAACGGCCGCGTCGGCCTTCACGTCGTTGGACGTGCCTGCGCGGTTGGCGGCGATCTCGGCGTCGTCCAGCTTCGCCAGGTTCTTGCCCAGCCAGGTGTGCGCCGACAGGCAGTAGTTGCAGCCGTTGACCTCGGCCACGGCCAGCGCGATGCGCTCGCGGGTCGGTGCCGGCAACGCGCCCTTGGCGAGCGCGCCAGACATGCCCAGGTAGCCCTCCAACGCGGCCGGGCTGTTGCCCGCCACCCGGAACAGGTTGGGCACCGAGCCCAACTGCTTCTGCACGGCCTCCAGAAGCGGCTGCGAGGCGACGGGGCTGGCGGCGATGGACGATGGGGTGGCGATGCGGGACATGGTGGATTCCTTGGAACTCCGCAACGACGCGCCGCGGCATGGAAGAACTATGGATCCATCCAAAACGTTGCACCAGACGTTAGGATGTGGAATCACTCTTCCATATTTCGAGAGGTTCCGATGGATCGCCTGGATGCCATGACCGTGTTCCTGGCGGTGGTCGATGGCGGCAGCCTGTCCGCCGCGGGCCGCCGGCTGGGCATGCCGCTGGCCACCGTCAGCCGCAAGCTGGCCGAGTTGGAAGGCCACCTGGGCGCGCGCCTGCTCAACCGTTCGACGCGCCGGCTCGAGATCACCGAGGCCGGCCGCGGCTACGAGTTGGCCTGCCGCCGCATCCTCGACGACGTGCACGGCGCCGAACTGGCGGCGGCCGGCGAGTACGACGCGCCGCGCGGCGAGCTGGCCATCACCGCGCCCATCGTGTTCGGGCGACTGCACGTGCTGCCGGTCATCAACGAGTTCCTGCGCGCCAACACCGAGGTGGACGTTCGCCTCGCGCTGGGCGACCGCGTGGCCCACCTGCTCGACGAGCATGTCGACGTGGCCGTGCGCATCGGCACGCTGCCCGACAGCCGGCTCAACGCGCTGCCGCTGGGCACGTTGCGCGCCATCGTGTGCGCCAGCCCCGGCTATCTCCAGGCGCACGGCACGCCGAAGACGCCCACCGACCTGGCCGCGCATCGCTGCATCACCTTCGAGGCCGTGTTCCCCGGCGCATGGCACTTCGCCGACGGCACCGACTTCGCGCCGGCGCGCCCGCGCATGGTGGTCAACACCGCCGAGGCCGCGGTGGACGCCGCCATGGCCGGCATCGGCGTCACGCGCGTGCTGTCCTACCAGGCCGACGCGGCGCTGCACGCGAAGCGCCTGCGCCGGCTGCTGCGCCGGTTCGAGCCCGCGCCCATTCCCGTGAACCTCGTGTGGGACGGCCAGCAGCGCGTGACGTCCAAACTGCGAACCTTTCTCGACTTCGCCGCGCCGCTCCTGCGCGAACGCCTGGCCGCGCTGCGCGCAGAATGAGGGAAAATGACCTCGATGAGCACCGTCAATGATGCGCGCACGCTGTTGCGCCAGATGTTCGACGCCGCCATCGCCTCGGCCCAGCCCGCGCTGTGCCTGCCGCCGCACCTGCCCGCGCCGCCCAAGGGACGCACCATCGTCATCGGCGCCGGCAAGGCCTCGGCCGCGATGGCGCGCGCGCTGGAGGATCACTGGCCCGGCCCGCTGGAGGGCCTGGTCATCACGCGCCATGGCTACGAGGCGCCCTGCGCGCGCATCGAGATCGCGCAGGCCGCGCACCCGGTGCCCGACGAGGCCGGGCTGCTCGCGTCGCGCCGCGTCGCCGAGCTGGTCACCGGGCTCACCGAAGACGACCTGGTCATCGCGCTGATCTCCGGCGGTGGCTCGTCGTTGCTGGTGGCGCCCGCGCCGGGCCTCACGCTGGACGACAAGCGCGCCGTCAACGCGGCGCTGCTGGCCAGCGGCGCCAGCATCGGCGAGATGAACTGCGTGCGTCGCCACCTGTCGGCGCTGAAGGGCGGCCGCCTGGGAGCACTTTGCCATCCCGCGCGCGTGGTCACGCTGCTGATCTCCGACGTGCCGGGCGACGACCCGCGCGACATCGCCTCCGGCCCCACCGTGGCCGACCCCGGCACCTGCGTCGACGCGCTGGCCATCGTCGACCGCTACCGCATGCGGTTACCCGACGCGGTGCGCCGCCTGCTCGCGTCCGGCGCATGCGAGTCGGTCAAGCCCGGCGATCCGAGGCTGGCGCGCGGCGAGCTGCGCATGATCACCGCGCCGCAGGTGGCGCTGGAGGCCGCGGCGCGGGTGGCGCGCGACGCCGGCATCGCCGCCCACATCCTGGGCGACAGCCTGGAGGGCGAGGCGCGCGACCTGGGCAAGGCGATGGCCGGCATCGCGCGCCAGGTGGCGCTGCGCGGCCAGCCGTTCGAGGCGCCCTGCGTGCTGCTGTCCGGCGGAGAGACCACCGTCACCGTGCGCGGCAACGGGCGCGGCGGCCGCAACGTCGAGTTCCTGCTGGCGCTGGCCGTGGCGCTCGACGGCCTGCCCCGCGTGCACGCCATCGCGGGCGACACCGACGGCGTGGACGGCGCCGAGGAGATCGCGGGCGCGCACGTGACGCCCGACACGCTCGCCCGCGCCTGGGCCGCGGGCATGAACCCGCGCGCGAGCCTCGACGCCAACGACGGCCACGGCTTCTTCCGCGCGCTGGGCGACTCGGTGGTCACCGGCCCCACGCTCACCAACGTCAACGACTTCCGCGCGATCCTGGTCGATCGCGCCTGATCACTCGGCCGAGGTCGCCAGCGTCTCGCCGGTGTCCAGCACCAGCTGGCGCTCCGGCCAGCGCAGCGCGCCCAGCCGGGAACGCGGCACGATATCGGCATCGAGCGGCCGCTCGAGGAAGCGTCC
>JBBQYL010000388.1:0-2973 GCA_038208735.1 Burkholderiales bacterium
ATCCAGGCCGACAGCGGCCTGCCCATCGTGATGCGTCAATCGAAGTACCTCAACAATATCGTCGAACAAGATCACCGTGCGGTCAAACGCATCACCCGGCCGATGCTCGGATTCAAGACCTTTCGCTGCGCTCGAATCCTGGTCGCTGGTATCGAGGTCATGCATATGATCCGCAAAGGCCAGCTCGAGGACATCAAAGATCAAGCTTCGTCTGCGGCCAACCAGTTCTACTCACTGGCATTCTGATCGACTTCGGCACCCGCCAGTGCTTGTCCTCAACGCGCTAATGCGACAGAACCGCCGCGGCCGCCGTCCTGCTGCTCGGCACCGCCACCGCGGCGTCCGCCGAAGGCTCGGCGCACGGCCCGCTGGTGCTGACCGCCTCCAACGCGACCACCAACGAGCTGCTCGTGCTCGACACGTCCGGCACGATCCTGAAGCGCATTCCCACGCAGGGGCAGGGCGGCGTCGCGGTGGTCAACTTCGGATTGTCCAACGTGTCGATCTTCGAACGCGACGAGGGCGACCGCTACCTCCGGCTCGAACGCGTGATCCCCACGCTGGGCAGCCCGGTGTGCGTGGCCTTCGGCAACGACCACCTGTACGTGCTGACCACCACCCACGTGGAGTCGCATCGCGCCGGCCCGTGGGGCGTGATGCCCAACGTCGACGGGCAGGCGCAGCTGCTGCACGGCGACGCCAGCGCCGCCCAGGTGGGCGTGCTGCGTGGGGAGCTGGTGTTCACCCCGCCACCAACGGCGTGGCCATCGTCGACGCGGACGACTGGCGCTGAGGGCTTGCGGTCGGCGGGCGCCGGCACGACGCGTGCCGGCGTACCATTTGGTGCCCCGTCACCCGCGCGGACGCGCGATCCGCGCCGCATGAACTTGAGATGGAAGGCCCCGTCCCCACCTGGACGGGACGCTTCCCAAAGGAGAACCGAAGATGCCTGAATACACCAAATCCACCGAGGCGCTGGCCAAGCTGACGCCCATCCAGCGCCACGTCACGCAAGAGAGCGGCACCGAGCGTGCCGGCACCGGCGAACTGCTGGACAACAAGGCGGCTGGCATCTACGTCGACATCGTGTCCGGCGAGCCGCTGTTCGCCTCGGCCGACAAGTTCGACTCGCATTGCGGCTGGCCCAGCTTCACCAAGCCGATCGCCCCGGCCTTCGTCGACGAGTTCAAGGACACCGCGCACGGCATGATCCGCACCGAGGTGCGCTCGCGCCACGGCGACAGCCACCTGGGCCACGTGTTCCCCGACGGCCCGCGCGAGCGCGGCGGCCTGCGCTACTGCATCAACTCGGCGTCGCTGCGCTTCGTGCCGCGCGAGCAGATGGAAGTGCAGGGCTACGCCGACTACCTGAACCAGGTGGAGGACGTGCAATGACCACCGAACGCGCCGTGCTGGCCGGAGGCTGCTTCTGGGGCATGCAGGACCTCGTTCGCAAGATGCCCGGCGTCACCGAGACCCGAGTGGGCTACACCGGCGGCGACGTCGAGGACGCCACCTACCGACGCCACGGCACCCACGCCGAAGGCATCGAGATCATGTTCGACCCGGCCGTGCTCAGTTACCGCAAGATCCTGGAGTTCTTCTTCCAGATCCATGACCCGAGCACGAAGAACCGCCAGGGCAACGACGTCGGCACGGGCTACCGCTCGGCCATCTACTACACGTCGCCCGAGCAGAAGGCGACGGCCGAGGACACCATCCGCGACGTCGACGCCTCGGGCCTGTGGCCCGGCAAGGTGGTGACCGAGGTGGAACCGGTCGGCGCATTCTGGGAGGCCGAGGCCGAGCACCAGGACTACCTGGAGCTGTTTCCCAACGGCTACACCTGCCACTTCCCGCGGCCGGACTGGAAGCTGCCGAAGCGGGCTGCCTGAAAAGGGGTCAGGCCCCTGCGGCGCCTGACCCCTCGGCGCTGGTCGCTCGCCCGCGGAACAGCGCGATCAGCGGCGTGGTCATGGCGGTGGTGGCCAGCGCCATCACCAGCAGGATCGTGAACATCTCGCGGCCGATGAGGCCGGCGTCCAGGCCGATCTTCATCACCACCAGCTCCATCAGGCCACGCGCGTTCATCAGCGCGCCGGTGGCCAGGCTGTCGGGCCAGTCGAAGCCCGCCAGGCGCGCCCGGCCGCGCCGCCGATGACCTTGCCCAGCGCGGCCGCCCCGGTGACCAGCGCCAATGCGCCCAGGCCTGCGGCCGAGAACGCGCCGGCCGTGGTGGACAGGCCGGCGAGCGCGAAGAACAGCGGCATCAACACCACCATGGCGATCGGCTCCACGCGCTGCACCAGCGAGCGCAGCAGGTGGTCGTCGCGCGGCAGCCCGGCGCCGAACAGGAACGCGCCGAACACCGCGTGCAGGTGCATCCACTCGGTGAGCATCGCGCACACCAGCAGGCCGATCATCAACGCCGCGAGCACGGTGGCCGATGGCTCGCCGTCGGGCGCCTGCGTGCGCAGCAGCCACGCGAAGGCGGGCTTGACCACCCAGAACACGAAGCCCAGCAGCGCCACCAGGCCCGCGCAGGTGCGCGCCGCGCCCGCGAACCCCGCGCCGCTGCCCACCAGCGCGATGACGAAGGCCAGCAGGATCCAGGCGATCGCGTCCACCACCGCCGCGGCCGACAGCGACAACTGGCCGAACGAGGACTGCGTGAGTCCGCGATCCTTGAGGATGCGCGCCATCACCGGAAACGCGGTGATCGACAGCGCGGCGGCCAGGAACAGCGCGAACGGCCAGAAGCCGATGCCCGTGGGCGCCAGCGCCGGATGCAGCCATGGGGCCACGGCCAGTCCCAGCGCCATGGGCAGCACGACGCTGGCCACGCCCACGTTGGCCGCGGCGGCGATGCGCGCGCGCACGCCCTGGGGCCAGCGCAGCTCGAGCCCGATCACGAACATGAACAGCACCAGGCCCAGCGTGGAAAGCGCCGTGAGTCCGCCCAGCGACGCGGGC
>JBBQYL010000389.1:0-2971 GCA_038208735.1 Burkholderiales bacterium
TGCGCTGTTCGCGCCCCTCGATCTCGTTTTCGAAATCGAGCAGTTTCTGTCCGTCGACGATGGCCAGCCGGCGTTCTTCCGGCTGCGTCGCATTGATGAGCATGCGTTTCACGTGCACTCCTTCTTCACCCCGCGCGGCCAGAGGCCGACGCGAAGCGTTCGCTTCACTGCGCTTGCCCCAGGCCGATGTCGACAGGGCCTGGGAAGCGCGTTACCGATGCACGAGAAACTACAACCGAACCGATGGAAGGAATCGCCCTGGACTGTTCGCCGGGCCCCGGAAACGAGGCGGCCGGCCTGAACAGCGTTGGCGCTGGGGTGTCAGTCTTGGGCCTCGCGGTGCCGGACGTGGATTGTTTCCCGAAGGCCACCTGCGGTCACGGCGTGGGCCGCTCCTGCAAGTCCACGCACCAGGCGGCCCCGGGCGCGGGACGAGTGCAGGGCGGTGGCGGCGGCGCGACGCGGGAATGCGTCGGGCGCCGGCCAGGGCCGTGCGATCTCGCCCGCGTGGCGGGGCGGGGTCGGGTGGGGGTGGGAAACGAACGCCATGCGTTGCGATTTGCAAAGGATCTGACACCGGCTGCCAGCTGGAATCCGCAGGGGAATCCGTCTGGCAACCTTGGAAAACCTTGATCTCCAGCCTGCGTTGATATGCAGGTCGGTTCGTGAGTCGTTGCTCTTCCGCGTCTTTGCATCAGCCGCCGGGCCACTTCGTGGTCACCGGCCTGTCGAGGCGCCGAGCGCGTTGCATCACCTGTTTGCCGCGTCTCTTTCGATACTTGGCGCCACGCCAACGTCTATTTGTTGTCGAGTTTCAAAGGGTCGACTTGGGGTCCGTCTGGTGGATTACCCAGGTAAACTCTGGAAAATCAATAACTTATGTCGCTAACGTGGTCCGGCCAATTATAGAGGCGAAACGCCAGCCGGCTCAAACGCCGGTCCTCGCCGAGGCCGCGCCCGCGGTCCGCACCGTCACGGTAGACGCCGACTTCGCCGGCCAGCGCCTCGACAACTTCCTCCTGCGCGAGCTCAAGGGCGTGCCCAAGACGCACGTCTACCGCATCATCCGCTCGGGCGAGGTGCGGGTGAACAAGGGTCGCGCGTCCGCCGACACCAAGCTGGCCGGCGGCGACCAGGTGCGCGTGCCGCCGGTGCGGATGTCCGCGCCCGCCTTGCCCGCCGACGCCGCCCCGCCGCGCGAGTTCCCGATCCTGTTCGAGGACGAGTACCTGTTGGCCATCGACAAGCCCTCCGGCACCGCCGTGCATGGCGGCTCCGGCGTGAGCTTCGGCGTCATCGAGCAGCTCCGCCGGGCGCGGCCCGAGCAGAAGTTCCTGGAGCTGGTGCATCGGCTCGACCGCGAGACGTCGGGCATCCTGCTGCTGGCCAAGAAGCGCAGCGCGCTGCTGTCGCTGCAGGAGCAGTTCCGCGCCCGCGAGACCGGCAAGACCTACGCCGCGCTGGTGGTGGGTCGCTGGCCGGCCAAGTTGAAGGTGATCGACGTGGCGCTGCACAAGACCGAGGACGCCGGGGGCGAGCGGCGCGTCTATCCGGTGGCCAACGACCACCCCGACGGCCAGCGATCCATCTCGCTGGTGCGCATCGCCAGGCAGTTCGCCGACACCACCCTGCTGGACGTCACCATCAAGACCGGCCGCACCCACCAGATCCGCGTGCACCTGCAGCACTCGGGCCACGTCATCGTGGGCGACGACAAGTACGGCGACTTCGCGCTCAACCGTCGCTTCGCCCGCGGCGAGTCCGTGCCGGGCGTGCGCTTCGAGCGCATGTTCCTGCACGCACGCCAGCTTTCCTTCGACCATCCCGCCAGCGGTGCCCGGCTCGAGCTCGTCGCGCCGCTGCCGCCCGAATGCGCCGCCCTCGTGGCGGCACTCGAGAAGCCATGACCGATTCCCCCGACCGCCCGCGCCGCTTCGACCTCGTCGTCTTCGACTGGGACGGCACGCTGTACGACTCCACCGCCGTCATCGTGCACAGCCTGCAGGCCGCCTGCCGCGACCTGGGGCTGCCCGTGCCCGACGACGAGCGCGCCTCGTGGGTGATCGGCCTGAGCCTGCAGGGGGCGATGAAGCACGCGGTGCCCGACATCACGCCGGAGCAGATCCCGCAGATGGTGGATCGCTACCGTTTCCACTACCTCGCGCGCCAGCACGACCTGAGCCTGTTCGCTGGCGCGCTCGACATGCTGCACGCCCTGAAGGCGCGCCACCACTGGCTGGCCGTGGCCACCGGCAAGAGCCGCGCGGGCCTGGACGAGGCCTTGCGCTCGGTGGAGCTCAAGGGCGTGTTCGACGGCACGCGCACCGCCGACGAGACGCGCTCCAAGCCCGATCCTCTGATGCTCGACGAGCTGATGCACGAGTTCGGCACCACGCCGGATCGCACGCTGATGATCGGCGACACCACGCACGACCTGCAGTTGGCGGCCAACGCCGGCACGCCCAGCGTCGCCGTGACCTACGGCGCGCACGCGGTGGCCGAGTTCGCAACGCACTCGCCGCTGTTCGTGGCGGGCAGCGTGGCCGAGCTGTCGGCCTGGCTGCAGGCCCATGCCTGAACACGCGATCGACGGCGGGCTGTGCCTGTGCGCGGGCGCCGAGCTCCAGGAGGCCGGCACCGCCCACGTGTTCGACGTGCTGCTGTGGCGCCGACCGGCGCGGGCCTTCGCGCTGCGCTTCGACGGCCGCGTGGTGGCCTACCTGAACCGCTGCGCCCACGTGCCTACCGAGATGGACTGGAAGCCCGGAGAGTTCCTCGACACCGATCGCCGCTTCATCGTCTGCTCGATGCACGGCGCCGTCTACGAGCCCACCACCGGACAGTGCATCGCGGGCCCGTGCGCGGGCCAGCGCCTGATGGCCGTCGACGTGGTCGAACGTGCCGGCCAGGTGTATTGGTATCCTTCCCGAGACGTCCGCCCTGTCGAGTTCGACGCCATTCCTCCAGATAG
>JBBQYL010000390.1:0-2958 GCA_038208735.1 Burkholderiales bacterium
CAACCAGACCGACGGGCGTATCGCGCGCCTGGAACAGCTGCATCGGCAGCGCGCGGCGATCGAGGACAGCATCCGCTGCGCGAAGGACTCCGGGCTCAGAAACGTGCCCTTCCGCGACTTCGAACCCCACATGGCTCGAACTCGTGCTCATGGGCCAGGACCTGACCATCTGGACACAACGCCTCCTGTTCGCCGACGGACCGGCGCGCCGCTGGGAACCCAAACGGCTGCGCTACCGCATCCTGCACGTCGCCGCGCGGCTCACCCGCCACGCCCGCCGCACCCGGCTGCACCTCCCGGCCGGGTGGCCCTGGCGCCACGAACTGATCACCGCCTGGCAACGACTCGGCGCCCTCCAGCCCATGTAACACGCGCCCCAGCCCGCCCCGACCGCCGGCCCGCCCGGCGCGCCGCGGCATACCCGCCACACCCCAAAAACGACCCGCCGCAGCATGCCGCCAGCGCCATTGACAACACCCGACCACCGGCTGCCACAAGACCCCGCGACGACCAGCCTCATGAACAATCCGGGCTAGTGGTCTGACGTCGAATTGGTGGTGTTGTTGAGGGTATCTCGTCCGCGGCGTAATTTGGCGAGGATTGCGTCGGCTGGGGCGCGCCAGATGAAGGGTCTGGGGTTCTCATTCCAGGCGTCGGCCCAGATCGTGATGGCGCTGGTCAGGTGGTCGATGCTGCAGAAGCTGCCGCGACGCAGACGGCGCTCGTTCAGTTCTCGAAACCAGTGCTCGACGAGGTTCAGCCAGGAGCTCGAGGTCGGCGTGAAGTGCAGGTGCCAGCGGCCCTGGCGGGGCTTCGCGAGCCAGGCTTGGATCTCAGGCGCTTTGTGGGCGGAGGGGTTGTCGAGCACGCCGTGCACGTCGAGATCGCGCGGGACGGTCTTGTCGACCTGTTTGAAGAACGCGAGCACATCAGCGCCGGTGTGCGCGTCGCGGAAGTCGGTGATGATCTCACCGCTTGTGATGTTGAGCGCGGCGAACAGGTCGGTTGTGCCGTTGCGCTTGTAGTCGTGGGTCATCGTCTGCGAGCGGCCACGCTTGATCGGCAGCGAGGGCTGCGTGCGGTCAAGCGCCTGCACTTGGGTCTTCTCATCGAACGAGAACACGACCGCCCGCTGCGGCGGGTTCAGGTAGAGGCCGACGACATCGACCAGTTTCTCCTCGAAGCGGGGGTCGTTGGAAAGCTTGAACGTCTCCACCCGCCATGGCTTGAGGCCGTGATCGCGCCAGACGCGGCGTACCGTCTCGCGGTTGACCCCGATGCGCGCAGCGAGCGTGCGTGTGCTCCAGTGCGTCGAGCCGTCCGCGGGCCGCTCCTCGCGCGTGACGCGCACGATCTCAGCGACCGTGCCGGCCGGCAGCCAGGGCTTGCGCCGCGGCCCGGCGCGACCCGCGCGACGCCCTCCACGCCCTCGCGCTCGAAGCGCGCGCGCCAGCGCCGCACACGATCCGGCGAGACGCCCAGCTGCGTCGCGACCCGCAGCGTCGGCACGCCATCCGCCGCCAACACCAACCCGCGGGCCTCGATCACCTTCCGCTGCGGCAGCGTCGTCGAAACGCGCAATCCGCTCAAGCGCCGCCCGCTGATCGTCACTCACAACAAGCGCGAGAGCAGTCCGAATCGGCATTCCTGACGATATCACACCAATTCGACGTCAGACCACTAGTGGATCGTCAGGCGACGTTTGCCGTGTTGGCGCGGCGGGCGATGTGGCGCAGCTTGGGGTCGTGGATGTGTCGGTTGCGCGAGGCGATGTAGCGGCGGATGAGCCGGGCCTGGGTGGCGTGGTCGGGGTGGTCGGTACCGTTCAGCGTGAAGTAGCGAAGGGCTTTGAATTGCGCTTCGATGCGGTTCAGCCACGAGGCGTAGTGCGGCGTGTACGCCAATTCGACGTTGTTGTCGCTGGCCCAGTCGCGGACGTCGTCGGCCTTGTGCGCGCTGAAGTTGTCGAGCATGAAGTGCAGCCGCACGGCACGCGGGTAGAGCGAGCGGATGTAGCGGCAGAAGGCCAGGAAATCGACACGCCTCTTGCGCCGCTTGACGTGGCCGTAGAGCCGATCTCGGCCGACGTCGTAGGCCGACAAGAGGTGGCGGATGCCGTGCGGGCGGGTGTAGGTCGCGCGTATCCGGCGTGGTTTGGCGCGTGGCGCCCAGGCCTTCCCTCCGGGCTGGGGCTGGAGGTTGAGCGGCCCGAACTCGTCCAGGCAGATGACGGTGGCCTGGCCGGCTTCGGCGAGCTCGTAGAGCTCGAGGATGCGGTTCTTCTTGGCCTCGAAGTTGGGATCATTGCTGCGCTTCCACGTTCTCAGCGCTTGAAAGCGGACGCCCTCCTCGTGCAGCAATGCGCGTAAGCCTTCGTGGGAGATGTCCGTGACCACCCCCTCGGCGACCAGATAGTCGGCCAGCTTGGCCAGACTCCAGGTCGCAAACGGCTGGCCCAGATCACTCGGCAGACCCAGCGCGATCTGCTTGATCTGGCGCCGCTCCGGGAGCGTGAACTGGCGCGGACGACCACCGCGGTAGCGCGGGTAGAGCGCCTCGAAGCCGTCGCGGTTGAAGTTATGGATGACCTCACGCACGGTGTCGGGATCGGTGAAAACGACCTCACTGATCCGCGGCGCCGTCATGCCCTGCGCCGACAACAGCACGATCTGCGCCCGCCGCCAGGTCACCACCGAGCCGCTCGTGCGCCGCACCAGGCGCAGCAGCCGGTTGCCCTCCTCGCTGGTAATCGCGCGCAACTCCACCCGCCCGGCCATTCTCGCCTCCCGACGCTCGACTCGTCGGAAGGCCTCCTTCGGCGCGACGGAAAAGGACCCTCCACCCAACCCGGCAAACGTTGCCAGTCAGTCCACTAGACGATCCGTTTAGCGGCGAATCGAGACCGCCTGGCCATCCTACGAAGCGGTCACCGCTCGGCCCGGGCGTGAGGAGCATGCG
>JBBQYL010000391.1:0-2927 GCA_038208735.1 Burkholderiales bacterium
CACGCCCGCCAGCAGGGCATCGACCTGCCGTTCTCGGCCAACACCGCGTACGTCAACACGATCGCGCCGCAGGACGAGGCCCAGTTCCCCGGCAACGTCGACATCGAGGAGCGCCTGCGCGCCTACATGCGCTGGAACGCGATGGCGATGGTGGTCAAGGCCAACCGCCTGCACCCGGCCGATGGCGGCGACCTCGGCGGCCACCTCTCGTCGTTCGCCTCGCTGGCCACGATGCTGGGCTGCGGCTTCAACCACTTCTGGCACGGCGCCGACGGCGAGCACGGGGGCGACCTGCTCTACATCCAGGGCCACTCGTCGCCGGGCATCTACGCCCGCGCGTTCCTCGAAGGCCGCATCACCGAGGAACAGCTGCTGAACTTCCGCCAGGAAGTGGACGGCAAGGGCCTGTCGAGCTATCCGCATCCCAAGTTGATGCCCACCTTCTGGCAGTTCCCCACGGTGTCCATGGGCCTCGGCCCGTTGATGGCCATCTACCAGGCGCGCTTCCTGAAGTACCTGCACGCCCGCGGCATCGCCGACACCAGCAAGCGCAAGGTGTGGGTGTTCTGCGGCGACGGCGAGATGGACGAGCCCGAGTCGCTGGGCGCCATCGGCCTGGCCGCGCGCGAGAAGCTCGACAACCTGATCTTCGTGGTGAACTGCAACCTGCAGCGCCTGGACGGCCCGGTGCGCGGCAACGGCAAGATCGTGCAGGAGCTCGAAGGCGAGTTCCGCGGCGCCGGCTGGAACGTCATCAAGCTGCTGTGGGGCAGCTACTGGGATCCGCTGCTCGCCCGCGACAAGGACGGCGCGCTGCGCAAGATCATGATGGACACGCTGGACGGCGACTACCAGTCGTACAAGTCCAACGACGGCGCGTTCGTGCGCAAGAACTTCTTCGGCAAGGATCCGAAGACGCTCGAGATGGTGGCCAAGATGAGCGACGACGACATCTGGCGCCTGCAGCGCGGCGGCCACGATCCGCAGAAGGTGTACGCGGCCTACGACAAGGCCGTCAAGACCGTGGGCCAGCCCACCGTGCTGCTGATCAAGACGGTCAAGGGCTACGGCATGGGCAAGAGCGGCGAAGGCAAGAACACCGCGCACCAGACCAAGAAGCTGACCGACGAGGACATCAAGACGTTCCGCGACCGCTTCAACATCCCCATCCCCGACGACCAGCTGGCCGACCTGCCGTTCTTCAAGCCGGAGCCGCACACGCCCGAGATGAAGTACCTGCACGAACGCCGCAAGGCGCTCGACGGCTACCTGCCGCAGCGGCGTCCCAAGGCCGACGAGACCCTGCCGGTGCCCGACCTGTCGGCGTTCCAGGCCGTGCTCGACGCCACGGCCGAAGGCCGCGAGATCTCGACGACGCAGGCCTACGTGCGCTTCCTCACCGCGCTGCTGCGCGACAAGGCGCTGGGCCCGCGCGTGGTGCCCATCCTGGTGGACGAGGCACGCACCTTCGGCATGGAAGGCCTGTTCCGCCAGATCGGCATCTACAACCCCGCGGGCCAGAACTACACGCCGGTCGACAAAGACCAGGTGATGTACTACAAGGAGGCCAAGGACGGACAGATCCTGCAGGAAGGCATCAACGAGCCGGGCGGCATGTCCAGCTGGATTGCCGCGGCCACGTCGTACTCGACGAACAACCGCGTGATGATCCCGTTCTACGTGTACTACTCGATGTTCGGGTTCCAGCGCATCGGCGACCTGGCCTGGGCGGCGGGCGACATGCAGGCGCGCGGCTTCCTGCTGGGCGGCACGTCGGGCCGCACCACGCTCAACGGCGAAGGCCTGCAGCACGAAGACGGCCACAGCCACGTGCTGGCCGGCACGATTCCCAACTGCGTCAGCTACGACCCCACTTTCGCGCACGAGGTGGCGGTGATCATGCACCACGGCTTGAAGCGCATGGTGGAGCGCCAGGAGAACGTGTACTTCTACATCACGCTGCTCAACGAGAACTACCCGATGCCGGGCCTGACCGCCGGCACCGAAGAGCAGATCATCAAGGGCATGTACCTGCTGCAGCCCGCCGCCACGGGCCAGAAGCTGACGGTCAACCTGCTCGGCTCGGGCACGATCCTGCGCGAGTCGATGGCCGCCAAGGTGCTGCTCGAGACGGAGTGGGGCATCGGCGCCAACGTGTGGAGCTGCCCGAGCTTCAACGAGCTGGCCCGCGAAGGCCAGGCCGCCGACCGCCACAACCTGCTGCATCCCACCGACACGCCGCGCCAGTCGTTCGTCGAGAAGCAGCTGGCCTCGCACGACGGCCCGGTGGTGGCGTCGACCGACTACATCCGCAGCTACGCCGAACAGATCCGCGCCTTCATCCCGCGCGGCCGCGCGTACCGCGTGCTGGGCACCGACGGCTACGGCCGCTCCGACTTCCGCAGCAAGCTGCGCGAGCACTTCGAGATCAACCGCCACTACGTGGTCGTCGCCGCGCTGAAGGCGCTGGCCGACGAGGGCAAGGTGCCGCTGGCCAAGGTGGCCGAGGCCATCAAGAAGTACGGCATCGATGCCGACAAGATCAACCCCTTGAACGCCTGAGCCGGAGACAACGACATGGCATTGGTTGAAGTGAAGGTGCCGGACATCGGCGACTTCAAGGACGTCCAGATCATCGAACTGCTGGTCAAGCCCGGCGACACCGTCAAGGTGGAGCAGAGCCTGGTCACCGTCGAGAGCGACAAGGCGTCGATGGAGATCCCGTCGTCCACGGCGGGCGTCGTCAAGGAGCTGAAGGTGGCGCTCGGCGACAAGATCAACGAAGGCACGCTGCTGCTGGTGATGGAGACGGGCGCGGCCGCCGCGCCGGCTCCCGCACCGGCTCCCGCGCAGGCGCAAGCTGCCGGCACGCCGGCCGTCGCGCCGGCGGCGCCGACGCCCGCGGCGCCCGCGCCGGCCCCCGATCC
>JBBQYL010000392.1:0-2888 GCA_038208735.1 Burkholderiales bacterium
ACGCCGCCCAGCAGCGGCAGGAACGCGCAGAGGCTGTAGACGAAGTCGATGCCGCGGGAGTCGGCCAGCAGCCCCAGTGCCGCGGCGCCCAGGCCCCCCATGCCGAACGCGAAGCCGAAGAACAGGCCCGACACCGCGCCCACCTTGCCGGGAATCAGCTCCTGCGCGTACACGAGGATGGCCGAGACCGCCGACGACAGGATCAGGCCGATCAGGATCGTGAACGTGGTGGTCCAGAACAGGTCTACGTGCGGCAGCGCCAGCGCGAACGGCGCCACGCCCAGGATCGAGCCCCAGATCACCGGCTTGCGGCCGATGCGGTCGCCCACCGGGCCGCCGATGAGGGTGCCGGTGGCCGACGCGGCCAGGAAGACGAACAGGTGCATCTGCGCCGACTGCACCGTGAGGCCGAACTTTCCGATCAGGTAGAACGTGTAGAACGTGCTGATGCTGGCGATGTAGAAGTACTTCGAGAAGATCAGCACCAGCAGCACGCACACCGCGCCGGTGACCTGGCGCCGGGTGAGCGTGGTGGTGGCGGCGCGCAGCGCGCCCTTGGCCGCGGCCACGTGATGCGTGGCGTACCACTTGCTTACCTGCAGCAGCAGCACGATGCCCACCAGCGCCACCAGGCCGAACCAGGCCACGCTGCCCTTGCCGTGCGGCACGATCACCGCGGCGGCCACCAGCGGCCCGAGCGCGCTGCCCGTGTTGCCGCCCACCTGGAACAGCGACTGCGCCAGGCCGTGCTGGCCGCCGGAGGCCATGCGCGCGATGCGCGACGACTCGGGATGGAAGATGGACGAGCCCGTGCCCACCAGCGCCGCGGCCAGCAGCACGGCCTGGAAGTTGGGCGAGTACGCCAGCAGGATCAGCCCGCACAGCGTGAACGTCATGCCGATGGGCAGCGAGCGCGGCAGCGGCTTCCTGTCGGTGTACAGGCCCACCAGCGGCTGGAACAGCGAGGCGGTGAGCTGGTAGGTGAGGGTGATCAGGCCGATCTGCGCGAAGCTGAGCGAGAACTCGCCTTTCAGGATCGGGTAGATGGCGATGATCAGCGACTGCATCATGTCGTTGATCAGGTGGGCGGTGCTGATCGCGCCCAGCACGCCGAACGAGGCGCGGGCGGGCTGGGGCGGGCGAGGCAGGGCGGCGGCGGTCGTGGACATGGTTGATCGAGGCAAGAGCGGTGCGGATGCACGATGTTAGGAATATCATCGATGCCTGTCTCGCGCCAATCGGGCTCCGATCCGCGCGAAAAGGACATCACCGCCCATGCCCCGCCGCGACGCCTGTCTCAACCCGCAGATCCTCGCCACGATCGACGCCAGCACCCAGCCGGTGTACACGCGCGCCACCGACTACCCCGAGGGCCACGTCGTCGACTGGCACGTCCACGCGCGCGGCCAGCTCGTCTATGCCGTGCACGGCGTGATGATGGTGAAAGCCGGTGGCGGGGTCAAGGCCGGAGGCGGGGTGGCGGCCGAGGGCGGCCAGTGGATCGTGCCGCCCACCCGCGCCATCTGGATGCCCGCCGGCGTGGCGCACCTCATCCGTTGCGTGGGCGTGGTGCACATGCGCAGCCTCTACATCCGGCCCGACGTGGCGGCGAGCCTGCCGCCTCAGGCGCACGCGGTGGGCGTGTCGCCGCTGTTGCGCGAGCTGATCCAGGCGGCCGTGGAGGTGGAGCGGGACTACGCGGAGGCATCGCGCGACGGCCGCCTGATGCGCCTGCTGCTCGACGAGCTTCACGCGCTGCCGGTGCTGCCGCTGCACCTGCCGCAGCCGGCCGACGAGCGGCTGCGACGCATCTGCGAGCGCATTGCCGCGCAGCCCGACGACGCCTCCACGCTGTCCGACTGGTCGGCCGCGCTGGGCGTCGACGCCAAGACCATCCAGCGCCTGTTCGCGCGCGAGACGGGCATGACGTTCGGCCAATGGCGCCAGCAGGCGCGCCTGCTGCACGGGCTGGAGCGCCTGGCCCTCGGCGACAAGGTGGTGGAGGTGGCGCTGGCGCTGGGCTACGACAGCCCGAGCGCGTTCGCCGCGATGTTCAAGCGCCAGTTCGGGGAGCCGCCGAGCGCGTTCTTCCGCTGACGCCGCGTACTCGAGCGCGCGTTCCGTAGGGAGCTCTTGATGGCTTGCGCGGTGTCGCGGACTCCCGACTGTGTTTCAGGGCGATACCTCCGATAACGGGACAGACCAACCTGGAGCCTGTCCCATGAGACTCACCGACCACCGACCACCGACCACCGACCACCGACCACCGACCACCGACCACCGACCACCGACCACTGACCACTGACCACTGACGTTCGCGGGGCCGCGACGCGACGCGCGATCGCCGCGCGCAACCTGGTGCTGGTGACGGAGGCCGCCGACGTCGCCGTCGAGAAGGCCGCCGTGCTGAAGGCCGATGCCGACGTCGACACGGCGGTGACGGCCCTGAAGGCCGCGGTCGCCCAGGCGACGGACGTCACCGAGCGCGATCGCTCGCTGCTGGCCGAGATCGACCGGATCGAGGCGAAGTACAGCGAGATCGCGCACGACATCGTCGGCAAGGCGCTGGCGGGGCAGAAGGACGCCGCGATCACGCGGATGAACCTCGACTGCCGCCCCACGCTCGTGGCGCTGTTGAAGGCGACCAGCGACTACATCGCCTATGACCAGGAGCTGTCCCACGAACGCGTGAAGATCGCCGAGGCCAGCTTCGCCACCGACCGCATGACCATGCTGGCCGTCAGCAGCGCCGCCGTGCTGATCGCGCTGGCGCTGGGCTGGATGCTCGCCTCGGCGGTCACCCGCCCGCTGGAACGCTGCGTGGTGCTGGCCGAGGCCGTGGCCAGCGGCGACCTCAGCTCCGACATCGTGGTCGACCGCAACGACGA
>JBBQYL010000393.1:0-2857 GCA_038208735.1 Burkholderiales bacterium
GCAAATGACCAGTTCTGGGGACCCGACGCCCCGAAAGCATGGCATGCATCCTTTGTCGAAGGAGGTAGTCCGTCCACCGTCGTTGCCACGGGTCCCGTGCCCGACCGGGACGGACACGACCTGATCTTCCACGGACGTGCCCTGTGGCAGGAGAACGTGGATGGGTTGCTGAAAAGACTCGGGTTCCCGTGATCAGATCGCGTTGCGGCCGCCAACCGGATTAGCCCAAAAAAGTCGATGACCAGGCACACCGCAACTACCGTGCGCTCCGAGGGTCCGTCGAGGACACAGGCCATGGCGCGTAACCTCATGGTCAACGCCGATGATCTGCTGCTGCTGGCCGAGGTGATCGAAGCCGGTGGCTTCAGCGCAGCCAGTACGCGTTGCGGTATCCCGAAGTCCCGCCTGAGTCGCCGTGTCGCTGCCCTGGAAGAGCGACTCGGGGTGGCGCTGCTCAAACGCACGTCCCGCCAGTTCGAGGTGACCGAGCTTGGCCGCCGACTTTACGAACAGGCCCTGCAAATCCGCATGTCGGCGCAGACCGCCGTGACGATGGCGGCCGACAGTTTCGTCGAGCCCAGCGGCGTGTTGCGAGTGGCCTGCCCGGTGGCCTTGCTGGTGACGCTGGTTTCGGTCGCGGCTGTCGACTTCGCCAAGCGTTATCCCCGTGTCCGGCTCTGCCTGAGCACGACGATGGGCCTCTCGGATCTGGGCACCGACCGCTACGACATCCTGCTCCACCCGAGCACGGCGGGGTTGCGGGATTCGGACATCGTTGCGCAAAGGCTGGTCACGCTGCCCTTTGCCGTTCTTGGCTGCGAGGCCCTGGCAATGGCACTCCCGCAAAGCGACGGTCCGCCGACGTTCGATGGTCTGCCGGCAATCGGATGGAACAATGACGAGCCCAGCGCAACCTGGCTACTCGTCGGTCCCTCGAACACGACTGCCGATGTACGGGTCCACATTCGATTCTCCAGCGACAACTTGCTGACGATTCGCGACGCCGCGTTGGCAGGTCTCGGCATCGCACGCTTGCCCTTGGCCATGTGCAAGGACGAGATTGCATCCAGACGCCTGCATATTCTGGCGCCAGGCTGGGCTCCGCCCGCGATGTCGCTGTATGCGGTCTATCTGTCAAGGCGTCGGCTCGGGCTGGCGGCGCAGGCGTTCATCGACGTGCTTCGAAACGCGCTGACGCGCTAGCTCCACGGAGCGCTTCGCCGGACATTTGTCGCACGATCCGGACTCGCCGGGCCGAGAGCCGGAGAGGCAATGGCGCATGTCCATAGCCTCCCAGGCCCCGAACTCGACGATCGATCGCCGGAATCCGTTCGTTTGCGCATCGTTCCTCTGCCGCAACGCTGCGTCCTTCGGCGCTGCATCGACCTGACAGCAATTTATTGCTATGTTCCTGCAGGACTTTCGCCATTATTCAAAGACAAGGGCTCTCCCAATCACGACCGCAACCCCTCGCAGCAGCGAACTGTCCAACGAACTCGTGGAAACCGCACAAGGGAGCCTGCGAGGCGCACGGGTTTCCGGCGCGCCAACCGGCTCGGCATCCAGCGCACACGCATGCGAGGTACTGTGTTTCCGCGCCGTGCCCTACGCCGCTGCTCCTGTCGGCGCGCTGCGGTTCAAGCCACCCCAACCCGCTCCGGCTCGGGAAGGCATCCGCGACGCGACGCGCGCCGGTCCGTTCGCGCCGCAAGCTCCCTCGCGCCTGTCCCGGGTCATGGGTCCCAGCCAGATGGAGATGGCCGAGGACTGTCTCACGCTCACAGTCTGGACTCCCGGCACCGTGAAAGGCGGCAAAAGCGCCGGCAGGCCGGTGCTGGTATGGCTGCACGGCGGTGCTTTCATGACGGGCGGAGGCGACCTGGACTGGTACGACGGCGCGCGCCTGGCCCATGACCAGGACCTCGTCGTCGTCGGTGTCAACTATCGGCTCGGAGCGCTCGGTTTCCTTTGGGCAGAGGGTGTCAGCGGTGGCAACCTCGGACTGATGGATCAGGAAGCGGCGCTGGCGTGGGTGCGTCGGAACATTGGCGCGTTCGGCGGCGACGCGGGACAGGTCACGGTGATGGGCCAGTCGGCAGGCGCGATCAGCATCGCGCATCTGCTAAGCCGGCCGACGTGGTGGGCACGACGCGCCATCATGTGCAGCCCGCCGATGTCGCTCAAGCCACAGCCCATCGAAGATGCAGCGCGCCCGATCGGCGCAGCTTTCCTCAAGGCGCTCGACATCGAGCCCGGGTCACCGGATGCACTTGCGCGCGCCCAGGCGGCGCCGCTTTCAGCGATTCTGGCCGCGCAGGGCTCCGCCGCGCGTTTCTACGGCATGACGGCGACGGACCCGCTGAGCATCGAGCCGCCTTTCATTCCGGTCGGCGACGGCGCGTTTTTCGATACATCCACGTCATTTGATGCCGTGATGGCGCGCGCGGCAACGGCTGTCGACGTGATGATCGGCACGACACGCGAAGAGTCGATGGCTTTCTTTGGCGCAGACGCGCGTCTTGCGGCTATGGACCCGATGCCTCTTGGAGCTGACGAGATCGCGCATTGGCGAGCGCGCCGTCCGGGAGCATCGACCCTGGATGTATTGGTCGACCATGGCACGTGGGATATGTTCGAGGGCGGATCGGTGACCTGGGCCCGGCATGCAGCTGCCGCGGGCCGTCAGGCATTTCTCTATCGATTCGACTGGTCGCCCCAAGGCTCGGAATTCGCCGCGGCGCACTGCATCGATCTGCCGTTCGTGTTCGGGTCTTTCGGAGCATTTGCGAACGCGCCGATGCTCGAAGGTGGCGAACCGGTGCACATGGAAGGCATTTCAAGCGCCTTGCGCGCTGCC
>JBBQYL010000394.1:0-2852 GCA_038208735.1 Burkholderiales bacterium
GTGGTTCGCTGCCGGGCCTGCTGCCGTGGCCGGTGGTCGACTTCGCCAAGTTCGGCGCGGTCGAGCGCAGGGATCTCTCGCGCATCAAGAAAATCTCGGGCGCGAACCTGCATCGCAACTGGGTGATGATCCCGCACGTCACCAACCACGACGACGCGGACATCACCGAGCTCGAGGCGTTCCGCGTCACGCTGAACAAGGAATACGAGAAGGCCGGCGTCAAGGTGACGATGCTCGCCTTCCTGATCAAGGCCTGCGTGGCCGCGCTCAAGAAGTTTCCCGACTTCAACGCCTCGCTCGACGGCGACACGCTGGTGCTCAAGAAGTATTTCCACGTCGGCTTCGCGGCGGACACGCCCAACGGGCTGATGGTGCCGGTGATCCGCGACGCCGACCAGAAGGGCATCGTGCAGATCGCCAAGGAGATGAACGAGCTCGCGGCCAAGGCGCGCGACGGCAAGCTGGGCCCGGCCGACATGACCGGCGGCTGCTTCTCCATCAGCTCGCTGGGCGGCATCGGCGGCACCTACTTCACGCCGATCATCAACGCGCCCGAGGTCGCCATCCTGGGCGTGTGCAAGAGCGCCACCAAGCCGGTGTGGGACGGCAAGGCCTTCGTGCCGCGCCTGATCCTGCCGTTGTCGCTGTCGTGGGACCACCGCGTCATCGACGGCGCGTCGGCAGCCCGCTTCAACACCTACCTCGGCCAAATCCTCGCGGACTTCCGCCGGGTGTTGCTGTAAAGGGCGCGACATGGCAATCATCGAGATCAAGGTCCCCGACATCGGCGACTTCAAGGATGTGGGCGTCATCGAGGTGCTGGTCAAGCCGGGCGACACCATCGCCGTGGAGCAGAGCCTGATCACCGTCGAGAGCGACAAGGCGTCGATGGAGATTCCGTCGTCCGCCGCCGGCGTGGTCAAGGAACTGCGCGTGAAGGTGGGCGACGTCGTCAACCTGGGCTCGGTCGTGCTGACGCTGGAGGCGGCCGCCGATGCGCCCGCGGCAGCGCCGACACCCGCGCCCGCGCCCGCCCTCACAAGCGCGCCCGGCGCCACGAGCGCGTCCCCCGCGCCCGCGCCTGCCCCCGCGCAGGCGAGCGCTCCGGCGCCCATGCACGCGGGCCCGGCGCCGGTCGCCTCCACGTACGGCGGCGGCGCCGACGTCGAGTGCGACCTGCTCGTGCTGGGCGGCGGCCCCGGCGGCTACTCGGCCGCGTTCCGCGCCGCCGACCTCGGCATGAAGGTGGTGCTGGTGGAACGCTACGCCACGCTGGGCGGCGTGTGCCTCAACGTGGGCTGCATCCCGTCGAAGGCGCTGTTGCACGTGGCGATGGTGATGGACGAGGTCAAGCACTTCGCCGACCTCGGCGTGTCGTACGGCGAGCCGCAGCTGGACATCGGCAAGCTGCGCACGCACAAGGGCAAGGTGGTGGGCAAGCTCACCGGCGGCCTGGCGGCCATGGCCAAGATGCGCAAGGTGACGGTCGTTCGCGGCTACGGCAACTTCATCGACCCGTTCCATGTGAAGGTCGACGAGACCAGCGGCGACGCGCAGGAAAAGACGGGCAGCGCCAAGACCATCAAGTTCAAGCAGTGCGTGATCGCGGCCGGCTCGCAGGCCGTGCGCCTGCCGTTCTTCCCGAACGACCCGCGCATCGTCGACTCCACCGGCGCGCTCGAGCTGCGCGACACGCCGAAGCGGATGCTCATCGTCGGCGGCGGCATCATCGGCCTGGAGATGGGCACGGTGTATTCCACGCTCGGCGCTCGCCTGGACGTCGTCGAGATGCTGGACGGCCTGATGCAGGGCGCCGACCGCGACCTGGTGAAGGTCTGGCAGAAGATGAACGCCAAGCGCTTCGACAACATCCTGCTGAAGACGAAGACGGTGGGCGCCGAAGCCACCGCCGACGGCATCAAGGTGAAGTTCGAAGGCGAGGGCGGCGCACGCGAAGAGATGTACGACCTGGTGCTGCAGGCCGTGGGCCGCTCGCCCAACGGCAAGAAGATCGGCGCCGAGCACGCCGGCGTCATCGTGGGCGACCGCGGCTTCATCCCCGTGGACGTCCAGATGCGCACCAACGTGCCGCACATCTTCGCCATCGGCGACATCGTCGGCCAACCGATGCTGGCCCACAAGGCCGTGCACGAGGGCCACGTGGCTGCGGAGGTCGCCTCGGGCGACGTGCACGCGCGCTTCGACGCCCGCGTGATTCCCAGCGTGGCCTACACCGATCCGGAGGTGGCTTGGGTGGGGCTGACCGAGGACCAGGCCAAGGCGCAGGGCATCGCGGTCAAGAAGGGCCTGTTCCCGTGGTCGGCCTCCGGCCGCGCCATCGCCAACGGCCGCGACGAGGGCCAGACCAAGCTGCTGTTCGACGAGAAGACGCACCAGATCGTGGGCGGCGGCATCGTGGGCATGAACGCCGGCGACATGATCGGCGAGATCGCGCTGGCGATCGAGATGGGCGCCGACGCCGTGGACATCGGCCGCACGATCCACCCGCACCCGACGCGGGGCGAGTCCATCGGCCTGGCGGCCGAGGTGGCGCACGGCAGCTGCACGGACCTGCCGCCGCAACGCAAGTAGTGAAAAGGGGTGAAAAGGGGGTCTGGCCCCGAAGGCGCCAGACCCGCTTTTCTTCACTTCGACGGCATCAGGTTCGCAAGTAAGCAATGCGCGCTGCCGCGCTCGATGAGCATTCGCCTGGCTAGGAGTCTGGGCGGCAGAAGCTTTGGAGGCGAATTGAATCGGCTTTAGAGTCGGCGCGATGCTGATTTCGGGAACCGGCGGAGGTCGGGGTTCAGTGCAGGCCGTGTTGAGGCCTCTGGCAGAAGCTGCAGGCGGCT
>JBBQYL010000395.1:0-2772 GCA_038208735.1 Burkholderiales bacterium
CTTGCCGAGACAGTCGATCCTGGCGTCGGCACCGGCTCGCTATGGGGTGCTGCGCAAGGCGCCGCGTCCGGGGCAGTTGAGCACGCTGGAGGCAGTGTGCGCCGCGCTGGCGCACATCGAGCGCACACCGTCCCGCTACGCGCCGATGCTGGAGACCTTCGACCGCTTCGTGGCGGATCGCGTCGCGCGCTCGAAATGAAGATCGCCGCCATGCCGGAGGGACATGGCGGCGATCGAGCCGCGCTCCGAAGGCCCGCTCTTTCGAGCGGGCAGGGAGCCCGGGTCACTCGGTAGCGGCGCTCAGTTGCGGTCGGCGCGCGGAGCGGGAGCGGCCGACGTGTCTGTGGTGGGGGTCGAGGTCGAATCCGTCGGGGCGGTGCTGTTGAGCGTCGTGTTCGGATCGGCGGCCGGAACGACGACGCCGGTGTCCGCAGGCATCGCCTGGGTGGTCGTCGTCGAGTTGGCCGTGGCGGACGAGGAGTCGGTGGACTGCGCCACCGCGGCGCCGATGCCAGCCAGCAGAGCGGCGGCGGCGGCAACGGCGGATAACTTCTTTTGATAGCTGATCATGGGAATCTCCAGGTTTGAGGGGAATGGCGGAACGGCATGCGCCGAGCCTTTTGGCAAGAAAACTGCGGCAAGCAGGATGCCGCGCCGTGTAAGAAAACGCTGCGGGCGTAACGAGCAAGCTCTTGCCGTCGAGCTAGACCCCGCGGTCGCGCGGACTCCAAAACTCTGCGAGCATCGGCATCCCGATCAATGGCGCCCGGCGCGGAGAGCTCTTCATGGACATGACCCACGACCTGATCGTGATCGGCGGCGGCTCCGGCGGCGTGGCGGGCTCGCGGCGCGCGGCGGTGCACGGCGCCAAGGTGGCCATCGTGGAGGCCGACCGGTTCGGCGGCACCTGCGTGATCCGCGGCTGCGTGCCCAAGAAGCTGGTGATGTACGCCGCCAACTTCGCGCACCAGTTCAAGGATGCCGAGGGCTTCGGCTGGACGGACGTGACGGCGCGCTTCGAGATGGCGCGCTGGGCCGACGCCAAGAAGCGCGAGATCGACCGTCTCGAGAACATCTACGACGAGATGCTGGTCAACGGCGGCGTGGAGCCCGTGCGCGGCCGTGGCCGCCTGGTATCGCCCACCGAGGTGGACGTCGACGGCCGCCGCCTGGCGGCGCCGCGCATCCTCGTCGCCACCGGCGGCGCGCCGTCGGCCGACGCGTTTCCCGGCCTCGGCGCCGCCATGACCTCCAACGAGGTGCTCGACCTGCGCGAGGTCCCCGAGTCGTTGCTGGTGATCGGCGGCGGCTACATCGCGGTGGAGTTCGCCAGCATCCTGGCCGCGCTGGGCAGCCAGGTGACGCTGGCCTATCGCGACAGCCATCCGCTGCGCGGCTTCGACGCCGAGCTGCGTGGACGGCTGGCGCTGGCGCTCGGCGAGCGCGGCATCACCCTGGCGTGCGGCGTGGCGCTGCAGCGCCTCGAGCGCGACGCCGACGGCTTCGCGCTGCACCGCGCCGACGGCAGCGTCCTGCGCGCGAGCGCCGCCTTGAACGCTACCGGCCGCAAGCCCAACATCGCCGGCCTGGGGCTGGACGACGTCGGCGTGAAGCTGAACGCGCGCGGCGCCATCGCGGTCGACAACGAGAGCCGCACCTCGGTGTCGTCCATCTGGGCGGTGGGCGACGTCACCGACCGCGTCAACCTCACGCCGGTGGCCATCGCCGAGGCGCGCGCCTTCGCCGACACCGAGTTCGACAAGGACGAGCGCCGCGTCGACCACCGCGTGGTCGCCAGCGCCGTCTTCACCGACCCGCCCATCGGCACCGTGGGCCTGACCGAGCAGCAGGCCGCGCTGCGCGGGCCCGTCGACGTCTACGCCGCCGACTTCCGCACGATGAAGGAAGCCTTCGTGGGCGGCGCGCAGCGCACGTTCATGAAGCTGGTGGTGGACGGCCTCGACCAGCGCGTGCTGGGCGTGCAGATGCTCGGCCCCGACGCGCCCGAGATCGTGCAGAGCCTGGCCGTGGCGATGACCTGCGGCGCGCGCAAGCAGGACTTCGACCGCACGATCGCGGTCCATCCCACCGTGGCCGAAGAGTTCATGCTGATGCGCTCGCCGGTGCGGCGTGTCGCCCAGGCGGTGCAGCCGCCGGCCCAGCCGGTGGCGGGCTGACTGGCCATGCGGGCCGGCTCGACGCGTCGACTACGCCACGGCGCGCGGCGTCACCCGTCGTTCCGCCAGCGCGAACAGCCCCTGCACCACGAGCGCGAGCGCTGCCGCCGGCACCGCGCCGGCCAGCAGCATCGCGTGGTCGTTGAGCGCCAGGCCCGTGACGATGCGATCCCCCAGCCCGCCAGCGCCCACGAAGGCCGCGATCGTGGCCGTGCCCACGGTGATGACGGCCGCCGTGCCGATGCCGGCCATGATCGTCGGCAGCGCGAGCCGCACGTCGATGGCCGCCCAGCGTTGGGCGGGCGTGAGGCCCAGCGCGGTGCCGGCCTCGCGCAGGCCCGCGGGCACGCCCACCAGGCCGGTGGCGGTGTTGCGGGCGATGGGCAGCAGCGCGTAGAGCGTCAGCGCCACCAGCGCCGGGCCGGTGCCGATGCGGCCCATCAGCGGGATGAGGATCGCGAGCAAGGCCAGCGACGGGATGGTCTGCAGCACGCTCACCGTGGCCATGACCGGACCTTCGAGACGCGGATATGCCGCCGCCGCGGCGCCCAGCGGCACGCCGAGCACGGTGGCGCACACCACGGCCACCACCACC
>JBBQYL010000396.1:0-2723 GCA_038208735.1 Burkholderiales bacterium
CCCGAGGCCGTCAACACGCCCGCCTGGCAGGGCCACGTCGCGCAGTTCGACCTGCGCTCGGCCAACGAGGCCAATGCCGCGACGCCGCCCGGCATGGCCGCGTCCACCGCCCCGCCCACCGTCGTCAACCCGAACTGGGTGCATGTCAAGCCCTTCGACCTGAGCCTGTCGCGCGACGCGGCCGGCGATTGGCAGACGCTGCGCGTGGCCGCCGGCGGCGCCGAGTTCGCGGGCCTGGTGCTGAACTGGCAACCCTCGTTCTGGACGGCGCCGGCCGCCCCGGGCGCGAGCGCGCACTGGGCCGTCGACGCGGCGCTGGCGCCGTTCTCGGTGGCCCAGGTGATGGCGCGCGCCCAGCCCGACCTGGGCTGGCACGGCGACCTGCAGATGACCACGCAGCTGCACGCCGCCTTCGACGGCCAGTGGCACGTGGCCGCGCAGATCGCGCGGGCCAGCGGCGACCTGAGCGTGTCCGAGCTCGTGCAGGACCCCACCGCGTCCAAGCAGGCGCTGGGCCTCACGCGCGCCACCGCCAGCGTCAAGGCCGAGGGCGCCAACTGGGTGGCCGATGCCGACATCGCCGGCACGCGCCTGGGCGAGCTCACGGGCCACTGGACGGCCGAGGCGCCCTCGCCCGCGTCGCTGCCCACGGCCGGCTCGCCGCTGCACGGCAACGTGAAGGCGCACGTGGAAGACCTCAACGTGTGGGGCGCGTGGCTGCCGCCGGGCTGGCGCCTGGCCGGCGACCTGCGCACCGACCTGGCGCTGTCGGGCCGTTGGGGCGACCCCAAGGTCACCGGCGACATCGTCGCCACTCGCCTGGCGATCCGCAACGCCCTCGAAGGGGTTTACGGCCACGACGGCGACGCCACCATCCGCTTGAGCGGCGACCGCGCGCAGATCGAGCGCTTTCATTTGGTGGGCGGCAACGGCGAGCTGTCGATCACCGGCAGCGCCAGCCTGGGCGCCGCGCCGGTGGCCAAGCTGGCGCTGCAGGCGCGCCAGTTCCAGTTGCTGGGGCGCATCGACCGCCGCATCGTGGCCAGCGGCGACATGACCCTGCAACTGGGCGACGACGCCATCAAGGTCGACGGCAAGCTGGGCGTCGACGAGGGACTGGTCGACCTGAGCGGCGGCAACGCGCCGTCGCTGGACAGCGACGTGGAGGTGCTCGACGCCAGCGCGCCGGCCGCCGGCGCCGAACCGGCCGACGCCGCGCCCAAGCCGAGCCGCACCACGCAGATCAACCTGGCCGTCGATCTCGGCGACCACTTGCAACTGAAGGGCCGCGGCATCGACACCACGCTCAAGGGCGCGCTGCAGATCACCTCGCCGGGCGGCCTGCTGACCGTGCGCGGCACCGTGCGCACCGCCGGCGGCCAGTACGTGGCCTACGGCCAGAAGCTCGACATCACGCGCGGCGAGATCTTCTTCACCGGCCCGGTGTCCGACCCCCGGCTGGACATCCTGGCGGTGCGTCCCAACCTCGACGTCGTGGTGGGCGTGGCCATCACCGGCACCGCGCTGGCGCCGCACGTGCGCCTGATGAGCGAGCCGGACATGAGCGACAGCGACAAGCTCTCGTGGCTGATGCTGGGCCGCGCGCCGGAGACGGTGGGCGGCGCCGACACCGCGCTGCTGCAGCAGGCCGCGATGGCCCTGCTGGCCGGCGAGGGCGAGGCGCCCAGCGACCAGGTGCTCAAGCGCCTGGGCCTGACCGACTTCGCGGTGGGACAGAAGGCCGACGCCGACAACGTGAAGCAGACGGTGGTCACCCTGGGCCGCCAGGTGACCAAGCGCATCTACGTCGGCTACGAGCGCAGCGTGACGGCGGCGGCCGGCAACTGGCAGCTGATCTACCGCATCGCCCAGCGCCTGACGCTGCGCGCGCAGGTGGGTGTGGACACCTCCACGATCACGCAGAACACCACGCCCACGCAGTCGCAGTCGCTGGACGTCATCTACACCTGGCGCTGGAATTGAACCGCTGGGCGTCCTGGCGGAATGAACAGGCGACACCGCTTCGTCTGCGCCCATGACACCCGACCCCGCCTCCCCACCCTCGCGCCGCCTTCCCGGCGCACCCGGAGGCCTGCAGGACGACGCCGAGGATCGCCGGCTGGTGGCCTGCGTGTGCGCCCACGAGCTGGCCGCCTTCGAGACGCTGTACCGGCGCTACCACCCGCGCCTGTCGCGCTTCCTGCACCGGATGCTGCGGCCGGAGCACCTGGTGGAAGAGGTGCTGGACGACACGCTGTACGTGGTGTGGAACCAGGCCGAGCGCTTCAACGGCACCAGCAAGGTGTCCACCTGGATCTTCGCCATCGCCTACCGCAAGGCGCTGAAGGCCCTGTCGCGCCACGACGACCCGCTGCCCGACGCGGCGGAGGACGACCAGCCCGCCGCCGCCGCCGACGAACGCCCGGAGGCGCGCATGAGCCTGGCCCAGGCCCGCGCGGCCATCGACCTGGCGCTGCGCGCGCTGTCGGCCGACCAGCGCGCCGCCGTCGAGCTCACCTACTTCCACGGCTTCAGTTACGCGGAAATCGCGCAGATCGTCGAGTGCCCCACCGACACCGTCAAGACGCGGATGTTCCACGCGCGCAAGCGCCTGAAAGTCGCCTTCGGCGGCCAACTGGACGACTGGCTATGACCCACGCACCGCCGAAATGGCCGATGATGGGCGCCCGGCCCGCGCTCCTTGCACTGTGGAGACTGGAATG
>JBBQYL010000397.1:0-2707 GCA_038208735.1 Burkholderiales bacterium
TTCATGACGGCCGACTGGGCCGAGCTGCCCTACGGGCTGCTGAAGAAGGTGTCGGGCCGCATCATCAACGAGGTGCGGGGCATCAACCGCGTCACGTATGACGTGAGCTCGAAGCCGCCGGCGACGATCGAGTGGGAGTGAGTCACACCCTTTCCGCGACCAAATCCCTCACGTAGGCCGATCACATCGACCTCCGCCACATCATTGCGCGGGTATTTTGCGGGCCGATATCGTCGTGTGGATGAACACGAAAGTATGAGACCCAGCATCGCCCTTGCAACGCGGCGCGCGGCCGTTCGCGAAGCCGCGGGCCGCTACCGCACGTTCAATCCCCGCATCTTCGGATCCGTCCTGCTCGGAACCGATCATGACGGCAGCGATTTGGACGTGCTGGTCGATGCCCAACCCGGGGCGACGCTGTTCGACGGCGCCGGCTCCGCCAGCTGCGCGCCGTTCCACCGCAGGAATACGCCGACCTGCTGCGCCGCGCCGACGCGATCTTCATCGAGGATCTGCGCGGTTGGAGGAACGGCGCCATGAGCAGGCGCGCGGTGGCATGAAAGTGCACGGGTTGTCACTTGACAACCCGCTCCTCATTGTCCAGCATGCGGCATGCCGAGGGTCAGGGCTGGCGCCTTGAGCTGGGCGGCGGCCACGCGTGGGGGCGAATCCATTGCCCGTACAACGACGACGAGTCGCTGCGGCGAGTTCTGCATCACGTCGGTGTGGAGCACACCGAAGAATCCCGGAAACCACGCGCGCGCCTTGCGTCGCGTCGTGGACAACTGCACGACGCACCGCCGGCAAGCCGAGCCCGAGGACGGCTCCAAGGAGTAGCGATGGAATACACCTTCACTTTGAAGTACCGTCTCGTCGAGGTCGACCTCGGCGCGGATGCGTTGGTCGAGCGTCTGGGCGAGGCCGGCTGCGATGATGCGTTGGTCGGCATCGGGCAGCCGGGACGCTTGGCGTTGGAGTTCACACGCGAAGCAGCCAGCGCCGATGAGGCCGTGCGTAGCGCCCTGGCCGACGTGCGTCGCGCCGTGCCGTCAGCCAGGCTGATCGAAGTGACGCCGGATCTTGTCGGACTGACCGACGTGGCCGACCTCGTGGGTGTGTCGCGACAGAACATGCGCAAGCTGATGCTGGCGCATCCCGGCACCTTTCCGGCGCCCGTGCACGAGGGCAGTGCTTCGATCTGGCATTTGGCTGACGTGCTGGCGTGGTTGCAGGCCAAGGGCAGCTATTCGCTGGCCATGGGCCTGCTGGATGTGGCGCGTGCGGCTCTGCAGGTCAACGTGGCGAAGGAAGGTCGGCGCCTGCCGCCCTCGGCATCCAGGGAGCTGCAAGCCTTGGTAGGGTGAGGCGGCTCGCTCGTCTTGTTCTCACGTCGACGCGTGGATCCTGCGACTTCGCGCAAGATGACGAGGCGCCTCAGAACAGGTCGCCCTGCGCGGGCGGCGGAGGGGGCGAGGGCGGCGCAGGTGGCGATGGCGATGGCTTTGCGGCCTTCGCCGGCAGGATCTCGTCCCGCGCCGGCGGCTCCGTCGCGAATTTCGGCGCACGCACCAGCGGCGCCGGCTCGGCCAGCAGCGCGCCGCTCCACGGCTTGAAGTAACGCGGCGCCTCGAGCGCGCCGCACTGCAGCCAGGGCAGGTACTCCTCGGGATCGAGGATCACCACGATGCGCTTCTCGTCGCCGGGCTTGTTCATGCGCCGCATCAGCGGATGCGCGTCGGCGTTGATGGTGAGCATCGCGAACGTGAGCAGTTCGCCGCCCTGCGGGCTGCGCCAGCGCCGGTAGAGGCCGGCGATGCCCAGCGGCACCTCGCCGTCCTGCCAGAGGCGCCAGCGCACCGCGCGGCCGCTCTCGTGGCAGGACTCGTAGATGGCCTCGGCGGGAATGATGCAGCGCTGGCCCGCGGCCCATGGCTGGCGGAAGCTGGGCAGCTTGTGCACGGTCTCGCTGCGCGCGTTGTAGGTGCGCCGCCCGAAGCTCACCTCGGTGGCGAAGTGGGGCAGCAGGCCGAAGACGCCGTCCTCGGCCACCAGCGCTGGCCGGCCGCCTTCCTGGCCATCGACAGCCAGCCGGATGAAGGGCGCGGTACCCGCCGGGAACACGTCGTGCGGCGCCTCGTCGCGGTCGCGTTCGACGCCGAAGAACGTCAGCAGGCGATCCAGGCGGGTGACGGGACGGTAGTTGGAGCACATCCCGCCATCGTAGCGGGGTGGCCGCCGATCAGGCCGCGAGCGCGGCGTCGATCGCCTCGAGCAATCGCGGGTCTTCCGCCGTGACGTCGGGCGCGAAGCGCGCGATCACGCGGCCGTCGCGGCCGACCAGGAACTTCTCGAAGTTCCACAGCACGTCCACCGGGTTGCCGGGCGCGATGCCGTAGCCCTTGAGGCGCTCGCGGAACGACCCGTCGCCCACCGCCGAAGGCTGCGCCGTCGTCAGCAGGTCGTACAGCGGGTGCTTGCCTGCGCCCAGCACCGAGATCTTGGCGAACAGCGGAAACTTGACGTCGTACGTCAGCGAGCAGAACTCGCTGATCTCGGCGTCGCTGCCGGGCTCCTGGGCGCCGAAGTCGTTGGCGGGAAAGCCGAGCACCTGCAGACCCTGGGCGCGCTTGCCCTCGTAGAGCTTTTCCAGGCCGGCGTACTGCGGGGTCAGGCCGCACTTGGAGGCGACGTTGACCACCAGCAGCAC
>JBBQYL010000398.1:0-2661 GCA_038208735.1 Burkholderiales bacterium
GTGCATTGCGATTCGCCACGGAGCGGAAGATGGCACCGTCGATGACAGCTTTGCCAGCGGGTGCTGGCACTCGCCTGCGCCCGTTCCGAACGTCTGGTTCCGGGCAGCCTGTTCGGAACCTCGACCGGCCGGTGTGGGTCGGGAACTGCCGTGGCGGACGATCCATCCGAACGTCGGGTTTCAGGCGTGGGTCGTTCTCTACCAGTCAGCGAGCTTCCCGTGACCTTCGCGGCTCAGCGAAAGCGGACAGCAGCGCAACCAAAACACGATTCGCCTGGAAAATGATGTCCCCCGATGCGGTTGTCGACGAATGGCTGCTACAACTGTCGCAGCAGGCTACGGCTGTCGTTCGCGTCAACCACGTCGCCCTGCCGGCATGTCTCTCGCGGGCATTGGCGGGCCTCGATGGCCCGCCAATGCCAAACCTCTCCACAAAATGGGATGCATGGTTCTGCCCCAACCGCCGCTCGCCCGCGCTAGTCGCCAGCGACGAATTTCCCCGCGGCTCCCCTTCTCCCTTCGCCACGACGCGCCGACACGCGTCGAGACGCCAGAACCGGCTAGCTAATACAAGCTCTTCTCGCCCGGGGGCCGCGTCTTGAACCGCTTGTGCACCCAGTAGTACTGCGACGGATTGCGCCGCACCTCCGAGGCGATCCACTCGTTCATGCGCGTCGCGTCGGCCACCGGGTCGTCGGTGGGAAAGTCGGTCCAGGGGTCGAGGAAGCGCACGCGATAGCCTTGGCCGCCGGGAAGCATCTCGGCCAGCACCGGCTGCACCTTCATCTTGAGTGAGCGGGCCATCTTCGACGGGGCCGTCAGCGTGGCCGCGGGCACGCCCATGAAAGGCACGAACACGGCGTCCTGCGCGCCGAAGTCCATGTCCGGCAGGTTGAAGAACGCGACGCCCTTGCGAATGGCGCGGATCAGCGGCAGCGCCTTCTCGTGGCGCGAGTAGATGTCGCCGTTGCCGAAGCGGACGCGGCCCTTGCGGATGGCCTTGTCGAACACCGCGATGCTTTGCCGCTGGTAGATCGACCCGACGCGGCGTGTCTGGAACAGCTGCGTCGCCTGGCCGGCCACGTCGAGCGCCACGAAGTGCGGCGCGAGCCACATGACGGCGCCCGGCTCGTGCGCGGCGAAGCCGGGGTCGCCCTCCACGTGGATGAGCCGCTTGAGGCGCTCCGGCGACGCGTACCAGAGCAGGCCGCGCTCGAGGAAGCTGCGCGCGATCCACTGGAAGTTCTCGCGGGCGATGGCCTCGCGTTGCTGCGCGCTCTTGTCCGGCATGGTCAGCTCGAGGTTGCGCAGCGCCACCTTGCGGCGTGAGCCGGCCAGCACCCACAGCAGCCGGCCCAGCGCGCGGCCGATGGCGGCCTGCACGCCCAGCGGCAGCCAGCTCAGCAACCAGAGGAGGGCGAGCACGCCGCGTGCGACGACGCTCATTCGGTTCCCTCGCCGCGGCCCGCGGGCGCAGGCGCTGGCGCGTCGGCCGCTTCGGGCGCCTCGGTCTCGCGCGGCTGCTTGTAGCGGTTATACCCCCACAGGTACTGGCCGGGCTCCTGCAGGATCACGTTCTCCATCGTCGAGTTCATCACGGTGGCGGCGGCGGTCTGCGCGGCGAGGTCGGTGCCCGGGAGCAGGGCCGCATCGAGCGGCGTGACGTGCACACGGTAGCCGCGGCCGTGCGGCAGGCGGCTGCAGCGCAACACGAAGCAGTTGGCGTCGGTCTGCTGCACCATGCGCACGGCCAGCGTCATCGTGTAGGCGGGCTGGCCGAAGAAAGGCGCCCACACGCCCTGGCCGCGCGGCGGCACCTGGTCGGGCAGCAGGCCCACGGTCTCGCGGCGCTTGAGCGCGCGCAGCATCTGGCGCACGCCCGCCAGGTTGGCCGGCGCGGTGGCCATCATCGGCTGCTTGCGCGCGGCTTCCTGGAAGTCGCGCAAGGCCTTCTGGCGCGCGGGCCGGTACAGCACCGTGAGCGGCTGGCGCGCGCCGTAGCGCGTGACGTAGGCGCGCGCGGAGACCTCGAACGCGCCCATGTGCGGCGTGAGGATCACCAGCGGCCGGCGCTCGTCGATCGCGCGGTCGAGCGATTCCGCGCCCACCCATTCGACCAGCTCCGTCAGCATCCGCTCGTCGGCGCGCAGCCACAGCCAGGGCAGTTCGGCCACCATCCGGCCCGACTCCGCGATGGAGCGGCGCTGGGCGCGCTTGTCCACGCCGGCGTGCTCGGCGTTCTCGCGCAGGCGGCGACGGTAGGTGGGCGAGGACAGCCACACCAGCCAGCCCAGCAGGCCGCCGACGGCGTGCAGCAGGGCCAGCGGCCAGCGCGAAATCCAGCGAACGATGAACATCCGGCCTTGGGGGAGTGTCTTGGTCCGGGGCGCAGGGCCCCGGCATGTGGTCGGCGATTATCGACCAGCGGCGTGGGCTCCTGTCGCGCCTGGCCGACGCGGTGGCCGGCCGGACATCAGGGTCTTGCCCCGGTCGCGCTAAAGTGCGCGGATGCAACCGAACACGTTCGCCCCCCGACGCCCGCGCCTGGCCGCGGCCCTGACGCTCGCCGCCCTGGCCCTGGCCCTGGCGGCCGCCGCCCCGGCCCACGCCGAAACCGGCGCCGGCACCGCGCTGAAGAACACCGCCATCGCCGGCACCATC
>JBBQYL010000399.1:0-2651 GCA_038208735.1 Burkholderiales bacterium
GACCGTCTTCGCTGTGTGGAACGGGACGCGGAGGTCCGCAAACGTTTGCCGGGCCCAGGACGGTCTTTGGTCTTCCGAAGACGGACGGGGCAGACGACGGCGTAACGGGCGGACGGCTCGAGTGCATGTCCGGGCGACAGCTCGCACGAACGGGGGGAGGTCAGCGCAAGTGACCAATCCCTGGGACATCCAGCAAGCCGACAAATCCATCCGCGTGCGGAACGCAGGCGAAAGGCTGCTTCCGAGGCCCGGTTCATCCCAATGACCCTCGCTCATTGGCCTGAACCAATGCCCGTGTGCCGTTAACTTTCAAACGGTGTGCGGGGTGCTCGCCTGGCTAGCGGGCGGCCGCGGAAGCGGCCTTTTGCCAAGCGTTCCGCACGCTCCCGATGGGGGCAAGGAACTGGAAATGACCGGCTTGCCCTGTGGCCGAAGTGAACACAGGGCGATGACGCACGTCTGCGGACAAGCGTCGGGCTGTTTGACAACTGAAGAATGAACGTATGGCGAGGCTTATCCACGCTGCGACGGCACGTGATTGCGTCCTCTCCGCTTGCGGGAGAGGACGCAGTCACTAGCGCGTGCTCTAAAACCCGCTCGCCGCCCCGTCGCTGCGCGGGTCGGTCGCGCCCTCAAACGTACCGTCAGCGTGGAGCACAATTGCACCGGCGTGCCCCATCGTCGATGTGAAGGCCGGTAGCACCTCGACGTTGTGGCCGGCATCGCGCAGCGCCGCGATCAACGCCGGATCGAAGCGGCTCTCCAGCTTCAGCGTCATCGTCTCCTCGCCCCAGGTTTTACCGAGCAGCCAGCGCGGCGCCGTGACCGCCGCCTGCAGCCCCTGCCCGAACATCGCATAGCGCGAGAACACCGCCGACTGGGTCTGCGGCTGCCCCTCGCCGCCCATGGTGCCGTAGACCATGCGCCGGCCGTCCGCGAACAGGGCCATGGCCGGGTTGAGAGTGTGGAACGGCTTCTTTCCCGCGCCGATCACGCGCGGTCCGTGGCCTGAGAGCGCAAAGCTCGCCCCACGGTTCTGCCAGACGATGCCGGAGTTCTCCAGCACGCAGCCGGAGCCAAACTCGAAGAAGATGCTCTGGATGAAGCTCACGGCCAGGCCATTTGCGTCGATCGCGCCGAGCCAGATGGTATCGCCCGGCTGCGCGACGTGCGGCCAAGGCAGCGCGCATTTGCGATCGATGCGTGCGGCGAGGTTGTCGAGCACCGCGGATGTCAGGAAATCCTCGGCACGCTCGGTCATGGACGCCGGATCGCCGATGATGCGGTCGCGGACGATAAACGCCTGCTTGGTCGCCTCGATCAGACCATGCACATAGTCGAAGCCTTCGGCCTCTTTGACACCGAGCCGCTCGAACAGAGCGAGGATCATCAGCGACGAGAGTCCCTGCGTCGGCGGCGGGAAGTTAAAGAGCTCCGCACCCTTCACGCCGACCGACAGCGGTTGCCGCCGCTGGGCGCTATGAGCGGCGAGGTCCTCCACTGACACTGGCGACCCGCAGCGGGCGAGATCAGCGGCGATCTGCCGCGACAGCTCGCCGGTATAGAAACCCAGCGGGCCCTTCTCGCCGATCCGCTTCAGCGTCGCGGCGAGCGCCGGCAACTTCATGACCTCGCCCTCGCGCGGCAGCTTGCCGTTCAGCAGGAAGGTCGCGACAAAATTCGGAGACGCCTTCAGCTCAGGCAGTTTTGACTCGGTCAGTTCCTGCTGGCTGGCCGTCACCGCAAAACCGTTCTCGCCCGACCAGACCGCATCTTCGAGCAGCCGCGACAGCGGCAGTTTGCCGCCGAGCTCGCTGGAAATGGCCAGCGCCTCGGCCCAGCCGGACAGCGTGCCGGCCACTGTGTTGGCCGCAAGCGGCCCGCGCTGCGGGATCGTTGCATGTCCCTGCGACGCATACATCTCGGCAGTCGCAGCCTTCGCCGCGCCGCCACAGGCGTCGACCGCAATCGGCCGGCCGCCCTTCGGCGCGATCAGCCAGAAGCCGTCGCCGCCGATCGAGGTCATGTGCGGATAGACCACGGCCAGGTTCGCCGCCATCGCCACCGCCGCCTCGATGGCGTTGCCACCGTCACGCAGCACGCGCACCCCCGCCTCGCTGGCGAGGTGGTGCGGCGACGTCACCATGCCACGGCGGGAACGCGGGGTATTCAGCATGACAGGACCGATGGGCTTGAACGAGGAAGGGAGCGCGGCGTGTGCGCACGGTGCTCCCTTCTAATCATTCCAGCCCGATCGTCGTCAAATCCTGAAACCAATGTTGCGCCTGCACGAACTTCTTCACCTTCGGCGACAGCGCATGAGGATTGGTGTCGTGCACCACCCACACCAGCACGGCATCGTCGACAATCATCGCATGGGCCTGCGCCAGCAGCTCGTCCTGCTTGGCAGGGTCGAAATCCTGCTTGGCCGCGTCGATCAGCGCGTCAACCTTCGGGTTGTTGTAGAAGCCCCAGTTGACGCCGACCGGCGCCGCCTGCCCCGAGTGGAAGAAGCGGACGATGGCGTAGAGCGGATCGGAGGTTACGTAGGCGATGTTGTTGGACGTGACGCCGGCATTCATCTCGTCCTTGGCGCCCTTGCGCCAGTGGGTATAGAGCGTCTCCAACTCCACCACCTTGAAGTCGATCTC
>JBBQYL010000400.1:0-2567 GCA_038208735.1 Burkholderiales bacterium
CGGTCTCTCTGTTCACGGTCAACAGTTGGGTGACCGGTGACTTGATGCTGAGCGCCAAGCTCTCACTGGAGTTGCTCTCATCGATGCAGCTGAGGTCGGGTCATGCAGTGATCGATGAGGTCATCACAACGGTGGTGCGAATTTGCATGCCGGAACTGACCGCTCTCTTGTTGGCGAGGGATTCGGCCATTGCGGCCCATGCCGGCGCGGACAAGCTCGCGGACGAAGGGCTCGAGTTCCTGTCGGAGATGGGCATAGATCTGGACGCCCGGTTGAACAGCCTGAGAGCGGTGCGAAGGCAGGCCGTACGGTGAATTCAGCGACCGGAAGTAGGAGGACTGTTTGTCGATACAAGCAGCGCAATCCGATGCGCTCCGGGACCAACATGTGGCGTCGACGGCCTGGCGCGTGGGCCCCCAGTAGCGCCGGCCCGGGGTCAGCCGCCGCCCGTGGCGCCGCCACGCTACAGTGGGCGCCGGAGGTTCCAGATGACCGATCGCACCACGTCCGCCAACGCCGACGGCATTTTCGAGCCGTTCCGCATTGCCGAGGTTCCCTGGGAGGAGGTCACGCGGGGGAATCGCTTCGGCATGACCTTCCAGGTGCTCAGCGACTTCGGCGGCGGCTCCCAGATCACCGTCGCGATGGAGATCCTCGCGCCGGGCCGCCAGGCCAACCAGCTTCACTACCACCTGCTCGAGGAAGAACACGTGTTCGTGCTCGAAGGCAGCATGACCGTGCGGCTCGGCGAGCAGGCCCACACCGTCGAGGCCGGGCACTACGTCTGTTTTCCGGCCGGTCAAAAGGTGGGCCACGCCCTCGTCAACCACACGGATGCGCCGTGTCGGTACCTGGTGCTCGGCAATCCGCAGAAGCACGACGTCGCCGTGTTCCCGGAAACGGGGCGCGTCAGCGTCAGGCTGGCGGGTGAAAGCTACCGCACGACGCCGACGGTGGGGTATTGGGACGGGGTCGACGTCGACTGAGGACGGACGGTCGGGCGCGTCGCAAGACGTGACAACGTGGCATTCCGCGCCGGGCTGTGGCCGCAGTTTCGTCCACGATGGAGTCTCCTGTCACCGGCTGATTTCCACCTTGATGTAGGTGCGAAATGTATATGCAATATGCCCATCCAATATTCCTGGTCGGACGCGAAGCGTGCTTCGAACCTGCGCACCCACGGATTGGATTTCATCGCCGCCTGCCGGGTCTTCGACGGCATCACCTGTGTTCACATTCGAGGATGATCGCTTCGACTATTCGGAACAGCGTTTCGTGACGCTCGGCCTATTGCATGAACGTCCGGTTTCCGTCGCCCACAGCAAGAATTCAAATGAAATCCGCATCATCTCGTTCCGCGCGGCCACGCGCCGTGAAGTCGCCATCTACTTCGATGCCATCGGTGTGCCCTGAGCCCGAGCGGACGATCACGTTCGACGCTGAACATCCTGAAGCGGACGTCCGGCACATCGTGCGCGGCCTCGTACGCCGCGGTCTGCAGGCCGTGCCCGCCAAGACATCGATTTCGCTGCGCGTCGACCAGGACGTCCTTGATTGGTTCAAGTCGCAGGGGCCGGGCTACCAGACGCGGATCAACGCCGTGCTGCGCGCGTTCCGCGACGCGTCTGGCTGAGCCGCCCGGAAGGGCGTGGCTGCGCCTGCTGCCAGGCTGGCCGATCGACTGCGGGGCGACTCGCCCCTGGCCCGCTCCACGCGCCCACGGCAGCCAAGTATGCTTGCGAGATGTACGCGCCCTTCTTCGGCTTGAGTCAGAAGCCCTTCTCGATCGCGCCCGATCCGCGCTATCTCTATATGAGCGAGCGCCACCGGGAAGCCCTGGCGCACCTGCTGTACGGCGTGCAGGGTGGCGGCGGGTTCGTGCTGCTCACGGGGGAAATCGGCGCCGGCAAGACGACTGTCTGTCGCTGCTTCCTCGAGCAGATCCCCGCACGCTGCAACGTCGCCTACATCTTCAATCCGAAGCTCACCGTCATCGAACTGCTGACCACCATCGGCCACGAGTTCGCGGTGGAACCCCCCGTTGCGTCGACGGCGGGCGTGCCGCTCACGGTCAAGAACCATGTCGACGCGCTCAATGCATTCCTGTTGCGCGCCCATGCGGCGGGGCGCAACAACGTGCTGATCATCGACGAGGCGCAGAACCTGTCGGCCGACGTGCTCGAACAGCTGCGCCTGCTCACCAACCTCGAGACCAACGAGCGCAAGCTGCTGCAGATCGTGCTGATCGGCCAGCCCGAGCTGCGCGGCATGCTGGCGCGGCCCGAGCTCGAACAGCTTGCCCAGCGCGTGATCGCGCGCTACCACCTCGAGGCGCTGTCCGAGAGGGAAACGGCCAGCTACATCGCGCACCGGCTCTCCGTGGCGGGGCTGAAAGGCGCCCTGCCGTTCGACTCGGCGGCGCTGCGTCGCATCCACCGCGTGACGCGCGGCGTGCCGCGGCGCATCAACCTGCTCTGCGACCGGGCGCTGCTGGGGGCCTTCGCCAGCGGCGAGGCCCGGGTGAACCGGCGCATCGTCGACAAGGCGGCCGCGGAAGTCTTCGATGA
>JBBQYL010000401.1:0-2532 GCA_038208735.1 Burkholderiales bacterium
CTGCGAATGTTCTCCGCTGGCACACCGGGCGTGGAACGACGAACCGGGCGAGTCTCTTTTGTGAGGTCAAGGAGGAGCCGCGCCGCAGGCCGGCGGGGGACACGAACAAAAGAGACTTGCCCGGTGAGTCGTGACTGACCCCGCGCGCCCCGCAATCCGACGCCCCGCAAACCGGCACCCCGCAAACCGGCACCTCACAGTCCGACGCACCCCGCAATCCGGTGATGATCCCAAAAAAAAAGCGCCCGCGGCGTTTGCCTGCAGGCGCTCGATCCAGAAATCGACAGGCGCTCAGACGCGCTTGCGGTACTCGTGGGTGCGTGTGTCGATTTCGATCTTGTCGCCGGTTTCCACGAAGCTGGGCACCGAGATCTCGAAGCCGGTGGCGATGCGCGCGGGCTTCATGACCTTGCCCGAGGTGTCGCCCTTGGCGGCCGGCTCGGTGGTGATCTCGCGCACGACGGTGGTGGGCAGTTCGACGGAGATGGCCTTGCCGTCGTAGAACACCACTTCGACGGGCATGTTGTCCTCGAGGTAGTTGATGGCGTCGCCCATGTTCTCGGACTCGACCTCGAACTGGTTGTACTCGGTGTCCATGAACACGTACATCGGATCGGCGAAGTACGTGTACGTGCAATCCTTCTTGTCGAGGATGATCTGGTCCATCTTGTCGTCGGCCTTGAAGACGACTTCGGCGCCCGACCCGTTGAGCAGGTTCTTCATCTTCATGCGCACGGTCGCGGAGTTGCGGCCACCGCGGCTGTATTCCGTCTTCAGCACGACCATCGGGTTCTTGTCGTGCATGACGACGTTGCCGGCGCGGATTTCCTGAGCGATTTTCATGGGTCGATTCCAGAGCTAGTCGAGACTAGAGAGCGCGTTACTGTTGGACGAGGAGAAGGCGCCGGACGCAAAAAGCAGTCTTCGGCGGTCGCTCGCGCAGCCGGACATCCCGCCGCTGACGTAACGCAAAGCCCTGGATTTTAGCGCTTTTCCCGGACGAAGGCGAGCAGGCGGGTGGCGAGGTCGGTTGAACCCGCCAATTGGTCACGCCACGCCCGGGTGGCGGCGCCCGTGGCCGACAGGGTTTCGGGCGTCCAGGCGGGCAGCGGCGCGGCGGGGTCGTCGAGGCCGTTCCAGGCGGCGGTCCAGTCGCGCAGCACGTCCGCGGCCGGCGCGTCGGCCCGCGCCAGCGCGAGATCGAGGAACGCGGCGATCTTCGGGCCGTGTGCGCCGTCGTCCTGCGGGTAGGCCTGCCAGACGAAGGGGCGGCCGGCCCATTGCGCGCGCACCCACGAGTCCTCTCCGCGCACGAAGTTCAGGTCGGCAGCCCACAGCAGGCGGTCGAAGTCGGTCTGCGACAGCCAGGGCAGGGCGTGCTGGCGCAGCGGGGTGGCCGCGTCTCCGGCCGCGGCCAGCGCGGCGCGCACCGCGCCGGTGGCGGCGCCGGGCGCGGTGGCCAGCAGCGTGGGCAGGCCCTGCGCGGCCAGCGAGGCCACCAGGCGATCGACCGGCGCGCCGGGGTAGCAGAACAGGCTCACCAGGCGCTCGCCGTCGCGCAACATCACATGGTGGGCGGCGAGCCAGGCGTCGCGGTCGAACAGGGCGCGTTCCGCGTCCAGGCCGGGCTCGCGCAGCAGCCCGCCGGTGGCCGCGGTGAAGCCGGGATAGAAGAACCACTTGACGAGCCCGCGCGCCGGGCCGCTCATCTGCGGCGAGGCGAGCGCGTGGCTGCGCTCCACGTAGCGCTCGGCGCTGAGGTACTCCAGGTTGATCCACGCCGGCGGACGCTCGGTCGCGGCCATCGCCGCCAGGAACGCCGGCGCCGGATCGCAGCCGAAGGCCTCGACCACCCCGTCGCCCGGCGGCGGGAACACGGTGGACGGCGACCAGGCCGCCACGTCCACGCCCGCCTGCCCCTCCGGCGCCATCCAGCGCAGCGCGGTCGCGTCGTCCACCCACAGCCGCACGCGCTGACCGCGCTCGGCCAGGTTGCACGCCAGCCGCCAGCACACCCCCACGTCGCCGAAGTTGTCGATGACGCGGCAGAAGACGTCCCACTGAAGGGAAGGGGTCGATGCCATCGCCAGGATCATACGGAGTGTCAGGCCTGGCACCGGGCTTTGGTCGTCACGGCACAATCACCAACCCATGCCTGCCAAATCTCCAAAGTCCTTGCCCGCCGACGTGCCGGCCGCGGTTGCCAAGAAGGGCGGGCCGACGGCGTTCCCCGTGTCGTCCGCGCAGCTCGGCAGCGCCGAGGACGTGGAGGCGTGGATCGAGAACGCCGGGCGCGAGGACACGCGTGCCGCGCAGGCCGAGGAGGCCGACCGCGCGGCCGTCGACGCGGCGCGCGTGGCGCGCGAGCGGCTGCTGGCCGAGGTGGCCGCGCTGCCCGCGATGCCGGGCGTCTATCGCTACTTCGACATCGCCAACACCGTGTTGTACGTGGGCAAGGCGCGCAATCTCAAGCGGCGCGTGACCAGCTACTTCCAGAAGGATCACGGCGGCACGCGCATCGGCCACATGATC
>JBBQYL010000402.1:0-2512 GCA_038208735.1 Burkholderiales bacterium
TGACGATGCCGCGCGCCGGCCGGCCGCTGAACAGGTTGGTGAGCGCGGTATGCCGGCCGGCGTCGTCCTGCAACGCGACGCGGTGAACGGCGCTGGTGGTGGCCTCGTCGCACGGCAGGAAGGCGGTGCCGACCTGGACGGCGCTGGCACCCAGGCCCAGCGCATCGTCGATGGCGGCCGCGTCGGCGATGCCGCCGGTGGCGATCACCGGCACGCGCACCGCCTCCAGGGTGGCCGGCAGCAGCGAGCGCGTGCGCAGCTGCGACGCGAGATCGAACGACGCGCCCGCGGGCAGGAACACGCCGCGATGGCCGCCGGCCTCCAGGCCCTGCGCGATGATCTCGTCGACGCCGTGCGCGGCCAGCCACCGCGACTCGGCCACCGTGGTGGCCGACGACCACACCTGCGCGCCTCACGCGCTCGAGCAACGGCGCGGGCGGAGTCTGGCGCCGGCACCGCGTGGCAGAAGAAGTTGAGGTTCACTGGCAGGTCGCCCGCGCGACACAGCGTGCCGACCGCGTCGCGCAGGGCCTGCGGCGTCATCATCGGTCGGACGACCTCGGCTGCTGTCGGGGCATGGGACTTGCTGAACGAGCGCATGCCTTCCCGCCGCCCGCCCGGCGGCCCGACTCCAACCTCAAAGGAAAACCATGAAATCGAACTCGCTGACCCTGTTGTCCACCGCCGCGCTGGCGCTTGCCGTCTCGATGGGCGCGCACGCCCAGGCCTCCGCGCCCGCCGCCAAGCTGTCGCACCAGGACAAGAGCTTCCTGAAGGACGCGGCCGAAGGCGGCAACGCCGAGGTGGCCGGCAGCAAGGTCGCGCTGGCCCAGCCGGCCAACGCCGACGTCAAGACCTTCGCGCAGATGATGGTCGACGACCACGGCAAGGCTGGCGCCGAGCTGAAGGGGTTGGCCGACCAGAAGGGAGTGAAGGTCTCCGATACGCCCACCATCACCCGGAAGGCCGAGATCAAGATGCTGTCGGAACGCAAGGGTTCCAGCTTCGACCAGCACTACGCCGACTCCATCGGCGTCAAGGATCACCAGGACACGATCAAGCTGTTCCAGAAGGAAGTCGACAAGGGCACCGACGCCGACGTGAAGGCCTGGGCCGCGAAGACGCTGCCCACGCTGCAGCATCACCTGGAGGCCGCGCAGGCGCTCAAGGCCAAGACCGACGCCGAGCCGAAGTCGTGAGCTCGATGAGCTTATGACCCCCCAGTTCCTGGCGCATCGGGCCCCGTCGCGGGCCTGATGCTTGCCAGGACTGCGCAACGCTCCAACCCTCCCAGAGGACACGACCATGCGACAGATCGTTGTCGGTACCTTCGACCAGCAGGACTCCGCGCGCGCCGCCATCGCCGCGCTGGCCAACGACCGGTTCGATCCGCGTCGCGTCCATGCCATCGAGACCCACACGCACGTGCCGGATGACGAGCCCGTGCCCGCGCCCCCGCCGGCCATCACGGACGACAGCGTGGTCGACCACCTGCGCAACTTCCTCGCGGGCCTGTTCGGCGTCACACACGACGTCAGCGTGTATGCGGCCGCGATGCGCCGAGGCGGTGCCGTGGTGCGCGTGGACGTCGAGGACCAGCCGGAGGCCGTGCGCGCCGAGCTCGCCTTCGTGAAGGCCGGCGCGATCGACATCACGCGGCGCACGCGTCACTGAGCCCGATCGGTAGAACCCCCTACGCACGTCGCGGCGCCCGCTGTCGCCGCCACGCCACGTGGCGTTTCCGAGCACAGGCAACGCCGAGCCGTTCCCGTATGCTCGCGCGGACCCCGCCGATCCTGGCGGGCGTCGCGTCGCTCCCATGAAAGAAAAGCAACAACAGCTCCAGGCCCAGCGCCTCAACACCACCTCCATGACGGTGGTGAGTTCGTTGCTGCAGTCCTTGCTCATCGGGCTGTTCGCCTGGAACGGCACCGTCAACTGGAACGCGGCGATCGCGTTCTGTGCACTCAGCGTCGGCAGCACGGGACTGTTCTGGCTGTCGGTGCGCCGCGGCTGGAACCTGTCGTTCCGCGACCGCTGGCTGCTGTGGGCGCAGCTGATGTGCAACTACGTCATCCAGCTCGTGTTCATCGTGGCGGCGCCGCGGCTGTGGATGATCTTCATGGCGTCGAGCCTGGTGTCGTTCAACTACGCGATGCTGGGCTTCACGCCGCGCCAGTTCCGCTGGACCTGGCTGGGCTTCGGCGCCAGCACGGCGCTGGCGCTGTGGATCGGGCGCGTCGACTTCGGCTATCCCGAGCTGACCGACCTCAACGTCGTGCTGTTGTGGCTGTTCTTCTTCCTTGCCGTGCGACGGCTTGCGCTCATCGGCACGCAGTTCGCCACGTTGCGCGCGGAGCTGTCGCAGCGCAATCGCCAGCTCGAGCGGTCGCTGGCGCGCATCCAGGAGCTCGCCAGCCATGACGAGCTCACTGGCGCGTTCAACCGCCGCCACTTCATGGAGTTGCTGAACGACGAGCGCGAACGCTCGCACCGCACGCAGCAGCCCTAC
>JBBQYL010000403.1:0-2473 GCA_038208735.1 Burkholderiales bacterium
ACGACCACGAGCACGACGATGGCTGCGAACAGCAGCACCGCCAGTTCGTTGAACACCCGCAACCAGCGCTCGCGCCGGCGATTCTCGAGCTTCTCGAAACTGCGCAGCATGCCGCGACACATGTGGTGGTAGCCGACAGCCAGGACCACCAAGCCGATCTTCGCTTCGAGCCAGCGATGGTGCGCTGTGTTCCAGACCCCGAAACCCAGCCAGAGCCAGAGGCCGAAGCCGATCGCGCCGACCATCAGGAAGCTGGAAAAACGGTAGAGCTTGCGCGTCATCACGAGCAGCCGCTCGCGCTCGGCATGGCTGTCGCTCGGCACGCCGGCCAGGTTCACGAACAGGCGCGGCAGGTAGAAGAGGCCCGCGACCCAGCTCGAGACGAAAACAATGTGAAAGGCCTTGACCCAGAGATATCCGCTGCTCATGGGACCATTATGTGCGGCGACCTTGGCGGAACGTGCGCAATGCCGGGCGCGATGGGAATGGGAAGCAACTCGGAGAATGCCACGCCGGCAAACGGGCGGGATCGAACGGAGGAATTGGCAGGGGCAGCCCGGTGGCAGGCTTTAGAAAGAGCCCCGGCCCATCGGGCCGAGGCTGCAAAGCCTTGACGCTGTCATCACGCAAGGCACCTGCTCAGGGAGGAAAAGCAGGGGACACTACGCTCACGCGCACCATCCGAAACGGAATGTAGCAGAACGGCGGGCCGGCACGGCATCGCAAAACCGCATTTGCTCCCGACTTGGGTCGAATTAAAGTAAATAGGCTGTTCACTCTGTGTCACTTCTGCCACCCTACCCCGCCAGTCGACCGCGCCGCATGCGTCGGGACGTGTTCAGCCGCGAGCTGGTGCGCGAACACCGCCTGAGTCCGGGCAACCTGATACTGCCCGTATTCGTCGTCGATGGCGAGAACCGCGTCCACGATATCCACAGCATGCCGGGGGTCCAGCGCATGAGCGTCGACCGGCTGTTCGCCGTGGCGGAGGAATGCGTGACGCTCGGCATCCCCGCGCTGGCGCTGTTCCCGGTGATCGAGCCGGCGCTCAAGACCCCCGACGGCGCCGAGGCGCTCAATCCGGACGGCCTCGTCCCGCGTGCCATCCGCTCGCTCAAGAGACGTTTCCCTCAGTTGGGCGTCATGACCGACGTGGCGCTCGATCCGTTCACCACCCACGGCCAGGACGGCCTGCTGGACGAAACCGGCTACATCGTCAATGACGCGACGGTGGCCGTGCTGATCGAACAGGCCTGCGTGCAGGCCGAAGCCGGCGTCGACATCGTGGCACCGAGCGACATGATGGACGGTCGCATCGGCGCCATTCGCACGATGCTCGAGCAGCGCGGATTGATCCACACCCGGATCATGGCCTACAGCGCCAAGTACGCCAGCGCCTTTTACGGCCCGTTCCGCGACGCGGTCGGCTCCGCCGCCAACCTCGGCAAGAGTGACAAGAAGGTTTATCAGATGGACCCGTCCAACAGCGACGAGGCGCTGCGCGAAGTCGGCCTCGACATCGCCGAAGGCGCCGACATGGTGATGATCAAGCCCGGCATGCCCTACCTGGACATCGTCCGCCGCGTGAAGGACGAATTCCGCATGCCCACCTTCGCCTACCAGGTGAGCGGCGAATACGCGATGCTCAAGGCCGCCGCGCACAACGGCTGGCTCGACGGCGAAGCCGTGATGATGGAGTCGCTGCTCGCCTTCCGCCGCGCCGGCGCGGATGGGGTGCTGACTTACTTTGCGTTGGAGGCGGCGCGGGTGATGGCGCGGGGTTGAGCGGTTGCGACCTGGCACCCTGCCGGATTCCGGTGCACCTCGGTAGAGGGGGGCACGCGTTTCCGGCGACTCTTTCGGCGCGCTCCGTCAGGGCTTCGCCGCGATGCTCTGTGAGGTCGCGGTGCCGCCGCTTCCGATGTTGGCAGCCAGGAACGTTGCCATTTTCTCGTAGAAGTCGACGCGGGTCTCGGGCTTGTACCAGCCGTGCGCCTCGTTCTGGTAATACACCCAGGTGACCGGTGCGTGGGCGGCCTGCAGCGCCAGGTGCAAGCGCTCGGCGTGCTCGATGGGCACGCGCTTGTCGACACCCCCATGGGCGAGCAGCAGCGGGCGCTGGATGCGGGCGGCTTGCTGCAGCGGCGACGTGGCCGCAAACTGCGCAGCGTCTTTGGCGCGATCGCCAACCATCTCGGGCATGCCGTAGCCCTTCCACTCGTCGTCGAGATCGCTCCACCACAGGTCGTACATCAGGTCGATGTCGGCCACAGCGGACCAGGCAACGCCGCAGCGATAGAGGTCGCCATAGCGCACGAGCCCCATCAACGTGGCGTAGCCTCCGTAGCTCGCGCCGGCGATGCAGGTGCGCTTCGGATCCGCCAGTCCCTGGCTGGCAGCCCAGGTCGTCGCGTCCGTGATGTCATCCTGCGACTTCAGTCCCCACTGCTTGAAGCCGGACCGATACAGTGCA
>JBBQYL010000404.1:0-2377 GCA_038208735.1 Burkholderiales bacterium
TGCCGAGGATGGCATACAGAATGCTCATGGTCACGAGCGTCAGGCCGATCGCGATCAACGGTGAAATCTGCGCGATCGTGTTGGAGCGCTCGGCGCGCTTTTCATGCACCTGCTGCATGCGCCGTTTCCTTCTGGTCGAGACTGCTTCCGCCCATCAACAGGCCGAGTTTCTCGCGGCTGGCTTCGCTGGTGGCCATCGGGGCCGACAAATGGCCGTGGAACATAACGGCGATGCGGTCGGTGATTTCGGCGAGTTCGTCGAGGTCCTGGCTGGTCACCAGGACGGCGGCGCCCGCAGCGGCGAGATCGAGCAGCGCCTGCCGGATCACTGCGGCGGCGCCCGCATCGACGCCCCAGGTCGGCTGGCTGACGACGAGCACGGCGGGGTTGCGAAGGATTTCGCGGCCGACGATGAACTTCTGCAAATTGCCGCCAGACAGGCTTGCCGCCTCCGGGTCGCGTTTGGCCTTGCGAACGTCGAAGGCCTCGGTAGCGCGGTCTACCGTCCGCAGCATCGCGGCGGTTTTGACAAAGCCGTGCTGGACCATGCCGCTGGCGGCGTGGCCGGTCAGAAGCGCGTTCTCGGACAACCGCATGCGCGGCGCGGTACCGTGGCCGAGCCGCTCTTCGGGGACGAAAGCCGCGCCGAGCTTGCGCCGCTGGGTAATCGAAAGGTGTCCTGCGGCATGTCCGTCGATCACGACCGTGCCGGGGTCCTGGGCCAGCCGTTCACCGGAAAGGGCGGCGAAAAGCTCGTCCTGGCCGTTGCCGGCAACGCCCGCGATGCCCAAGATTTCACCACCCTTGAGCTCGAAGGAGATGTGTTGAAGCCGGACGCCGTGAGGATCGTCGGGCTCGAGGCCGAGGTCGTTGACCACAAGGCGCGGCACGGTGGTTTGCCGGTTGGCAGCCGCCTTCACTTCCTTAATTTCGCCGCTGACCATCATGCGCGCCAGCGACCCTGCGGTTTCGGCTCTCGGATTGCAGGTCGAGATCTTCTTGCCGCCGCGCAGGATGGTGGCAGTGTCGCAGAGCCGTTTCACCTCTTCCAGCTTGTGGCTGATATAGAGGATGGCGCGGCCCTCGGCCTTGAGACGATCGAGCACGATGAAGAGCTGGTCGGCTTCCTGCGGGGTCAGCACCGCAGTCGGCTCGTCGAGGATCAGGAATTTCGGATTCTGCATCAGCGCGCGGACGATCTCGATGCGCTGGCGTTCGCCCACCGACAATTGCCAGACCTCGCGCCTGGGATCGAGCGGCAGCCCGTAAACATTGGATACTTCTTCAAGGCGCGCCGACATGTCCTTGAACGATTCCTTGCCGTCGAGCCCAAGCGCCACGTTCTCGGCGACGGTGAGATTGTCGAACAGCGAGAAGTGCTGGAACACCATGCCGATGCCGCGGCTGCGTGCCTCCGACGGTCCGGAGAGAACGATCTTCTCGCCTTGCCAGCGCATCTCGCCGTCGCTCGGCTGGATCAAGCCGTAGATGGTTTTGACGAGCGTCGATTTTCCCGCGCCGTTCTCGCCGAGCAAAGCGTGGGTTTGCTGCGGCCAGACATCGATGTCGATCGCGTCATTGGCGAGGAAACTGCCGTAGCGCTTGGTCAGGCCGACCGTCTGAAGCAACGGCGTGGCGCCGGTGTGCTGCGCGGCAGGCATCTCGTCTGGCATCCGTCGTCACGCGTGTGAGAAAAGGGTGCCTCAATATTGGGCTAGTTTAGGCGCGCGCGTAAGTAGGGAAAAAGCGCCAGCCCTTGCTTAACTCTTTGGCAGGCGATGGCGAGGGTGATTCTCGGTGGTCTTCGTCGTAGTGGCCGCGTTCGCATTGCGTCATGTCAGCATCCCGCAAAAGCACGGGAGCTGCCTTGTTGCAAATTTGTGACGGTCCAGACAATTCGAAACCGCCCAGTCAGTGCTGCCAAGAAGTTGAGCAAGATTGTCACCGCTGTGTACGCGTTGCCGCGATTGCCTGGTTCACGCGGCGCGTGTTGTTCGCCCTGCGCCAGTTCGTCGCAGAAACCCCAATAGCAGCAGGCATAAGTGAAGAAGTCCGGTTCTACCGGAGAGGGCTTTGCCGCCGCATCCACGTCGCCGGTCTCCCGTGCAACGCGCTGACGCAGCTTCCGTTCTTGATGAAACTTGCAGCAAGCCATGGGGAATCTTGAGGCTTCCCGTTTCATGCGAACGGCGCAACGGTCACTGCCAAGGGCCTCGATCATTTGGGTCGTCAACTTGGGGGTACATGGGATGTCTAGTCTTCGCAGAACATTGGCAGCAGTGGCGCTGTCACTTTCCTCTCTGGTGCCGGCAGGCTTTGCCAGCGCCGCCGATATGCCAGTCAAGGCGTTCAAGGCACTGCCTCCGGAACTGCCGTT
>JBBQYL010000405.1:0-2341 GCA_038208735.1 Burkholderiales bacterium
GGATCTCGCCGGCGCGCAGCTCGAAGTCGGTGCCGTCCAGCGCCACGACCTGGCCGTAGCGCTTGACGAGCGCGGTGGCCTTCATCACCACGCGGGGGGTTGCGATGGCGTTCATGTCAGCGCGCTCCACGACGTGAAAGTTGATCGGCGGTGACGGCCAGGATCACCAGCACGCCGGTGACCAGCACCTGGTAGATGGACGACACGCCCATCAGCGTGAGGCCGTTGCGGAACACGCCCACCACCAGCGCGCCCACCAGCGAGCCCGCGATGACGCCGCGGCCGCCGAACAGGCTGGTGCCGCCCAGCACGACGGCGGTGATCGCGTCGAGGTTGTCGGTCTGCCCCGCGTTGGGGTCGCCCACGCCGGTGCGCGCCACGCTCAGCAGCGAGGCCACGCCGTACAGCGCGCCGGCCACCACGTACACCACCAGCAGCACGCGCTGCGTGGCGATGCCCACCAGGCGCGTGGCCTCGGGGTTGTTGCCTACCGCGTAGACGTGGCGTCCGGCCGCGGTCTCGCGCAGCACGAACCAGGCTACCGCGTAGAGCGCCAGCATCGCCACCGTGCCCCACGCGAACTGCGTGCCGCCGATGGAAAAGGTGTCGCCCAGCGCCGTCATCATGGGCGGCAGGTCGGTGACCGTCTGCGCGCCGGAGTAGAGCTGCGTGGCCGCGAACGCGATGTTCATCGTGCCCAGCGTGACGATGAACGACGGCAGCCGGATGCGCGTGACCAGCAGCCCGTTGGCCAGCCCGAACAGCGCGGTGACGCCGATGCCGCACGCGATGGCCAGCACCGGTGGCAGGCCCAGCGTGGTGGTGAAGCGCGTCATCACGATGCCGCCCAGCGCCATCAGCATGCCGCACGACAGGTCGATGCCGCCGGTCAGGATCACCAGCGTCTGGCCGATGGCGATGACCCCCACCACGGCCACCTGCTGCAGGATCAGCGAGAAGTTGCCGCCCGACAGGAAGTGGTCGCTCTGGGTGGCGAAGAAGGCGCACGCGAGCGCCAGCGCGATGATCGGGCCGAGCACGGCCACGTTGAGTCCCGCGGGCCATTGCAGCCCGCCGACGTTCGGCTTGGTCGCCTCCGTATTGGGGGCTGCGGTGCTCATGTCACTTGCCCCAGCAGAGCGATTCGCCGACCTTCGAGTCCTTGCTCTCGACGCCCGCCATCGGCTTGTCGGCGATCAGCGTGACACCCGTGTCGGTATATCCGCTCGCCTTGGTGCCCTTGGTGGCGTAGTCGACGCCCGCGGCCACGCCGAGCGCGGCCATCTTCAGCGGGTACTGCTGCGAGGTGGCCTGGATGATGCCGGCCTTGACGTTGCGGATGCCCGCGCAGCCGCCGTCCACCGACACGATGATCACGCCCTTCTCCTTGCCCGCGCGCTTGAGCGCGGTGTAGGCGCCCGCGGCGGCCGGCTCGTTGATCGTGTAGACGATGTTGACGTCGGGGTTCTTCTGCAGGCAGTTCTCCATCGCCGTCTGGCCCTTGGCCTGGTCGCCGTAGCTGTCGGCCTGGCAGATGATCTCGGGGGCGGTGCCCAGCGTGTTGACCGACTGTGCCGGCGCGGCCAGGCCGAAGCCCTTCATGAAGCCGTTGTGGCGCTGCGCGCCGACGGGATGGCCGGGCAGCAGGTCCAGCGTGACGATGTGCGCCGGCTTGCCACCGAGGGCCGCCTTGGCGTACTCGCCGATGAGGATGCCGGCCTTGTAGTTGTCGGTGGCGAACAGCGCGTCGGTGGCGTCCTGCGGGTCGGTGGGGCTGTCGAGCGCGATGACCATCACGCCCTTGGCGCGCGCCTTCTGGATGGCCGGCACGATGGCCTTCGAGTCGTTGGCCGTGATCATGATCGTCTTGGCCCCGGCGGTCATCATGTTCTCGATGGCCGTCACCTGCGCGGCGTTGTCGCCGTCCTGCTTGCCCGCGGCCGTGAGCAGCTTGGCGCCGCGATCCTTGGCCATCTGCGTGGCGCCTTCCTTCATCTTCACGAAGAAGGGGTTGGTGTCGGTCTTGGTGATCAGGCCGATCACGGGCTGGTCGGCGCTCACCGCGAGAGTGGCGGTGCCGGCCAGGACGGCCGCGGCGAGAAAGGACGAAGCGAGCTTCAGCATGGTTTGTCTCCGATGCGTTGATGGACGACCGCTTCTGTGGCGGCGTGGCGTGGGCCCATTGTGGGAACGTCGCACGAATAAATCAAGCGGAGTGATTAATGGAAAACCCAGGGGGTTCCTGCAGCGCAGGAAAACCGGACAGGTTCCTGCAGCGCAGGAAAACCGGACAGGTTCCTGCAGCGCAGGAAAACCGGACAGGTTCCTGCAGCGCAGGAAA
>JBBQYL010000406.1:0-2325 GCA_038208735.1 Burkholderiales bacterium
CACACCCAGTGGATGCCGGAAGTCTGGCTCAATGTCGGCATGGACTACGACGGCGACGGAAAAGTCTCGCCGTTCGGCAAGCCCGACGACGCGCTGGGTTCGAGCGCGCGCTATCTGATCAACCGTGGAAAATACAAACGCAACGAGCACTGGGGCTATGAGGTCAAGACCGGCGGCGGCCCGGACAGCGGCAGCCGCAGTTACGAGAAATGGACGGCGCTCGGCGTCAAGCGCGCGGACGGCCAGGCGTTCGCGCAGCCTTCAGCGCACGCGCAGATGTGGACGCCCGTGCCGGGCGGGCCGAGCTTCCTGCTGGGACAGAATTTTTATGCGGTGCGCAGCTACAATCCGTCGATGAACTATGCGCTCGCGATCGTACATCTCGGCGACCGCATCCTCGGCGCCGGCCCGTTCGTGCAGCCCTTCCCGGGCAGCGAGCGCACGCTGACGCTGGCGGAGGTGCAGGAGCTGCAGACGCGTCTGACGCAGGCCGGCTTCGACACCGGCGGCAACGACGGCCGCGTCGGCAACCAGACCATGCAGGCGGTGAAGAAGTTCCAGATGAAGGCCGGCCTCGATCCGGCCGATGGCTATGGCGGACTGAAGGTGCTCGCGCGGCTGCGCCAGGGCTCGTGACTAGTGGCTCGTGACTAGTGCGGCTTCGGTAGCTTCTTTTCCTTCGGCAACGACGCGATCAGCATTCGCAGCGCCAGCACCGGCGGCGAAATCTCGCCGCGCCGCCAGACGAGTGGCGTGGTGAAGCTGGCTTGCGCTTTCGGAATCGCGTGCCGAAGCACATGCGCGGCCGCCATCGTGTCCAGTACCGACTCGGGGATCAGGGCGACGCCGGCACCGGAAGCCACGCACGCGACGATGGCGTGGTAGGAGTTCAGCTCCAGCACACGCGACGTTGCGAGACTTTCCCGTCCAATCCAGCGTTGCAACGCGCGACGGTATGCGCACCCTTCGGGAAATGCGATGAGCGAAGCGCCTTGCACGTCGCGCGCCCGCCTGATCAGCGGATGGTCGGAGTTGGAAATCAGGATCAGTCGTTCGGCAAAGACCGGAATATGCTCCAAGGCACGCGCCGACGGTGCCTCAGCCGTAAAGGCGGCGTCCAGCCGGCGGTCGGCGACCTTGCTCGTGAGGTCGTCGTTGGTCCCGGTCGTCAGTTCCAGGCGCACTTCCGGGTTATGGCGATGAAACTCCGCCAGGATGCGCGGCAGCCTGCTCGCCGACGTGCTTTCCAGCGCTCCCAGTTTCAGCACGCCCCGAGGCACCCGGCCGGAGACAATGGCGCGCGCTTCGTCGGAGAGCTGAATGAGCCTGTCGGCGTAACCCAATAACAGCTCGCCAGTCGGTGAAAGATGAAGCCGCTGCCGATCGCGGTGGAACAGCGTCACGCCCAATGACATTTCGAGCTGTTGGATCCGCGTCGTGACGCTTGACGGCACGCGATGCAACTTGCGAGCCGCTTTGATGATACCGCCTTCTTCGACGACGCTCTTGAATACCTGAAGGTCAACAAAGTCCATGGCGACGATCTGTTCGTATTTGGAGAACAAAATATTCCTTATTATTCAATATTATAGAACATTCCACAGGCCTAATCTAGCGCCATGAAGAAACCGTCCCTCCCCTCCGCAACCCTTGTCGCAACCGTCGGCTTGCTTGCACTGGCCAGCGCGATGGGAATCGGGCGCTTTTCACTGACGCCTGTTCTGCCGCTGATGCAGCATGACGTGGGATTGACCTTTGCACAGGGAGGTTGGCTCGCCACCAGCAACTATCTTGGCTACCTGGCCGGCGCGCTGATCTGCATGATTTTTGCGCCTCGACCGGTGCTCGCAATCCGTTGGGGTCTAGTCAGCGTCGCCGTCCTTACTCTGGCGATGGGATTTGGCCGTTCACTGCTGCTTTGGTTTGCATTTCGGTTCTCCGCCGGTGCGGCCAGCGCCTTCGTGCTGGTTGGGGTCTCCGCGTGGGCAATGCCGATCCTTGCCCAGCGCAACAAGGCGCAATGGTCCGGACGCATCTTCGCCGGCGTCGGCATCGGGATCGGCTTTGCCGGTCTCGTGGGCCTCGCCGCCGGCATCGGCGCATGGGATTCGCGTTCGACGTGGATCGTGATGGGCGTCGCCGCCGCCGCGCTCGCATTTTTCATTTGGCCGCTGCTGGCTGCGAACGCGGTCCTCAAGGACCCGGTGGAGCCGGAAATATCCGCAGTGCCGCGTCGCGCCTTTGTTGCGGCAGCCAGTTATGGGCTTTTCGGCTACGGCTACATCATTCCGGCCAAGTTCCTTCCCGCGTTGGCTCGCCAATATA
>JBBQYL010000407.1:0-2318 GCA_038208735.1 Burkholderiales bacterium
ATTGCCAGCCCCCTTTTCGAACGTCCAGGCTTCGCCAGCGATGCGGCCAGGACACGCGGTCGCCGGCGCGCGGAGCCTGCCGCGCCGACGCGCACCGAGTTCCAGCGTGACCGCGACCGCATCGTCCACAGCACGGCCTTCCGGCGCCTCGTCTACAAGACCCAGGTGTTCCTGAACCACGAGGGCGACCTGTTCCGTACGCGATTGACGCACTCGCTCGAGGTCGCCCAGCTCGGACGGTCGGTCGCTCGCACGATGGGGCTCGACGAGGATCTTGTCGAAGCCATCGCCCTGGCGCACGACCTGGGGCATACGCCATTCGGTCATGCCGGTCAGGACGCGCTCGACGACTGCATGCGGGCACACGGCGGCTTCGAGCACAACCTGCAGAGCCTGCGCGTCGTCGACGAACTCGAGCTGCGCTACCCCGATTTCAACGGGCTGAACCTGACCCTCGAGACGCGCGAAGGCATTCTCAAGCGATGCACCCTGGCCCAGGCGAGCGAGCTGGAACGGATCGAGCCGGGCGGCGTCGGGCATCGTTTCGTCGCGGGCCTTCAGCCCAGCCTTGAGGCGCAGCTGACCAACCTGGCCGATGAGATCGCCTACAACACGCACGATGTCGACGATGGCCTGCGCTCCGGCCTGCTCGAACACGCTCAGCTCGACGACGTGCCCCTCTATGCGCGCCTGCGCGACGAAGCCCTGGATGCGCATCCTCAACTTCGTCTGCTGCCGCCCCGGCGCCTCGTCCACGAGACCCTGCGACGCATGCTGTCGCAGATGATCTACGACCTCATCGCCACCAGCCAGGCCACCATAGCCGCGGCAGCGCCGGCGAGTGCCGAAGCGGTTCGACACGCGCCGCCCCTGATGCGATTCAGCCCCGCCATGCGCCGCGACAGCAGCGAGCTGAAGCGCTTCCTGTTCGCCAACCTGTATCGGCACCCCGCCGTCACGGCCAAGACCGACCGCGCCCGCGCCGTCGTGCGGGAACTCTTCGAGATCTACCTCGACCGCCCGGCCGAGATGAGCGACGAGTTCGAGTCTGCCGACGACCGGCCGCGGGCCGTCGCCGACTACATCGCTGGCATGACCGACCGTTTCGCCTTGAAGGAGCACCAGCGGCTCACCGGCCGGACATCGTTCGAAGAAACCTGACCCGTCGCTGCAAGACGCGCCTCTCTTCAGGGAAAGCTCTCGAAAAGGGGTCAGCTAAACTGCGCGCCATGGCCCGCCTCACCCGACTCTCGCTTCCCGGTTTGCCGCATCACGTGATGCAGATCGGGCACAACCGACAGCCGATCTTCGTCGACGACGAGGATCGCCTGGCTTGGTGCGCGCATCTTCGCGAAGCCAGCCTGGTGGCGCGAGTCGACGTCCATGCCTACGCCCTGCTCGACAACCACGTCCACCTGCTCGCCACGCCGCGCGAATCGGCGGACGGCCTGAGCACGATGATGCAATCCCTCGGCCGACGCTACGTCGCGGCCTTCAACAAGCGCCACACACGCACCGGCACCCTGTGGGAGGGCCGCTTCCGGGCCGCGCTGGTCGATCCCGACGACTCGCTCCTGCCTTGCATGCGCTATATCGACAGCCACGCGCAACGCAGCGGCCTGTGCGCCGACGCGGCTGACTATCGTTGGTCGAGTTGCGCCCACCATCTGGGGCGGCGTCGCGATCCGCTGATCGTCGACCATGCGCGTTTCTGGGCGCTCGGAAACACGCCCTTCGAACGCGAAGGCGCGTTTCGCAGTTTTCTCGAAGAAGGCGTCAGTCTGCGGGAAGCCCAGGCCATCTCGCAAGCCACCCGGCGCGGCTGGCCGATCGCCGGCGTCGCCGGCCAGGGTCGACTATCGATCCAGTTGGGACGCGACATCGCGCCCCGGCCCCGCGGCAGGCCCCGGCGCATCGAGTTTCCAAGCCCCTGAACCTCGGTGCGGCAACCGCACTCGAATCCGCGGATGCTCCTGCCAACCCGTAGCCGGGCGGCATCGAATCCGTTCTGAAGAGGAGGCGAGGCCGAGAAGTAGGGCATGCAGCCCCCACGGGCAGCGCAAGCGCCGCAAGGGTGTCGGCGCGGCCATCCGGCGCAGCATTCCGGTGAGGACGTTCAACGATTGGGGTAACCCGCCGCCCGGGTTCTTCGAGATCGACATGGTCGAACACACCTGCGGTCCGAAGACCGACGGTGACTATGTGCACACGCTCACCCTTACCGACATCGCCAGCGGCTGGACCGAATGCGTGTCGATGCGCCAGCGCAACCAGGTGCTGGTGATGGGAGCGCTGGACAAGGCCGCCGCCGATCTACC
>JBBQYL010000408.1:0-2275 GCA_038208735.1 Burkholderiales bacterium
CCGCGTCTCAGCCGAGACGTTCGCCTGCGGCGCACGCCCCCGTGGCACGCGGATCACATTCCAGCGCCCCGCGTCCTCGATGCCGAACAACGCCACGCGACGGCGCGAGCGCGAGGCCGCGGTGGCGCGCTTGGTCGCGGGCACCAGCAGCGCGCGCAGGCCGGCGTAGCTGTCGCAGTTGGCGCGGCCGCGCACCACCAGCTCGGCCAGCGCGTCCTCCAGCTCGGCGCGCAGCAGGCGGGCGCCGTCGGCGATCTCGTCGAAGAACGACGCGCCGCTGGCCTCCAGGAGGTCGAACACGCGCTGCGCACGGCCGCCCAGCGGCTCCTCGTCGGCGGACGCCGCGGCCAACAGCGACCAGGTGGGCGCCGCGCGTCGCGGCAGCAGCAGGACGGGCGTGGTGCGCAGCGACGCGCGGCCGCCGCCCTGCGCGCCGCTGGCCAGCGGGCGAAGGCGCGTCCACATCGTGCGGCCCGCCGTGCACAGGTCGTCCAGCCACGCCGACGCGTAGTCCTTCACGCGGGCCGGCAGCACCTCGGCCTCCCACAGCGAGGCCGGGGCCTCGAAGCCCTCCAGCTGCGTCAGCACCGCCGGCAGCGCTTCGGGCCCGCTCACGCGCGAGGCGCCGGCCACGTGCTGCCACTCGAACAGGAAGCGCACGAAGTCGCGCGGCTCCACGGGCTCGATCTCGCGGCGCAGGCGGCCCAGCGTGTAGCGGTGGATACGCGCGAGCAGGTGGCGCTCGCACCACTCGACGTCGGCCAGGCCCGGCGTGACATGGCCCTGGAAGACGGTGCCCTCGACCTGCAACGCGGCCAGCGCGAACTCCACCTCGCCGCCCGGGAGGCCCAGTTGCGCCACGAGCTCGTCGACGGTCACCGGGCCGAGGCCGCCGAGCCGCGCGCGCAGCAACTCGCGCAAGGCCTCCTCGGGCGACTCGGCGGCCACGTCGTAGCCGGCCGGCGCGTCGATCGGCGGCTCGAGCGCTGCCTGCGGATACAGCTGGCGCATCGGCACGAGCCGCTCGGCCGCGACCCACAGCGCGCCGCCATCCGACACGAGTCGCGTGGCCCGGCCCGACGTCGCCAGCGCGGACAACGCCGGCTCCCAATGCGCGTTGTCGCGCGCCTCGGCCTCGGTGATCGCGCCCAGCGTCATCAGCGCCTCGTGCACCTCGTCGGCGCCACGCGCCCGCGGCCAGGCCTCCTCGCGCACGCCGGCGATCGCGGCGGCGTCGAGCGCGCCCATCTCGCCCACGTTCTCGGCATCGCCGAAGCGCCGGTTCTGCACGGCCTGCGTGCGGCGCTCCTCGATGGGCGCGTCGTCCAGGTACGCGTAGGGCCGGGCGTTGAGCGCCTCGGCGGCCAGCGGCGACGGCGCCGGCAGGTCGCGCGCGATCACCTCGATGGCGCCCGACTCGATGCCGCGCAGCACGGCCAGCCAGCCGTCGGCGTCCATCGCCTCGTACAGGCAGTCGTGCATCGTCTGCGCCACCAGCGGGTGGTCGGGCACCTCGCGCTCGCCGGCCAGGTTCTCGGCGCAGGCCACCTGGTCTGGGAACACCGAGGCCAGCAGGTCTTCCGACTTCATGCGCTGCAGTTGCGGCGCCACCTTGCGACCGCCCACGAAGCGCGGCAACGCCAGCGCGGTGGTGGCGTTCCAGCGCCAGCGCACCGCGAACAGCGGCGCGTCCAGCAGCGCCTGCACCAGCACGTCCATCGCGGTGGCCGAGCGCAGGTAGCGCGCCACCTCGTCCAGCGGAAAGCTGTGGCTGGTGGACAGCGACAGCACGATCGCGTCCTCGGTGGCGGCGGCCTGCAGCTCGAAGTTGAACTGGCGACAGAAGCGCTTGCGCAGCGCCAGGCCCCACGCGCGGTTCAGGCGGCTGCCGAACGGCGAGTGGATGACCAGCTGCATGCCGCCAGACTGGTCGAAGAAGCGCTCCATCACGATGCGCTGCTGCGTGGGCAGAGCGCCCAGCACCGCCTGCGCGCTGGCCAGGTGGTCGACGATCTGGCGCGCGGCCTCGCGGTCGATGCCGCCGGCGGTCTGCTCGACGAGCGCGTCGATGGCGGAGGCCATGCCCAGGCGCGTCACGTTGTCGCCCACCTCGGCGCGCAGGCGTGCCACCGCGAACGACAGCTCGTCGCTGCGCCCGGGCGCTTCGCCCAGCCAGAACGGGATGTTGGGCGGCGCGCCCTTGGCGTCCTCCACGCGCACGCGCCCCGGCTCGATGCGCAGGATACGGTAGCTGGTATTGCCCAGCTGGAAGATG
>JBBQYL010000409.1:0-2258 GCA_038208735.1 Burkholderiales bacterium
GCGGCCACGGCATCGGCAGCACGAAGTCCGAGCGCGAAGAGACCGACGCCGATCGCTGGAGCTTCATGCTGTGGCAGTTCGGGGACGCGCGGTTCCAGCCTCCGGCCCGATGACCGACGTCGACGAACTGCTGTCCCTCGACCTGCTGACGTTGCGCGAGCACACCGAGCTTGCGGGCGATGCTGCGTCCCGAGGACGACGGGCTGTGGTTCGTGCTGGGCTTCAACACCCACCCCGCGCATCGCGACGCGAACGTCTTCCGCGACCTGTTCTCGCAGATCGCCGGCCTGGCCGCGCGCCGGTGCATCACGGCGCTGCGCAGCAACGTCTATCGCACCAACCGGCTGTCGATGGCGTTCCATCGGCGGCTCGGGTTTCGCGTCACGCGCGAGGGCGCAAAGGGCGTGGAGTTCACGGCGATCCTGGACGAGCTGATGGCCGCCTTGCCCGCGGTGCGGACGGGGCGCGGGCGGGGATAGGGTCAGGCACCGCTCCGGAGGGCGCTTGGCGTCGCGGCGAATGATGCCGGGCGGAGGCAGGCCCTTCTCTGTCGATCGCCACGTCCCAGTAGGGCACCTCGCCGATCTGCTCGCGCAGGTGCGCGATGAACAGCCGTGCCTTGGCCTCGTACGAGCGCCCTGGCATGCGCAGCGCGTGGATGGTGGGCATCACCACGGAGTCGGGACTTGGCGCGTCGGGAAACAGCGGCACCAGGCGGCCGGCCACGATGTCGTCGCTCACCACCCAGCTCGCCAGGTGCGCGATGCCGATGCCCGCGAGCGCGGCCTGCAACGCGCAGTCCTTGTCGTCGGTGCGCAGCTTGCCCGTGACGGGCAGCGCGGCTCCGCGGCGCACGCCGGCGAAGCGCCACGCCGGGCCGGCGAGCGCGGCCGTCACCACGGTGATGCAGTCGTGCTGCAGCAGGTCCTCGGGCGCGGCCAACACAATCGTGCCATCGTTCGACCACAACACGAAAAGAGATCTTCATGAACCGCTTCCGACAACTGTTCAACGCCACCGTGCTGGCCGCCGCGCTTGCCGCGGGCGGTGCCACGCTGCTGCTCGTGCCGGCCACCGCGTCGGCCGCCGCGCCACAGCAACGCACCCAGGCCCCGGGCTTCTATCGCACGATGCTGGGCGACTTCGAGATCACCGCGCTGAGCGACGGCACCATCGACCTCGACGTGGCCAAGCTGCTGGCCGAGCCGGCCGCCACGACGGACGCCGCGCTGGCCAGGGCCTTCGTCAAGGGGCCGGTGGAGACCTCGGTCAACGCCTTCGTCGTCAACACCGGCACGCGTCTCGTGCTGATCGACGCGGGCGCCGGCCCGCTGTTCGGGCCCACCGTGGGCAAGCTGTTGGCCAACCTGCGCGCGGCCGGCTACCAGCCCGAGCAGGTGGACGACATCTTCGTCACGCACATGCACCCCGACCACGTGGGGGGCCTGTCGGCCGACGGCCAGCGCGTGTTTCCCAACGCCACGCTGCACGCCGACAAGCGCGACTCCGACTTCTGGCTGTCGCAGGCCAACCTGGCGGCCGCGCCCGAGGGCATGAAGGGCTTCTTCCAGGGCGCGATGGCGTCGGTCAACCCGTACGTGGCCGCCGGCAAGTACCAGCCCTTCGAGGCCGACGGCGAGCCGGTGCCGGGCATCCGTACGCTGGCCAGCCACGGCCATACCGTGGGCCATACGTCCTACGCGGTCGAGAGCAAGGGCCAGCGACTGCTGGTGATCGGCGACCTCGTCCACGTGGCCGCAGTGCAGTTCGCCGAGCCGGGCGTGACGATCGCATACGACAGCGACCCGAAGGCCGCCGAGCGATCGCGCGACGCCGTGTTCAAGCTGGCCGCGACGGAGGGCGCGCTGGTGGGCGCCGCGCACCTGCAGTTTCCCGGCCTGGGCCACCTGCGCGCGGCGGGCAAGGCGTGGCAGTGGATACCGGCGAACTACAGCACCGAGCTGAAGTGAGTCGTCAGGGCGCGGGCGCGGGCGCGGGTGCGGATGCGAGCGGCGTCTGCGGCGCCGGTGCGGCCGTCACCGTCGGCCCGGCCGCCACTGCCGGCCCGGGCGCCTGCAGCGTCACGCCGGCCGCGCGCAGCTCGGCCACCGCGCCCTCGTACTCGTGGAAGTTCTGCGGGCACTCCGCGGCCGCCTGGCGGAACAGCGCGATGGCGTCTCCGCGCTGGCGCAGCAGCGCGTCCTCGGCCATGTAGAAGTGGGCCTCGCAGACCTGCGACAGGTCGTGCGCTTCCTGTG
>JBBQYL010000410.1:0-2229 GCA_038208735.1 Burkholderiales bacterium
CACCGCCCTCAACATCGCTCGTCCAACGTCGGTCGAATTCATCGCCAATAACGGCGTCAATGCGCTGCTGGTAGGCGGCCTTCCGTCGAGCACCGCGGCGCTCAGTCCGATCGCGGTGGCGATGAGCGACGGCACCGGAACGCTGAGCGGCTGGGCGGCCTTCGGACGGGGCCTGCCGAACACGATCGTGAACCTGCTGGCCTACAACTCTACGGCCGATGTGCTGGCGGTCGGACTGTGGGGCCGGGGCATCTGGACGTTGTACGACGTCACCAGCTACTTCTCGACGGCATCTGTGTTGAAGTACGGACTGGCCGACAACGACTCCGCGCCGGATGCGTCGTTTCTGACCGGTGCGCGACCGCTGATCAAGTATGGCGCCGGAACGCTCACGATCGCCGGTACCTCGGCCTATACCGGCAGCACCACGGTGAACGACGGCACGATGACCGTGACCGGCTCGATCGGCAGTTCGAGTAACCTGCAGATCGATGCCGCCGGCACCGTGCGCGGCACCGGCACACTGCCGCAGACGACGGTGAATGGCATGTTGGCGCCCGGCAACAATGCGATCGGCACACTGACCGTCCACAACGGCCTGACTTTCAACGGCGGGAGCATTTACCAGGTCATGGCGTCGACCACCGCGGCGTCCAGCGCAAACGTCACGGGAGGCGCGGGGACTGCCACCCTCGGCGGAACCGTTCAGGCGATTCTGCAAGCTGGAAACTTCCTGCCCCGGCGCAGCTTCACGATCGTGACGGCGAGCGGCGGCCGGACGGGAACTTTCGCCGGCTCCACGAGCAACTATCCTTTTCTTCAGACGTCCCTCGACTATGGCGCGAACGATGTGACATTGACCGTGACGCCTGGTGGATTTGCCCGCGGCGCCCAGACACCCAATCAGGCGGCGGTCGGTGGAGTGCTCGACGCCAGTGTGGCGACCGCCAGCGGCGACTTCGCAACCGTCATCGGCGCATTCAGCCTCCTGAGCACCGAACAGGCGCCCGCGGCGTTCGACGCAGTCAGCGGCCAAAACTATGCGGGCTTCGCCACGACCGGCGTGCAGACTGCCCAGCTCTTCATGAACAATCTCGCCCAGCAGGCCGGGACAAACGCCAAGAGCATCGGCACAGCCGGCCGTATCGCTTTGGCCGATGCGTGCGACGTTGCCTGTGACGTGCCGGATTATCACTGGAGTGCATGGGGTGGAGCGCTGGGCGGTGTCGGCACGGTTGCGGGCAGTGCCACGGCGTCGGGCCTCAACTTTGGCATCGGAGGATTTTCTGCCGGCCTCGACCGGCGCTTCGACTCGGGCTTCACGCTGGGCGTCGCGGGTGGATATACCAGCGCTACGGCGACAATGCAGTCGATACCGGGTCGCGGCTCCAGCAACACCGCCCAGGTAGGATTGTACGGCAACTGGAGCATGGATGCGTTTTACGTCGATGCCTTCGCGGGATATGCGCGCAGCGAGAACCAGATGATGCGGCCGATTTCGATAAGTGGCCTTGCACAACGGACCGCAATCGGTGTGACGCGCGCCAACCAGTTCTTCGGGCAGCTCGAGGGTGGTTACCGGTTCGACTTTGGCGGGATGCTCGACTCCTTCGTTACTCCCTTCGCACGCATGCAAGGGGCGACGGCGACACAGGCGGGCTTTAGCGAAAGCGGGGCGGACTCGCTCGATCTCACGGTGGCGGCGCAAACCACCAACTCGCTGCGCAGTGTTCTCGGCGCGCAGTTCGGCGGCAAGGCCGATCTCGGCTGGCGGGAAAAGCTCGGGCTCGTGTTCCGCGTGGGCTGGAGCCACGAATACGCCGACACATCGCGGGCGGTGAACGCAAGCTTCGCGGGCGCGCCAGCCTTCTCCTTCACCGTGGCGGGCGCCCAAGCGCCGCGTGACGGCGCCATCCTTGGTCTTGCGGCCTCCACGGCGATCGCCGAGGCGACCAGCGTCTATCTTCGCTACGACGGGGAATTCGCGGGAGGCAACACGAGCCACGTGCTTTCCGGAGGCGTGCGCATCGCCTGGTAAAGGGGGAAGTTGCGTCCGCCCATGGTTCGGCTATTGCTCTAGCGATGACCGACTCTGTCCGGCCCGCGCTGTCCATCGTTGCGCCCTGCTTCAACGAGGAGGGCGTCCTGCCCGAGTTCGTGAAGCGTGTCGGTGCCGTGCTCGACGCGCTGGGGGGCACGGCCGAGATCGTGCTGGTGGATGACGGCTCG
>JBBQYL010000411.1:0-2193 GCA_038208735.1 Burkholderiales bacterium
GGCAGCGTCACCGACAGCTCGGTGAACTTCGAGTACGTGGTCGACAGCATCAGGAAGATCAGGATCACCAGCAGCACGTCGATGAACGGGATGAGGTTGATCTCCGGATCTTCCGGACGGGGCTTGCGGAAGTTCATTTGCCCAGGCCCGACGGACGGTTGCCGGCCATCACGCGCACCAGCTGGGTGAGCAACTGCTCGGACGACTGCTCCAGCGTGTGCAGGTAGTCGTCGACGCGGCCGCGGAAGTAGCGGTAGAACATCAGCGAGGGGATGGCCACCATCAGCCCCGCGGCCGTGTTGTACAGCGCCGTGGAGATGCCGTGCGCGAGCTCCGCCGGGTTGGTGTTGCCGCCGCCCTGCGAGCCGAAGATCTCGATCATGCCCACCACGGTGCCGAACAGGCCCAGCAGCGGCGCCGCGGCGGCGATGGAGCCCAGCGCGTTCAGGTAGCGATCCATCCGGTGCGCGGCGTCGCGGCCGGCGCCTTCGAAGGTCTGGCGCAACTGCACCTCGCCGGCGCGCGGATCGATCGCCAGCAGCTTCAGGCCCGAAGCCAGCACGCTGCCCAGCAGCGAGTTGTCGGCCAGCTTGGCGACGACGTCGGCGTTGGGCAGGCCGTTGCGCGTGACGGCGATGACCTCGCCCAGCAGGTAGCCGGGCGCGACGCGCGCCGTGCGCAGCGCCATGAAGCGCTCGACGATGAGCGCCACCGCGGCAATCGAGCAAAGAATCAGCGGCCAGATCGGCCAGCCGGCCTCTTGTACGATCTTGAGCAAATCAACCCCTTCGACATGTGGACTGGAAAGCGCATCGGGCCCGAGGCCGGGTCGCCGGATGCACCGGCGGATTATGGCTTGAGAAGCCCTGTTCCCATCTCACCGGACCGGCCCCCGGCGGGCCGGACGATTGAAACACGACGTGTCCCCGGCGCGCCCGGGCGACCCGCCTGCTGAAAGCGCCGGAACGAGTTTTCCACCCATCCACACGATCTGTGGAAAACTTTGTGGGTAACTTGGCCTGAGAGGCCCGGAACCCGCCAATTTTGGGGCTCCGGATTGGGTTGCTCAAAAATGAGGCAATAAAAAGTTCATGAAAATCAATCACTTGCGTGATGGTGACGGCGCCGGTACGACGATTCGTACGTTCGGTCACAATCATCAAAATTGTGGAGTACCAGGGTTTGTCCCCTCGTTTCGTGCTACGGAGGCGTGCTGATGGCTGACCCGTTCGCGGTGCCCGGATTCGGTTCGCAGGCGGCCGGTGGAGGCCCCGCGGCGCCGCCCGCCCGGCCCACCGCCTGGGGCGTCTCGGCACTGCTGCTGGCCGCCGGCGACGCGCTGTCGGCGCGCTTCGGCTCGGTGACGGTGCGCGGCGAGCTGAGCGGCACCACGCGCGCCTCCAGCGGCCATTGCTACTTCACGCTGAAGGACGCGTCGGGCGGCGCCGGTGCGCTGCGCTGCGCGATGTTCAAGCGCGCCGCCATGCTCAGCAACGTGCCGCTGCAGGACGGCCTGCAGGTGGAGCTGCGCGGCCGCCTGGCGGTGTACGAGGCGCGCGGCGAGCTGCAGATGGTGGTCGAGTCGATGCAACGGCTCGGCGCGGGCCAGCTGTACGAGGAATTCCTGCGCCTGCGCGCCCGGCTCTCGGCCGAGGGGCTGTTCGACCCCGCGCGCAAGCGGCCGCTGCCGCCGTTCGTGCGCACCGTGGGCGTGGTCACGTCCACCGCGGGCGCCGCGTTGCACGACGTCGTGGCCACGCTCGCGCGGCGCGCGCCGCACGTGCAGGTGATCGTCTATCCGAGCCTGGTGCAGGGCGCCGACGCCCCCGCGGCGCTGGTGGCCGCGCTGGCCCAGGTGGAGCGCCGCAACGAGGTCGATGTGGTGATCCTCTGCCGCGGCGGCGGCTCGCTGGAGGACCTGTGGGCCTTCAACGACGAGCGCGTGGTGCGCGCGCTCGACACGCTGTCGCGCCCGGTGGTGAGCGGCGTGGGCCACGAGACCGACGTCACGCTGGTGGACCTGGTGGCCGACCTGCGCGCCGCCACGCCCACCGCCGCGGCCGAGGCCGTGGCCGTCGAGCGCTCGGTGGTACTGGAGGCGCTCACCGCCTCGGCACGCCGGCTGAGCGCGCGCGTGGAGCAGCGCCTGCAGGCCCACGCCCAGCGGCTGGACACGGCCGCCGCGCGCCTGGC
>JBBQYL010000412.1:0-2172 GCA_038208735.1 Burkholderiales bacterium
TCAAGGACCTGGTCGGCTTCATGATCTCCGGCCACGTGTTCGTGCAAGTGCTCGAAGGCGAAGGCGCCATCCTGAAGAACCGCGACCTGATGGGCGCCACCGATCCGAAGAAGGCCGAGAAGGGCACGATCCGCGCCGACTTCGCCGACTCCATCGACGCCAACGCCGTTCACGGCTCCGACGCCGCCGAGACCGCCGCGAACGAAATCGCGTTCTTCTTCCCCGGCATGCAAATCCACTCGCGTTGATTCGCGCGTGAGGTCCGGCTCGTTCGGGCCGGAACCAATGGAAAGCTCGCGATGACGACGATGAGCCCGCCGGGCCGCCCCAAGGGCGAATGCTCCCGCTCGGCGGGAAGGCGCATAGCGCCAAGGGTGCACCATGACTGACAACCTGCTCGACCTCGATCAAACCGCCCTCAAGGCGTATTGCGAGCGCGTGGGCGAGAAGGCGTTCCGCGCGACCCAGCTGTTCCGCTGGATCCACCATCGCGGCGTGGGCAACTTCGACGACATGACCGACCTCGCGCGCTCGCTGCGCGCGAAGCTCGCCGGTGTCGCCGAAGTCCGCCCGCTCACCACGATCACCGACAAGACCTCGGCCGACGGCACCCGCAAGTGGTTGTTCGACGTCGGCCAGGGCAACGCGGTCGAGACGGTCTACATCCCCGAGGACGATCGCGCCACGCTGTGCATCTCGTCCCAGGCCGGATGCGCCGTCGGCTGCCGTTTCTGCTCCACCGGACACCAGGGCTTCAGCCGCAACCTCACCACCGGCGAGATCATCGCCCAGCTGTGGCAGGCCGAGCACCTCACCAAGGCCAAGCTGGGCCTTGGCCCCAACGAGCGCGCCATCAGCAACGTGGTGATGATGGGCATGGGCGAGCCGCTGCAGAACTATTCGCAGCTGGTGCCGGCCCTGCGCATGATGCTCGACGACCACGGCTACGGCCTGTCGCGCCGCCGCGTCACGGTGTCGACCTCCGGCGTGGTGCCGATGATCGACCGCCTGCGCGAAGACTGCCCCGTGGCGCTGGCCGTGTCGCTGCACGCCCCCGACGACGAGCTGCGCGACCAGCTCGTGCCGATCAACAAGAAGTACCCCATCGACGAGCTGCTGGGCGCCTGCGAGCGCTACCTCGACGCGGCGCCGCGCGACTTCATCACGATGGAGTACTGCATGCTCGACGGCGTCAACGACACGCCGGCGCAGGCCAGGGCGCTCGTCAACCTCGTCAAGAACCGGCTGCCGGTCAAGTTCAACCTGATCCCGTTCAATCCGTTTCCCGAGTCGGGCCTCAAGCGTTCGTCCGATGCGCGCGTGCGCGCGTTCGGCGAGGTGCTGCTCGAGGCGGGCCTGGTCACCACCATTCGCAAGACGCGCGGCGACGACATCGACGCCGCGTGTGGTCAACTGGCGGGCGAGGTGCAGGATCGCACCGACGCGCAACGCCGCATGACCCGCGCCATTCCCATCGTCGCCATACCCTCCACCCCCAAGCAGTGAGCCACCATCGCATGCATCTCGTCATCGGGCCAGCCAGAGCGTCGCGTCGGATGAGGGCCGCGCTTGCGGCGGCAGGCCTGCTGATGGGATTGGCGGGGTGCGTGACCACCGGCGGCCCCGCGCCGCGCCCCTACCGCAGCACGGGTGACGACGACATCAAGACGGCGTCCGACCAGACCAACGCCGACCGCCTGTCCAACACGCGCATGGAGCTGGCCCAGGCCTACCTCGGCCGCAACCAGCCCACCGACGCGCTCGACCAGGTCAAGCAGGCGCTGCAGGCCAAGCCGAACAACCCGGCGGCCTATGGCCTGCGCGGCCTCATCTACGCGTCGCTGGGCGACGCCGACAAGGCCGACGAGAGTTTCCAGCGCGCGCGCCAACTGGCCCCGCACGACGCCGACCTGATGCACAACTACGGCTGGACGCTGTGCCAGCAGGGCCGCTTCGCCGACGCCAACGCGCAGTTCATGCTGGCCATCGCCGAGCCCAGCTATCGCCAGGGGGCGCGCACCCTGCTCGTGCAGGGCATCTGCCAGCTGCGCGCCGGCCAGCCGCAGGAGGCCGAGAAGACGCTGTCGCGGGCCTACGAGCTCGACCCGGCCAACCCGACGATCGCCGTCAACCTGGCCGAGGTGCTGTACCGCAACGGCCAGTACGAGCGCG
>JBBQYL010000413.1:0-2123 GCA_038208735.1 Burkholderiales bacterium
ATGCTGCTTACCGGCGTGATGGTTGTTGCCAGCCGCGCGCGTCGGCGTGGTGCTCCCTGCTGACACTGACTCGCGCGGCTCGGAGCATGCGTCGTGACGACAACGTTTCGCGGCTGTTCAGGCTCGCATTTCAACGTCGGCCGCCGGGCTCGTTCCCCCCGCCTCGCGCTGACGGCGCTTCTTGTCTGCGACCTCAAGTGCAGTACCGTACCACTGCCACATGAACAAGGCGTATAGCCAGCCCTGCAGAATCTACGCGCCGTCGATCTGCATCGCAATGCAATGCAATGCAATGCAATGCATTGCAATGGCAAGGATTCTCGATGAGAAAATACGAGCTTTGGGCACCCAGGTTGGCTTGCTGAACATCCGCACCAGGTCGCCAGCGCTCGTCAAGGCACGTACAACGCCGCGCAATGCCCCGGCTGTCCGGGCGTCGACGCGATGTTGGTGCCCTTGGCCACGCACTGGCTCGCCGGCAGCTGCGCGTGGCTCTCCACGTGTGCCACCAGCAGGTCGAACGCCGAATGCGCCACGGGCTCGATCAGCGCCAGCTGCGGGAACGAGTCCTGGAACGTCTCGATGTGGTTGCCGTTCTGCACCTCGTAGAGGCGGTACGGCGCGTCGCGCTCGTCGTGGCGCGGACCCCAGCCCCAGCCGTCGTTGGACTGCGCCGCCGCCACCTTGCGGGCGTAGGCACGCGCATGGTGGTCGATGGGCAGCAGCGCGTCCATGGTGCCGGCCACCGTGATCAGTGGACGCTGGATGCGGCCCGTGGTGGCGAACGAGGCCACCTGCGCGCCCACGTCGGATGCCGACAGGCGCGACACGTAGTTGTAGGTGCCGGTGCCCGAGCCCGGGGATGGCCCATACGTGTCGTACGCCGCGTCGAGCCGCTTCTGCCACTGGCATTGCGTCACCTCCCAGAACTGCGCCCAGTAGCGGGTCCACAGCGTGGACGTGGGGCTGGCGACGATGTCGGGCGGGTAGCCGGCCGCGCGGATGTTCTTCGCCGCGGTGCTGTTGGCGTCGAGGCCGGCGGCCGCGTAGTCGGCGTAGTTGAGGACGGCCGCCGGCAGGTCGGTGAGCAGGTTGGGCGCGTGCTCGTCCACGAAAGTGCCCTCCCAGTCGACGCCGCCGTCGAACAGCTCGGGTGCGGTCTCGATGGCGCGGCGCACCTGGTAGCCGCCGTTGGACGTGCCCACGGCGTAGACGAAGCGCGCCTCGTGGCCGTAGTTCGAGATGACGCCTTGGCGCGCGAGCCGCGCGGCCTTGACCATGTATTCGGCCCAGCGCGAGAACGGCTGGTTCGCGCCGTCGTCGTAGAAGTTGACGTAGGTGGGCGACACCGGGTTCAGCCGGCAGGCCAGCGGATCGGTGGCGGCGGACAGCTGCAGGTTGAGCACGCCCTTGTTCTGCGACGCGTAGGCGTAGCCCTTCTGCACCACGTAATCGCTCCACGAGAAGTCGCCGTTGAACTCGCTGCGCGTGCCCGAGGCACCGGCCACCACGAGCTTGCCGTTCCACTCCTTCGGCAGGCGCAACAGGAAGCGCGCCTGTCCGGTGGGATCGGACGCGATGCGGCCATCGAGCTGCAGGCCCGGGACCACTTTCGTGACGGGCGCGCGCTTGGCCGCGCTGGGCGCGATCGTGGCGCGATCGGTCTGCGGCGTGAACGCGAACGCCGGCAGGCCGGCGACGGAATTGTTGGCCGGCGTGGTGTCGGGGTTGGTGGTGGTGAGGTCGGCGCTGTCCACGCAGGTGGCGTCCGCCAGCGCGGGGCCGAACTGCCGCAGCAGTCGGTCGCAGGCGGTGGACGCGCTGGCGGCCAGCGGGATGAAACAGGCGAGCGCCAGCACGGGCGCCCGACGGCGAATCGATGTCGTCATCGGCAAGTCTCCATGGGTTTCTTTTGGGGGCCCGCGAAGACTACTGCCGCGCCGCCAGCGGCGCAATGCGATGCGCCGGTGACTGGTCATTCCACCTAGTGTAGTGTTGCGATCTTGAGGGAACTTAAATGAATCCCCCGCCTCCAATGCTCTACTACAGGCAGAAGCGGGGTTTGATCGTGCGAGTTGCTATCGAGATTTTGCTGACGGACGAGGAGCTGACAGAGCTGACGG
>JBBQYL010000414.1:0-2095 GCA_038208735.1 Burkholderiales bacterium
GCCGTCGCCCGAGGGGCGCGCCTGGCCGTACATCGCGCTGGCCTTGGCCGAGAAGATCCACTCGGTCCACTTGCGCTCGATGGTGCCGCCGAAGCTCAGCGTCAGCGTGTCGGCGTTGCCCGTGAGGGAGATGAGCGCCAGGTTGGCCGTGCCGCTCCAGCCCAGGTCGGGCGGCTTGGCGGCGGCCGCCGCCTTGTCGGCGAGCGCCTTCTCCGTGGCCGCCTTCTCCGCGGCGGCCGCCGCCGACTGCGCGGCCTCGACCTTCGCGCGGTCCGACGCCATCTGGTCGGTGATGGCCTTGTTGTCGCGCGCCATCTTCTCGGCGGCCTCGGCGGCGCGCTGCGCCGCCTCGGCCGCGCGCTGCGCCGCGTCGGCGGCCTGCGTGACCTTCTGAAGCGCGGCCGACTCGGCCTCGGACGGCGCGGCGGGCGCGACGGCCACAGGACCCGCAGCGAGGGAGAGCGAGGCCAACACCAGCACTGCGTTCATGTGCGACTCCAATGGAAAAATTGAGCGCGCGACACAACCCCAGCGCGTCGCAGGCGTCAAGGACAAGCGCGCTCGATTGCACTGCTCAACACATCGGGTGTTTGTCGCGCGTCAGCAGCCCTGGCCGTAGGTGCGCAGCTTCTCCACCACGCGCGCCATCTCCTCATCGTCGAGGATGATCGGCGTGCCGACCTGCAGCGCGCGCCAGTACTGCTCGGCGACCGACTCGATCTCGCGGGCCACCTTGAAGGCCTCGGCGAGGGTCTCACCCACCGCGATCAGGCCGTGGTTGGCCATCAGCGCCGCTTTACGGCCCTCCAGCGCCTGCTGCACGAACGCCGAGAGCTCGGGGGTGCCGAAGGTCGCGTACTGCGCGCAGCGCACCGTCGGGCCGCCGGCGACGCCGATCATGTAGTGCACCGCGGGCAGGTCGCGGCGAAGGATGGCGAGCGACGTGGAGAACATGGGGTGCGCGTGCACGATGCCGTTCACCTCGGGCCGCAGGCGAAACAGGTCGGCGTGGATGCGCCACTCGCTCGACGGCTTGCGCGCGCCGCTCACCGGCGCGCCGTCCGCATCCAGCGCGCAGAGGTCCGACTCGACCAGCCCGTCGTAGTCCATGCCCGAGGGCGTGAGCAGGAAGCCGCCCGGCACGCGCACCGACAGGTTGCCGCTGGTGCCCCGGTTGAGCCCCGAGGCGTTGAGCTTGCGCGCGCAGGTCAACAGCTGCTGGCTGGCCTCGGCGTGCGTCACGGGCGGCGCTCGGGGTACAGCGACAGCAGGCCCTCGGTGGTCGCAGGCGCCACGCCGCGCTCGGTGATGAGCCCGGTGACCAGCCGCGCGGGCGTCACGTCGAAGGCGGGGTTGGCGGCGCGGATGCCGGGCGGGCTGAGCCGCAGCAGCGTGCGCGTCCCGTCGGGCAGCAGGCCCGACGCCTCGTGGACCTCGCGCTCGCTGCGCTCCTCGATGGGGATCTCGCGCACGCCGTCCTTGAGGGTCCAGTCGATGGTCGAGTGCGGCAGCGCCACGTAGAAGGGCACGCCGTTGTCCTTGGCTGCGAGCGCCTTCAGGTACGTGCCGATCTTGTTGCAGACATCGCCCTGCGAGGTGGTGCGGTCGGTGCCCACGATGCAGAGATCGACCTGGCCGTGCTGCATGAGGTGGCCGCCTGCGTTGTCCGGGATGAGCGTGTGCGGCACGCCATGCTGCTGCAGCTCCCACGCGGTGAGCAGGCCCTGCGAGCGCGGCCGCGTCTCGTCCACCCAGACATGCACCGGAAGGCCCGCGTCGTGCGCCTGGTAGATGCCCGAGAGCGCAGTGCCGTAGTCGAGCGTGGCCAGCCAGCCCGCGTTGCAATGCGTGAGCACCTGCACGGTCTTCTGCGTGCGTGCGTGGATGTCGCGGATGAGCCCGAGGCCGTGCACGCCGATGCGCCGACACGTCTCGACGTCATCGTCCGCGAGCTCGCCCGCGCGCCGGTACGCGGCGGCAGCGCGCTCGGACGGCGGCAGCGGCTCGACGGCCGCACGGACCTGGTCGAGCGCCCAGCGGAGGTTCACGGCGGTCGGGCGCGTCGCGTTCAGTTCCGCGTAAACGCGGGCCAGTG
>JBBQYL010000415.1:0-2089 GCA_038208735.1 Burkholderiales bacterium
AAGGCCTTGTTGCGGATCAATGGCGCCGCTCCGTGATAGGCCGTTACCCCGACATCCTCGAATATATAGGCGCCAAGCAGGAAGCTGGTGTCGTCAGTGAAGGGGCTGAACGTGCCGGTTGGTCCGACTAGGCCAGCCAGTCGGGCCGCCGTCGTGAAGCTGTGGTCGAGATCGATCATGGGGCGTGCCACGGCCTTGCCTCCCAACGCACCGCGCAAGAGCTTGACGTGGGCGAGTTCGTCCAGCGCTATCTCCTCAGCATATTGCTGGACGTTCGGGTCCGAGAATGGCACCTGGCTTCCGCCAGTGACACTGCCGCGCTTGCCCGTGCCGTCCGTCTGATCAGGCGGTATGCCCTTTCCAAAGACGGCGCGAAGATAGAACTCCGCCTCAAGATACTCGAGGTTGAGGGCGAAATTCAGGATGTCCGCGTCGGTGATCGAGGCCGCGTCGGCGTCCGGAGCACGACCAAAAAAAGCAGCGCCTCCGGCTGCTAAAGGGGCGAGAAGACCCGCCGCCGCGGCACCAATGCCGAACCGCTCTATAAGGCGTCGACGCGGCATTTCGTTTGATTGATCGTTGAACGTTTTCACTGTGCGCTCCGATAGTTCGTCAATGTTCACCACCCTTGGGTCACGGCCCATAGAGGGTGCGCGGCCCACGCCCAGGGCTGTTCAACGCTCTGTTCTTCTTCTTCCGGCGGCCCGGCGGGCAGTGAGTCCGAAATGCCACACGATCATGCCAACCGCCCTGTGATGGCGGCATAGCGATTTCCGCGACGCGGATGCGTCTGACTCCTTGTCGGGCAACCTTCCCAGCCACAGCGGGGTTGCCATGGCGCCGTTCTCTCCGTTGCTCAGCTTGTTGGCAGATATTGAGGACCCTCGACGGGCCGAGGGCAAATTGTATCGCCTGCCGCACGTCGTGCTGTTCGCGATCTTGGCGATTGTCGCCGGCGCCAATTCCTACCGCACAGTTCACAGCTTTATCGACATCCACCTCGCCCGGCTGCGCGACGCGTTCGGCTTGAAATGGCGTAGGCCGCCCGCCTACACGACGATCCGCGGCATCCTTCGGCAACTCGATGCCGCCTCGGTGGAGGCGGTGTTTCGTCGCCATGCCGCCGCGTTGAACACCGCGGCCAAGGCCAGTGGCCAGCGCCATGTCGCCATCGACGGCAAGACCTTGCGGCGCAGCTTTGACAATTTTCACGACCGCCGCGCCGCGCACATCCTCAGCGCCTTCGCTGCCGATACGGCGCTGGTGCTGGCGCACCTCGAATGCGACGACAAATCCAACGAGATCCCGGCCGTGCACAGCCTGCTCGGTGCGCTCGGCCTGACCGGCGCTCTGGTCACCGTCGACGCCATGCACTGCCAAAAAAAGCCTTCGAGCAGGCTGCCGCAAGCGGCGTTCATCTGATCGCCCAGCTCAAAGGCAACCAGCCCGCTCTGCACCACGCCGTCACGGCGCTGTGCGAGACCACCGCGCCGCTCGACAGCGCCCGCACAGCCGACAAGAAACGGCGCTCACGCGACGAGGTCCGTTGCGTCGAGGTGTTCGCGCCAGGCGACGGCTGGGCCGACACCGAGTGGGCTGGGCATGTGCGGGCGGTGATCCGCGTCAGTCGCGACACCCTGACCCGTTCCGCTGCAACCGGGCTGTGGCGCGCCACCAGCGAGACTGCGTTCTTCGTCAGCGACATCGTTCTGTCCGCCGCCGTCTGCGCCAAGGCCATCCGGGACCATTGGAGCATCGAGAATCGCTCGCACTATGTGCGCGATGGCAGCTTCGCCGAGGACGCCAGCCGCATCCGCTGCAACCCGGGCATCTTCGCGCGCCTGCGCTCGTTTGCCGCCAACATTCTGCGCTTCAATCACGTTCGTAACGTCACCGATGCACGGCATCGCATCGCCTTCGGCGGCATCGACGCGGTCCTGGGCATGCGACTCATGTATTGAGCGTTGAACAGCCCTGGGGCGGCACTCACGTTGGCACCGGCGCCGGACCTCTATATTTCACAATCCGGGACGATCAACGCCTCCGCGTCGTATGTCTCCGGTGTCTACGCCGCGAGCAGAGTTAGGGC
>JBBQYL010000416.1:0-2081 GCA_038208735.1 Burkholderiales bacterium
CGCGCTCGTCGGGCTTGTCCCCGCGCGCGACGGACGGGAGCGTGACGGGCGCGCGCGCGGGCGCGACCTCCGCCACCACCGTCTGCGTGACCGTGGTCACGCGGCCGGGCACGGCCGCCGCCGCGTCCACCGCCGCCGCCGCGCCCAGGTCGACGCCGGGCGTGCCGGTGGGCGATTGCGCCGCGGTCAGCGCGCCGGTGTCCACGCCGGCACCTTGCGCATCTGCCACCGCCACCACCACCGACGCATCGACGGGCAGTGGATTGAGCCCGTTCGCGGGCGCCGAAGGCTTGCGCAGCGCCACGCCGCTGCGGATGTCGTCGTCGGTGATGCGGGTGATCTCCACCGCCGCCACGCCGTTCAGCACGCCCAGCTTCAGGGCGGCCGTGTACGAAAGGTCGATGACGCGTCCCGGCGAGAACGGCCCGCGATCGTTCACGCGCACGATCACCTCCTTGCCGTTGGCCGGGTTGCGCACCCGGGCATAGCTGGGGATGGGCAGGGTCTTGTGTGCCGCGGTCATGGCATACATGTTGTAGGCCTCGCCGCTGGCGGTGCGGCGGCCGTGGAACTTCTTGCCGTACCACGACGCGAACCCGCTCTCGGTCAGCGCGCGGTCGTCCGTGAGCGGCACGTAGGTGTTGCCGGCGATCTCGTAGGGCTTGTTGGGGCCGCCTTTGCGGATGGCCTCGATCTGCGGCACCGCGTCGGGCACCGCCTCGAGGTTGGGCGGCGGCTTCGCCTCGGGGCCGTCGCGCTGCGCGTTGCCGGGCGGCAGGCGCGACACGTTGCCCGGGCCGGCGGGCGCTGTCGGCGTCGTCTGGCAGGCGGCCAACACGGCCAACGCGAGGGGCGCGGTCGCGAGGCGCAGCGCGCGGATCAGCGGCGGTGAAGGAGCACGAAGCGGCATTCGACGAGGCGTGACGAGGTGGCCGCAGCTTATCTCACGCCTCGCGCAGGTGGCAGGCCAACTGGTGACCGGGTGCAATCTCGCGCAGCGGCGGCCGTTCCACGTCGCACAAGCCCTTCTGGGCGATGGGGCAGCGCGTGTGGAAGGCGCAGCCCGCGGGTGGGTTCAACGGGCTGGGCACGTCGCCTTGCAGCACGATGCGCCGGCGCCGAACGCGCGGGTCGGGCACCGGCACCGACGACAGCAGCGCCTCGGTGTACGGATGGCGCGGCCGCGTGTAGAGCGCGTGCGACGCGGCGATCTCCACGATGCGGCCCAGGTACATCACCGCCACCCGGTCGCTGATGTGGCGCACCACCGACAGGTCGTGCGCGATGAACAGGTAGGCCAGGCCCAGGCGCTGCTGCAGGTCCTGCAGCAGGTTGACCACCTGCGCCTGGATCGAGACGTCGAGCGCCGACACGGCCTCGTCGCACACGATCAGCCGCGGGTTGGTGGCCAGTGCGCGGGCGATGCCGATGCGCTGGCGCTGGCCGCCGGAGAACTCGTGCGGATAGCGGCGCGCGTGCGACGCCTGGAGGCCCACCCACTCCAGCAGCTCGGCCGCGCGCGCGGCGCGGTCCGCGGCCGAGGCGGCGAGCTTGTGGATCACCAGCCCCTCGCCCACGATGGCGCCCACGGTCATGCGCGGGTTGAGGCTGGCGAACGGATCCTGGAAGATGATCTGCATCTCGCGCGCCAGCGCGCGCCGGGCGGCGCTTTTCAGCGTGCCGGTATCGATGCCGTCGAAGCGCACCTCGCCCGCGGTGGGCTCCACCAACCGCAGCACGCAGCGGCCGGTGGTGCTCTTGCCGCATCCCGACTCGCCCACCAGGCCCAGCGTGGTGCCGGCGTCCAGGTCGAAGCTGACGCCCTCCACGGCGTGCACCTGGCCGACCTGGCGCCGCAGGAAGCCGCCGTGAACGGGAAAGCGCTTGACCAGGTCGCGCACGCGCAGCAACGGCTCGCTCATCGCGGCGCCTCCTCGAGGATGCAGGCCACGCGATGCCCAGGCGCCACCTCGCGCAGCGCGGGCGTGGCCTGCGTGCACGCGTCACGCGCGTACGCGCAGCGCGGCGCGAAGCGGCAGCCCGGCGGCGGCGCCACCAGCGACGGCACGGTGCCCGGGATG
>JBBQYL010000417.1:0-2012 GCA_038208735.1 Burkholderiales bacterium
TCGCCCTTCCGCAGTTGCGCTTCCCTTCGATCACTGTGGTCAGCTCTCGGCAGGACTTTCACCTACAGGATCGCGCCCATGCTGGGCGCACGGTCTTGGCATCGTCGGGCCGTCGAGGCCGCGACGATGCCCGCGGCCGGCCGGCTCACACGCCATCGGGCCTGACGCGGATCGCGGGTCGCGGCTCCGGCGCTCCTTGTCGTGATGGACGACCTGCACCGTCCCGTCATCCTGCGCGCAGTCGCAGGATCCACCTCAGAGACATCGTCGTTCGCCAGCATGGATCCTGCGACTGCGCGCAGGATGACATCGTTGTCGAGGTGCTGACGCCGTTGTCGAGGTGCTGACCCGGTTTGCGCGGTGATGACACGGTGGCGAGGTGACGACGCTGTTGCCGAGGTGATGTCCCGTTCGTTGGTCACGAGAAGGAGCGTCGGCGTCGCGATGCGAAGTTCGCGTCAGGCCCGACGGCGAGTGACCCGGCTGGCCGCGGGCTTCGTCGCGGCCTCGACGGCCCGACGATGCCAAGACCACCCCAAATTCGCAGACTTCTTCCACCCGCGAATGTTGCCCGCTGGCAGACCGGTCGAGGAACGGCGAGGCGGGGGAGTGTTTTTTGTGAGGTAAAGGAGGAGGCCGAAGGCCGGGGGACACGAACAAAAAGCACTCCCCCGGTGAGTCGTGACTGATCCAGCGCGCCCCGCAAACCGACATGCGCAAACCGACATGCGCAATCCGACACCCGCAATCCCACGCACCCCGCAATCCGACGATCAGCCTTTGCGTTCAGCGACGCCGCGTCAGGCGTGCACCAGCTCCGCCACCAACCAGCCGCGCAGGCTGTTGATGAACGCCAGGCCGTCGGCGCGTCGCAGGTCGTCGGACGTGAGCTTGTCTTCGAAGATCACCCCTTCGCGCAGCAGGCGCGCACGGGCGATGCCGGGCAGCAGGCCGCTGGACGCCGCGGGCGTCAGCCAGCGGCCGGCGATGCGCAGCGCCACGTTGCCGCGCGTGAACTCGGTGAGCTGGCCGCGCTCGTTCCACAGCAGCGTGTCGAAGACCGTGGCGTCGGCCGGGGTGAACGCGTCGTAGTGCCCGCGGCGCGTGGTCTTGAAGCGCACGAACTCGCCGTCGCTGCCCACCAGCGGGCGGTCGGCGAGGACCACGCGCACGGGCTCGGGCGTTGGCGCGAGCGCGAACGCCTGCGCGTGCGTGAGGCCCGCGCGGTCGGCGAGCAGGCGCAGGCGCCAGCGGCCGCTGGCGTGGCTCGCGCGCAGGTCGTCCAGCGTGGCGCGTGCGGCGGCCAGGGGCGAGGCGAACGCGAAGTGGCGCGCCGCGTCGTCCATCCGTTGAAGGTGCGCGTCGATGTCGAGGAGTTCCCCGTCGTCCAGCCGCAGCGTCTCCAGCAGCTCGAACGCCCGGCTCGCGCGGTCGACGAAGGCGCGCTTGTGGCGCCACTCGTCCCACTCGCCAGCGGCCGTGGCGTCGGCGGTGATGCCGCTGCCGATTCCACAGCGCACCTGCGTCGTGCCGCCCTGCTTGCGCAGCGCCAGCGTGCGGATCGGCACGTTGAAGGTGGCCGCGCCGCCGGGCTGCACCACGCCGATCGCGCCGCAGTAGACGCCACGCGGTTCGGTCTCCAGCCGGCGGATGAGGCGCATCGCCCGCACCTTGGGCGCGCCGGTGATCGAGCCGCAGGGGAACAGCGCGCCGAAGACGTCGGCCAGCGTGATGCCGGCGCGCGTGGTGGCGACGACGTCGGAGCTCATCTGCCACACCGTCGGCCACGCCTCGGTGTGGAACAGGCGCGGCACGTGCACCGAGTGCGGCGTGGCGATGCGCGAGAGGTCGTTGCGTAGCAGGTCGACGATCATCAGGTTCTCGGCGCGCTCCTTGACCGATGCCCGAAGCGTTGCGGCCTGCGCCGCGTCGTCCACCGCGTTCGCGCCGCGCGCCGCCGTGCCCTTCATCGGCCGCGCGAGCAGGCGGCCCGCGCGCCAGTCGAAGAACAG
>JBBQYL010000418.1:0-2010 GCA_038208735.1 Burkholderiales bacterium
GAATGGGGAGCTTCATGCGTTTCCTCCGTTTCTAAGCCCAGCACGTTGCCACGCCGGTGCGGGCGGGACTATAGGGCTTAAGCTTAGATTGCTGGCACTACGTTTTAGGTAAATTGAGCTATCAACCGAGCAATGGAAGAAAAATCGCGATGCCAATCTCAATCGCTCAGCGCCAGGCAATCCTGACGCTGTTGAAAGATGGTCTCGAAAATCGGGATATTGCCGCGCAAACTGGTGTCACTCCGGGCGCCGTCGCGGCAGTAAAGGCACACGTGACAATGGGAAGCTACGGCGAAAGCCTCGAAAGCCCCGATGCAGAGACCGAGGTGGCGAGTGCAGTCGATATGGCGTTCGGGCTTGAGCGCGATCTGCAAATGGCCCTTCGGTCGAACCTTGACCAACTCGAAACAGGCCTGATCGTCATAGACGGCGGCAAGGAGCAAACCGTGTCATCGGGCCGCATCGACATAGCGGCCAGGGACAAGGAGGGTATCACCGTCATCATCGAACTGAAGGTTGGAACGGCCGACCGCGATGCAGTTGGCCAACTGCTCGCCTACATGGGCGACTTGATGGAGGGAGCCACACAAATACGGGGTGTGCTGGTCGCCAGGGACTTCGCTCAAAGTGCCACATCGGCCGCGCGTGTGATACCAAGTATCCGGCTAATTCGGTACGGGTTCAACTTTACGTTCGCAGCTGTCCACGATGGGCGGTCTGCTAGAGCGGATTCACGTCACTTGTCCGTAGCCGCAGTTCCGTAGGTAGTTGAGACATTCAGCCGGACTGAAGCGGTCCAGGGTTTGGCCGACGGTGTTCCAAAGGCTCTCGCGGCTGCGCGGTTCGGCTTGCCGTAGCAGCGCCTTCAGCTTGGCGAACACCTGCTCGATCGGGTTCAGGTCGGGCGAGTAGGCCGGCAGGAACATCAGCGTGGCGCCGCGCGCCTCAATGGCGGCGCGCACGCCGGCGACTTTGTGGCTCGCGAGGTTGTCGGCGATCACCACGTCGCCTCGTGCCAGCGTAGGCGCGAGTGCTTGCTCGACATAGGCACGGAAGATGTCGCCGTTGATGGCGCCCTCGACCATCACCGGCGCGACGATCTGGTCGTGCCGTAGGCCGGCCAGGAACGTGCTGGTGTTCCAGTGTCCAAACGGTGCCCGGCCGACCAGCCGCTCGCCGCGCGGGCTGCGGCCGCGCAGCGGCGCCATGTTCGTCTTGGTCCAAGTCTCATCCAAGAAGACCAGGCGCTCCGGCTTCAGGGTGGGTTGCAGGCGGCTCCAGGCATCGCGCGCCGCGGCGACGTCCGGACGCGTCTGCTCGGTGGCCCGGAGCGACTTTTTTTGAGCGTCAGCCCGAGCCGGCGCACCGCATGCCACACCGTGGTGACCCCGACCGACACGCCGCGCTCGGACGCGAGCCAAGCGCGCAACTCGGCCAGCGTCGCCGACGGATACCGGGCGATCCGCGCCGCGATCGCCACCGCGTGCGCGGCCAGCACCGGCGGTCGCCGCGAACCCCGCGGCAGTGTGCCAACCTCACCCGTGCGCTCCCGCCGCTGCCGCGCCTTGACCACGTAGGAGACGCTCACCTGAAAGCGCGCCGCAGCTTGCCGCGCACTCAACCCATCCGCGGCCAGCACCCGGCTCCGAAGATCCTGCGAATACGAACGACCGCCCACCGCACGCCCCCGTCAATGACGGACACCTACGAATCACACCAACGACCCGCGCCGGAAGCCCCGAAACGATTCTATCATCCTGGAAACCGCTCTAATTCAACTGCGCAGCCGGCGGCTGGAGTTTCAGGCGAAGGCTTTCAAGACCAGCGCGACAACGCCCCCAATCAGTAGCGCGAGTTGCCACTGCACGAGCGTCATGCGGCCTTCCATCCGCTCGAGTCGGACATCGAGTGCCGCGAACCGGTTCTCGAACGCCGCCACGGCTTCGGCCGCCTTGCGCGCCTTCTCGTCGCTGACGCCCTGCGCGTCCCGTAGGGCATCGTAGACCTCGG
>JBBQYL010000419.1:0-2007 GCA_038208735.1 Burkholderiales bacterium
GCGAGTCTCTTTTGTGAGGTCAAGGAGGAGCCGCGCCGAAGGCCGGCGGGGGACACGAACAAAAGAGACTTGCCCGGCAAGTCGTGACTGATCCCGCGCGCCCCGCAAAGCACAACTGCACGCGCAACCGCAACCGCAACCGCAACCCCAACCGCAGCCGCAGCCGCAGCCGCAGCCGCAACCGCAGACCGCAGACCGCAGACCGCAGACCGCAGACCGATCACCAAGCCTCTACTGCTTCGCGATGGCCCCCGAGACGAACGGGAACGCCTCGTCGGGTCGCGCCAGTTCCACCGGCACGCGCGGCAGCCAGTCGTGCGCGGCCGTTCGGCGCGGCACGGCCAGGTGCGGGTCGTATAGCGGGCCGAGGAAGTACAGGCCGGCCGCGGGGAACGTGGGCGGCGCCAGCGCGCGGTCGCGCTGTGCCAGCAGTTCGGCCATGGTCTCCGGCGGGTATTGGCCGCTGCCGATGGCGATCAGCGCGCCCATCAGGTTGCGCACCATGTGGTGCAGGAACGCGCTGGCCTCGAAGTCGAAGCGCCAGTAGTCGCCGATGCGGTTGATGTCGATGCGGCGCATCTGCTTGACCGGCGACAACGCCTGGCAGGCCGACGCGCGGAACGAGCTGAAGTCGTGTTCGCCGATCAGCAGTTGCGCCGCGGCGCGCATGCGCGTGATGTCGAGCGCACGGAACACCCAGCCGCACTGCCCTGCCTCGATGGCCGGCCGCGCGGCCGACTCGCGCACGAGGAACGCGTACTGGCGCCCGCGCGCGCCGTTGCGCGCGTGGAAGTCGGGCTCCACGTTCTGCGCCCACTGCACGGCGATGTCTTCGGGCAGGAACCGGTTGGTGCCGCGCACCCACGAGAAGATCTCGCGCGAGACCGGGGCGTCGAAATGCACCACCTGGTTGAGCGCGTGCACGCCGGCGTCGGTGCGGCCGGCGCAGACCGTGGCGACCACCTGCCCACGGGGCAGGCCGACGAACTCGCCCAGCGCGCGCTCGAGCTTGTCCTGCACGGTGTTGCCGTCGGACTGCGACTGCCAGCCGTGGTAGTTGCCGCCGCGATAGGCGATGCCCAATGCGACACGCCCGGGTGGCGAGGCCGCTTCTGCGGCGTCGTCCAGCTCGGGCGTGCTCGGGGTCTCGGATTCGGGCTGGCCGGGTGCGAGGCCCGGCGTGCTCGTGGAGTCGTGTGGGTAGGGTGTCGTCACCCCGTCGAGGTTAACCCAAGGCGTCCAGCATCGTCTGTGCGCGTGCCTTCAGAGGGCCATCGGCCTTGCTCACCACTTCTTCCAGCAGCTCGCGCGCGCCTTCGTGGTCGCCGATGCGGCGGAACTCGTCGGCCAGCTCGATCTTGCGGGCCATGGGCTCGCTCTCGCCGTGGGCGCTGCCCATGTCGAGGTCGGGCAGCACCGACGCCGCGTGGTCGTCGACAACATGGACCGACTTGTCGAGATCGAGCGACAGGTCGCCGAAGTCGAAGTCGATCGACGGGTCGCCTGCAACCGGCGCCTTCGCCGCGGCCGACGCGTGGGCTGGCACATGCACCGGCGGCTCGGGGATGGTCGGCACCTCGACGTGGCCCGGCTCGAGGTCGAAGTCGCTGACCTCGAACGGCACGTCGTGCGTGGCGGCGCTGGCATGCGGCTGGCGCGCCGTGTCGCCCGAGTCCATGGTCATGGGCAAGGTGGGCGAGATGGTCTGCGGCGTGGTGGTGGGCTCGCCCGGCTGCACCGTGGGCACTTCGTCATGGTCGAAGTCGATGGGCAGGTCGGTGGACGAGAAGTCGTTCGCGCCCTCGGCCTTGCCTGGCGGACGCATCAGCGTCTGCTCTTCGGCGTCGTCGCCCAGCGGGTTGAGCGGCATCGGATCCGTGTCGACGATGGCGTACTCGCCGCCTTCGGTGTACAGCGGGTTCGTGGGGTCGATCTGGCGGCCCAGTTCCTGCGCCTTGACCCAGTCCTCGCCGTGGCCGGTGGTGAGGCCCTGCAGCTGGCGCGCCT
>JBBQYL010000420.1:0-1931 GCA_038208735.1 Burkholderiales bacterium
ATGGACGACGACCACTTCGACATCGCCGCGCACGTGGTGCCCGAGAAGCTCGAGGTGGCGCCGGGCCAGGCGCCGCTGGACGCGCTCAAGGCCTAAGGACTTCGAGACGGGCCGCTCCGCGCTGGTGGCGCGCATCCACCACTGCATCGCCGACGGCATCGCCCTGATCTCGGTGATGCTGTCGATCACCGACGGCGGCAAGTCGCCGCCCGCCCGCAGGCTGCGCGAGGCCGAAGCGGAGGGCGAGCACGACTGGGTGGCCGACGTCCTGCTCAAGCCGGCCGCCGACCTCGCGGTCAAGGCCATCGGCGTGTATGGCGCGGGCCTGGGCAAGGGCGTCGAGATGCTCGCCGATCCCGGCGCGCCGCTGTCGGGCAGCATGGAGATGGCGCGCATCGGCGCGCAGCTGGTAAGCGACCTGGCCGCCATGGCGCTCATGCCCGACGACTCGCCCACCCGCCTCAAGGGCAAGGCCACGCCGGGCAAGCGCGTGGCGTGGGGCGAGCCGTTGCCACTGTCCGAGGTGAAGGCCGTGGGCCAGGCGCTGGGCGGCTCCATCAACGACGTGCTGCTGGCCAGCGTGGCCGGCGCCATCGGCAGCTACCTGCGCGACAAGGGCGAGGATCCCACGGGCAAGGAGATCCGCGCGATGGTGCCGGTGAACCTGCGTCCGCTGGAGAAGGCGTGGCAACTGGGCAACCGCTTCGGCCTCGTGCCGCTGGTGCTGCCCATCGGCATCGCCAATCCCATCGACCGCCTCGCCGCCGTGCGCCTGCGCATGAACGAGCTGAAGGGCGGCTACCAGCCGCTGCTGGCGTTCGCGCTGCTGGCCGTGGCGGGCGTGCTCATCAAGCCCGTGCAGCACGCGCTGCTGAACCTGTTCGCGAAGAAGGCCACGGCCGTGATGACCAACGTGCCTGGGCCGGCCGCGCCGTTGAAGATCTGCGGCCGCACGCTGAGGCAGGTGATGTTCTGGGTGCCGGCGTCGGGCGACATCGGCATGGGCGTCAGCATCCTCAGCTATGGCGGCGGCGTGCAGTTCGGCCTGATCACCGACGCCGTGATGTGCCCCGATCCGGACGAGATCGTCGCCCGGTTCCGGCCCGAGTTCGACAAGCTGCTGTGGCTGGCGATGATGCTGCCGTGGGATGCCTGACGGGTCATCCTGCGCGAAGTCGCAGGATCCACCCGTCAGTTCGTTCGAACGTGGGGGCTCGTCAGACCGCCCGGGCGCCGCTCATTCGTCCTCGAGCTCCGCCCGGGCCATCTCGATGTCCAGGCGCTCCATCGCGTCGAGTGGCTTGCATTCGGCGGCGTCGGCGTAGAGTTGCTCGGCCTCCCTCATGCGCTTGTCGCCTTCGAGCATCACCAGGCCGTTGGCGTATTCCACGCGCGCGATGGCGGAGTCGGGGTTCAGCGCCAGCGCTTCCTTGAACATCTTCAGGCCGGTGGCGGACTCCGCACCCTGGGTCTTGCCCAGCAGCCGGCCCACCTTGTCGATGACCTCGGCGTGGAAAGCGCCCAGCGCGATGTGGGCGTCGGCGTGCTTCGGGGCCAACGCGATGGTCGTCTCGAGCGCGGTCTTCACCTTGGTGCCCAGCCCTTGCGTGAGCGCCTTGGCCACGCTGATGCCCTGGCTGTAGCGACCCAGCGCGTAGGCCTGCCAGTAGTGCGCGTTGGCCAGCTTGGGGTCGGCCTTGGCCTGCGCCTCGGCGCGCTCGGCCACCTCCATGAACATCGCGAGCTTGGCCTTCTCGCTGGTCTCGAGGTAGTTGGCGTAGATGGACTGCGCCTTGTTGGCGACGACGATGCCCGCGTCGCCGGCCTTCAGGCCCGCGTCATGCGCCTTCTGGAACTGGCCCGCGTGGTACAGCGCCCAGGCGGCCTGCACCGCCGCGTCCTTCGGGAAGGGCTCGGCGTCGCCCTTGTAC
>JBBQYL010000421.1:0-1891 GCA_038208735.1 Burkholderiales bacterium
TCTTCTCCTCGACGAGCTGGTGCCACAGATGGTAGGGCGTGAGCTTGTCGATGACCATGAAGGCGAGCCACAGGACCACGACGCCGATCACCGCGTAGAGGATCGTGCCGCCCAGCACCTCGGGGTGAAGCCATTCGGGTACGTTCATGTCGTGCTCCTTTGTTTGCTGTTGCCGATGTGATCGTGCCGAGCTCCCCCTCGGGGGGCAGCGACGGGAGGAGCGAGGGGGCGCCTCATTTGTGCCCGCCGCCGCCGGATGAGTAACCGCCCCAACTGCCGCCGGTGCCGAAATACGCGCCGGTGCCCCCCGCCGAGCGCGCCTTGCACAACTGGTATTCCTGGCTGTAGGAGCCGAACGCACGGCGCTGGTCGCGGCACGGGTCGTGGCTGCACCAGGCCAGCAGCAGGATCACCACGAACAGGATCAGCAGCAGCCGCGGCCACGTGACGAGCCCGCCGGACCCGAACACCGCCCCCATGGACGGCGGCCCGGCGCGCTCCAGCTGCTGCGCCTGCTGTGGCGCGAGGCCGAAGGTGCTGGCCACCATCGCCGCGGGAATCGACTCGCCGGCCGACCACGTGGTCTCGTTGGGCGTGTATTCGCGGCTGAGGAAGGCGCGATGGCCGCTGGCGGTTCCTTCGTAGTCCTGGTGCTGCGTCTGCTGGTTGGCCTCCACCTTCCAGTAGAACTCGCCCAGCACGTAGGTGTTCTGCGACGTGTACGTCCAGCGTCGCCGATACGTGGTGCCGTACCACTTCGCCGAGTCGCCGCTGGTCTCGGGCGCGCCCGTGAGCACGCGCACCACGCTCCAGCCCTCGTTGGTGTCGACGAGGAAGGCGAAGCCTTCGGTGCGGTTGTAGAGCAGGTATTCGCGCCAGGCCTCCGCTTCGTCCGAACCGCCGGACATCAGCTCCATGCGCTCCAGGTAGCCCACCACCTGCCACGGTACCGCCGCGGCGCCGCTGGGAATGGGCAGCGTGCCGGTGCGTCCCAGCGGGATGCCCGGCTCCATGCGGTTGACCTGGGCGTAGTGCGCCACGTCGGGGCCGATGCCCTTGGACAGGTCCACCACCGACTTGCAGCTGTCGCACACCACCGACTGCGTGGTGGCCAGCGTGATCTTGAGCGGCGCGCCGCAGTTGGGGCACGGCGGCGACTGCGCCTTGAGCGTCTTCTCGCTGCCGGCAATCCCGCCGCCGCCGGCGCCGGTCTCGCGCAGGCCCGACATCTTCAGGTCGGCCAGGCGCACCGACTTGCCGATCGACCAGGCGATGGGCGCCCCGTCCGCCGCCTGCAGCGTGCCCACCTCGTCGGCGGTGTTGCGCAGGTCGGAGATGACGATCGCCTGGTCTGCCGGCGGCGGCGCCACCAGCTCGCCCTGCGCGGCCAGCAGCTTGGCCTGCACCACGGAGGCGACGCTCCAGGCTCGGCCGTCGACGCTGACCCGCGAGCCCGCCTGCAGCCGCTCGGGCCGCGGCGCGTCGGCCGGCGTGGGCGCGTCGAACGCGAACACGTAGCGGCCGTTGTCTTCCGACAGCCAGCCGCTGCGCCCGGTGTCGAACAGCGCATGCCATTCGTTCCACGGGCCGTCGTCGGTGCCGAACTGCAGCCGGCCCACGAGCATGAAGCTCGTGCCCTGGAACGTGCCGCTGGCGCCGATGGCCAGCGGCGTGAAGTCGTCGAAGACCTCGGCGCTGGTGCCGATCTTGCGCAGCGATTCGCCGTCGCGCACCAGCGTGCTGCGGCAGAAGCTGCAGACGGCGCTGGCCGACGCGGCCGACAGGAACTCGACCGGCGCGCCGCAGTTGGGACACGCGGCGCGCCAGGCGCGTTGCGGCGCCGTGGCCATCAGCGGGCCACCTGGTCAGCGAGCACTCGCGTCACAGCTTC
>JBBQYL010000422.1:0-1871 GCA_038208735.1 Burkholderiales bacterium
GGTCGGGAGGCGGGCTTGACGCGAAGCAGCTCATCACTCGTCGCTCATGACAAGAGCGCCTGCGGCGCGGTCCTTGATCCGCGTCTGGCCCGTTGGCCTGTCAACATGGCGGCCGCGGGCATCTTAAAACGAAGACACGCGAAGCGTGCGCGTTTGAAGGTGCCATGACGGAATCTTGAGCAGCCATCGCGAATGCCTACCCTCCGGGAGGACACCATCGCCGGCGACAGAAGCACAAGGCGAGACCCGCCAGCAACCCGTGAATGTGTGATTCGGTCGCCTCCGCGACCGGGAGCCAGTCCGTAAACCACAAAGAGCCAACAACGCTGCTTCCCGGGGCGGTGGCCTGAAAGAGTCCTGGCCCTCTTCTTCGCCGCCACACCCTCCGGGCCTAAAATCAGGCATCCGAACGAACCGACTCCCGCCATGGACACCCGCACCTCCCCCGCCCGCGCCCGCATCGCCCGCCTGCGCGAGGTCATGCACGCGCAAGGAGTCGATGCCGTCCTGGTGCCGTCCAGCGACCCGCACCTGTCCGAATACCTGCCCGGCCGCTGGCAGGGCCGGCAGCACTTCTCCGGCTTCACCGGCTCCATGGCCACGCTGGTGGTCACCACCGCCCAGGCCGCGCTGTTCGCCGACAGCCGCTACTGGACCCAGGCCGAGGCCGAGCTGCAAGGCAGCGGCATCGCGCTGGTGAAGATCCCCACCGGCGCCGCCGTGCACCATCTCGACTGGCTGGCCGCCAACGTGCGCCAGGGCGGCACGGTGGCCGTCGACGGCGACGTGCTGGGCCTGGCCGCATCGCAGCAGTTGCGCACCCGCCTGGCCACCGCGGGCATCGCGCTGAAGACCGACGCCGACGTGCTGGCCGACGCCTGGGACGAGCGCGCCGACCTGCCCCAGGCCCTCGTGTACGAGCACGCCGCGCCGCACGCCCCCCTGCCGCGCACGGCCAAGCTGGCCCAGGTGCGCGCCGCCCTGGCCGCCCATGGCGCCACGCATCACTTCGTCTCCACGGTGGACGACATCGCGTGGATCACCAACCTGCGTGGCGCCGACGTCGAGTACAACCCCGTCTTCCTGGCCCACCTGCTGGTCTCGGCCGACGCCGCCACGCTGTTCGTGGGCGCCGGCAAGATCGACGCCGCGCTGCAGGCCGCGCTGGCCGCCGACGGCATCGTGCTGGCCGACTACGCGGCCGCGGGACCCGCGCTGGCCGCGCTGCCGCGCGACGCCTTGCTGCTGGTCGACCCGCGCCGCATCACCCTGGGCTTCCGCGAGCAGGTGGCCGACGGCGTGCGCGTGATCGAGGCCATGAACCCGAGCACGCTGGCCAAGAGCCGCAAGAGCGCCGACGAGCTCGCGTTCGTGCGCGAGGCGATGGCGCAGGACGGCGCCGCCATGTGCGCGTTCTACGCGTGGTTCGACCAGGCCACCTCTCCCGCACGCCCGTTCGGGCCGGTCACCGAGGTCACCATCGACGAGAAGCTGTCCGGCGAACGCCGCAAGCGCCCGGGCTTCATCGGGCTGAGCTTTCCGGTCATCGCCGGCTGGAACGCCAACGGCGCCATGCCGCACTACCGCGCCAGCCCCGAGTCGCACGCCACCATCGACGGCGACGGCCTGCTGCTGATCGACTCCGGCGGCCAATACCTGGGCGGCACCACCGACATCACGCGCGTCTGGCCGGTGGGCACCATCACCCGGCAGCATCGCCAGGACTACACCCGCGTGCTGCAGGGCACGCTGGCGCTCAGCCAGGCGCGCTTCCCGCGCGGCACGCTGTCGCCCATGCTCGACGCGCTGGCACGCGCCCCGCTGTGGGCCGCCAAGCTCGACTACGGCCACGGCACCGGCCACGGCGTGGG
>JBBQYL010000423.1:0-1821 GCA_038208735.1 Burkholderiales bacterium
CCGCAAAGCATCAGCAAGGCCATGACCGAGGCCGCGCATGCCATGGAGCCGGGCATGATCACCTCCATCGAGCCGGGCCTGTACCGTCCCGGACAGTGGGGCATCCGCATCGAGAACCTGGTGGCCAACGTCGCCATCGGCGCCAGCGAGTTCGGCGACTTCCTCGAGTTCGAAACCCTCACGCTGTGCCCCATCGACACGCGCTGCATCGAGCCGGGCATGCTCTCGGCCACCGACGTGGCCTGGCTCAACGCGTATCACGTCACCGTGCGCGAACGCCTGCTGCCGCTGGTGGACGGCGACGCCAAGGCGTGGCTGCTGCTGCGCACCCAGCCCTTCGCGGGCTGACGAGCATTTCGCCCGACCTGCGACACTTCGGGGTTGGGCACCACACACGGAGACGACGCCATGGGCGCGCAATGGAAAGAAAAGGGCAAGGCGCTGGCCGCCGATGCCAAGGGCAAGCTGTTCGGCAAGCTGGTCAAGGACATCATGATCGCGGCGCGCAGCGGCCCCGATCCCAAGGACAACGCCCGGCTGCGCATGGTGGTGGAACAGGCGCGCAAGGTCTCGATGCCGCGTGAAACACTGGAGCGCGCCATCAAGAAGGGCGCGGGCCTCACGGGCGAGACCATCCACTACACCAGCGTCGTCTACGAAGGCTTCGCGCCGCACCGCGTGCCGGTGGTGGTGGAGTGCCTCACCGACAACGTCAACCGCACGGCTTCCGAAGTGCGCGGGCTGTTCCGCAAGGGCCAGCTCGGCACGCCGGGCTCCGTCACGTGGGACTACGACCACGTCGGCCTGGTGGAGGCCGAACCGGCCACGCCGGGCGCCGATCCCGAGAACGCCGCCATCGAGGCCGGCGCGCAGGATCTCGAGCCGGGCGACGACGAAGGCACCACGCTGTTCATCACCGACCCGGCCGATGTCGACGTCGTCAGCAAGGCGCTGCCCGACCACGGCTTCACGGTGCTCTCCGCCAAGCTGGGCTGGAAGGCCAAGAACCCGGTCGACCCGTCCACGCTCAGCGCCGAGGCGCTGGACGAAGTGCACAACTTCCTGGCCGAGATCGACCAGAACGACGACGTGCAAAACGTTTACGCGGGGCTGGGCGGCTAGAACGCTTCGCTTCTTTTGAAGTGAGCGTTAAACGCTGCGCTTTGGAGTGAGGGTGGGACGCTTCGCGCGGGTGGGCTGCCCGCGCTGCGGAGCGACTGGCATGCACTTGGCTCGACTCCGCACGTGCGCCTTGAATCCGGCCTGAACGGCCGGATTCCGAGGGCGTTCACTCAAGGTTCGTCCGCGCGTGTCTGCGGGCCGCGTTCGGCAGCTTCGTCGTTGTGCCGACATGCCCTCGACGTCCCGGTGCTGCGTCTCGCCAAGTACACGCCCGCCGCACCGCCGGTTCACCCAGGCGGTTGGGACAAGATACTTCCTCCAACTATTTCGTGGGTCTGGGCAACGTCGGGCCCTCGAGGCCGCGACGTTGCCCTCGGCCAGCGCCACGGCAGGCTGCCGGGCCTGACGCGAACGTCGGGTCGCGGTGCCGGCGCTCCTTGTCGTGAATGACGAAAGGGGGCGTCACCTCGCCGACAACGCCATCGCCAGCATCGATCCGGCCCATCCCCGCACAGCCCGCCCACCCGGTCATCCCGCCCCGCCCCTCCGGTCATCCCGCCCCGCCCCTCCGGTCATCCTGCGCGCAGTCGCAGGATCTACGCGCGCAGAGGACGTTGCCTCGAGCGTGATTCCGCGACTGCGCGCGGAATGACAAGACAGCGGAACCATGCCGGTCGTCCATCACGACAAGGAGCGCCC
>JBBQYL010000424.1:0-1810 GCA_038208735.1 Burkholderiales bacterium
GGTGAGCGTCTTTTTCTCGCCGGCCAGGTGATACTTCCCGTCGCGATAGAACTCGGTGCTGGCGCAGTCCAGGCCGAGGACGATGTCCTCGCCGGCCTTGTAGCCGGCCTTTTCTATGGCGCGCAGGATCAGCTGGATGGCCTCTTCGTGGCTGGCCACGCTGGGAGCGAAGCCGCCCTCGTCGCCGACCGCGGTGGAGATGCCGCGCTCGCCCAGGATCTTCTTGAGCGCGTGGAACACCTCGGCGCCGTAGCGCACCGCCTCGCGGAACGTGGGCGCCCCGATCGGCAGGATCATGAACTCCTGGATGTCGAGGTTGTTGTTGGCGTGCTCGCCGCCGTTGATCACGTTGATCATCGGGACGGGCATCTGCATCTTGCCCATGCCGCCGAAGTAGCGGTACAGCGGCAGGCCGCTTTCTTCCGCGGCGGCGCGCGCCACGGCCATCGACACGGCCAGCGTGGCGTTGGCGCCCAGGCGGCCCTTGTTGTCGGTGCCGTCCAGGTCGATGAGGGTCTGGTCGAGGAAGGCCTGCTCGGAGGCGTCCAGGCCCAGCACGGCCTCGGAGATCTCGGTGTTGATGTGCTCGACGGCCTTGAGCACGCCCTTGCCGCCGTAGCGGCTCTTGTCGCCGTCGCGCAGCTCGATGGCCTCGCGCGAGCCGGTGGACGCGCCCGAGGGCACGGCCGCGCGGCCCATCACGCCGCTTTCCAGCAGCACGTCGCATTCGACGGTGGGGTTGCCGCGGCTGTCGAGGATCTCTCGGCCGACGATGTCAACGATGGCACTCATTGTCTTGCTCCAGGTTTTTCGAAATGTCGTGCCGGGCGGATCGAGCCGCCGGGCAGGGGCCGGCGCTGAAGCCGGCGCGAGGGGGTGCGGACTGCACTCTGCCACAGCGGGAAGGCATTTCGCCCTTCCCGCGGTTACAGGCATGCGTCAATCTCAGGCCGCGGCCGTCTGCGTGGCGTCGGCGGCGGCGTGATGCGCCAGCGCGGCCTTGATGAAGCTGGTGAACAGCGGGTGGCCGTCCCACGGCGTCGACTTGAACTCGGGGTGGAACTGGACGCCCACGAACCACGGATGCACGTCCTGCGGCAGCTCCACCATCTCGGTGAGCTTCTCGCGCTGCGTGAGCGCGGAGATGATCAGGCCGGCCTCCTTGAGGCGGTCGAGGTAGTGCTCGTTGGCCTCGTAGCGGTGGCGATGGCGCTCGGTGACCACCTTGCCGTAGATCTGGCTGGCCAGCGTGCCGGCCACGACGTCGGAGCTCTGCGCGCCCAGGCGCATCGTGCCGCCCAGGTCGGAGTTCGCGTCGCGCTTCTGGATGGAGCCGTCGGCGTCCTGCCACTCGTCGATGAGCGCGATGACCGGGTGCGGCGTGTGCGGATCGAACTCGGTGGAGTTGGCGTTGGCCAGGCCCGCCTTGTGGCGCGCGTATTCGATGGTGGCCACCTGCATGCCCAGGCAGATGCCCAGGTAGGGGATCGAATGCTCGCGGGCGTACTGCGCCGCCACGATCTTGCCCTCGACGCCGCGCTTGCCGAAGCCGCCGGGCACCAGGATGGCGTCGAACTTCTCGAGCAGGCCGGCGCTCTCGGGCGTCAGCGTCTCGGAGTCGACGTACTCGATGTTGACGCGGGCGTGATTGTGGATGCCCGCGTGGCGCAACGCCTCGTTGAGCGACTTGTACGAGTCCGACAGGTCGGTGTACTTGCCGGCCATCGCGATCGTGATCTCGCGCTGCGGATGGTTGACCTCGTGCACCAGCAGGTCCCAGCGCTTGAGGTCGGCCGGGCGGGTGAGCAGC
>JBBQYL010000425.1:0-1747 GCA_038208735.1 Burkholderiales bacterium
GAACACGGCGTTCCGCATGGGCCGCGGCATCCAGGCCGGCCGCGTGTGGACGAACTGCTATCACGCGTATCCGGCGCATGCGGCGTTCGGCGGCTACAAGCAGTCGGGCATCGGTCGCGAGAACCACAAGATGATGCTCGATCACTACCAGCAGACCAAGAACCTGCTGGTGTCGTACAGCGACCAGGCGCTCGGGTTCTTCTGATCCGCCTCAGTCGGCCAGCAGGTGCACGGCAGCGTCGTGGACCTGCTGCGCCGGCCTTTCGACATTCGTCAACGCGCCGGCCGACACGCGCAACGCCTGCAACATCGCCTGCCCGCCCGGCGACAGCGGGTGCTTGCGGCGCGTGACGATGCCGTAGCGATCGAGCCGCAGCTCGAGCTCGATGGGCAGCGCCGCCAGCACGCGGTGCTCCACGTGCGTGCGCACGACCTCGGGCGGTAGCGCCACCACCATGTCGCTCTGCGCGAGCATGTGCGTGATCATCGGCACCGAGGTGGTCTCGATGGTGTGTTCCGGCAGATCGAGGCCGGCCGACAGGAACAACGCCGTGAGGCGGTCGCGCAGGATGCTGCCCTCGGCGGGAAGGATCCAGCCCGCGTCGGCCAGGTCGGCCAGCGTGAGCGCGCCACGTTCCAGCAGCGGGTGGCCGGCGCGGGCGTAGATGCAGTGCGGCTCGTCGCTGAGCGGCTCGAACTCGAGCTCCTCGGCGGCCGCGGGCTCGAGGATGCGGCCCACCATCATCTCCAGCTGTCCCGAGCGCAGGCGCGCCAGCAGCGACTTGCTGGTGTCCACCTCGATGGCCACGTGCAGCTTCGGGTACAGCGTCTTCAGGCGCAGCACGGCGGCGGGCAGCAGGTCCATCGCCGGCGTCAGCACGGTGCCGACGGCCACGCGCCCGCTCAGGCCCGACAGCAGCGTCATCACTTCCTGGTGCGCCAGGTTCATCTCGGCCAGCGCGGCGCGCGCCCGGCGGATCATGATTTCTCCGTAGGGCGTGGGCGTCACGCCGCGCGGCAAACGCTCGAACAGCGGCGTGCCCAGCAGGCTCTCCAGCTCCGACAGCAGCTTGGAGGCCGCCGGCTGCGTCATGTGCGCGGCGCTGGCCGCGTGCATGATCGAGCGGTGCTCCCCCAGCTCGCCCAGCAGCACCAGGTGGCGCGTCTTCAGCCGCGAGCGGATGAAGCGTTCGGAGCGGGGATCCTGCATCACGTCAAAGCTTGTACGTGAGGCCCACGTTGAAGCGGCGGCCGTACTGGAAGTCCCATTGGTTGTAGCGGTTGGTGGGATCCGTGTAGATGACGCGCTGGTTGGTCAGGTTCTCGATGCCGAAGCGGGCCTGCAGGTGCGAGGTGATCTGCTCCGACAGGTTCAACGACGCCCAGGTCTCGGCGCCGTTGTAGTAGAACTGCGTCGAGTCCCACGTGGGCGCGCGGTTGTACTGCGAGTGGTGGTTGGCCGACAGGCGCGCCTCGAAGCCGTCATGCTCGTACCACAGCGTCACGCCCATGTTGTGCTTCATCAGGCCGTTGGTGGGGATGGGCGAGCGGTTGCTGGCCATGTCCTTGATGTCGCTGTTCGTGTAGGTGTAGTTGGCCATCACGCCCAGGCCGCTCAGCAGGCCCGGCAGCCGGGTGAACGCCTGCTGGTAGACCAGCTCGAAGCCCTGCGCGTGGCCGCCCTTGCGGTTGACCTGCTCGGTGTAGTTGGCGGGCGCGCCTTCGTAGGTGCCCAGCACCGTGTCGA
>JBBQYL010000426.1:0-1703 GCA_038208735.1 Burkholderiales bacterium
CGCCGACTACGCCGTCTGGCAGCGCCGCTGGCTCGAGAAAGACGCCGCGAAGCGCCAGGGCGAATTCTGGTGCCGCTCGCTCGAAGGCGCACCTGCCCTGCTGGCGCTGGCGACCGATCGCCCACGCCCCGTCTACCAGACCTTCGCCGGCGCCGAGGTGGCGCTGGAGATCGATGCCGACCTGACGCGCGCGCTCAAGGCCGTCTCGCGCCGGCACGGCATGACGCTGTATATGACCGTGCTCGCTGCCTGGAGCCTGGTGCTCGCGCGCCTGTCGGGCCAGCAGGACGTCGTCATCGGCTCACCGATCGCCAATCGCACGCGTCCGGAGCTCGCCGGCATGATCGGCTTCTTCGTCAACACCCAGGCCCTGCGCGTGTCGGTCGCGGGCACTTTCTCGCAACTGCTCGATCAGGTGCGCCAGCGTGCCATCGACGCCCAGGAAAACCAGGATCTGCCGTTCCAGCAGCTCGTCGAGCTCGTCAAGCCCGCACGCAACCCCGGCTACACGCCCATCTTCCAGGTCATGCTGTCCTGGCAGAACGTGGACGAGGGCGCGCTCTCGTTGCCCGGCCTGACGCTGTCCCCGCCCGAAGCCCTGCCGCGCGAGGCCATCAAGTTCGAACTCGAGTTCAACCTGCGCGAGGAGGGTGAGCGCATCGTCGGCGGCCTCGGCTACCTCACCGCCCTGTTCGATCGCCCCACCATCGAGCGCCACGTCGGTCACCTGCGCCAGGCGCTCGTCGCCCTTGTCGACGACGAAAGCCTGGACGTCGCGCGCGTGCCCTTGGTCGACGCCGCGCAGCGCGAGCAGATGCTGCACGCGTGGAATCGCACCCCGGACACCGCACCGCCCGCCGCTTGCCTGCACGAGCTGTTCGAGGCCCAAGCCGCGCGCGCGCCGCAGGCCGTCGCCCTGGTCCACGAAGGCCTGGCCTTGAGCTACGCCGAGCTCAATGCGCGCGCCAACCGCCTCGCGCGCCACCTGCGCACGCTGGGTATTGGCCCGGACACGCGGGTAGCACTGTCGACTCACCGCAGCGTCGAGATGGTCGTCGGCCTGCTGGCCATCCTCAAGGCGGGCGGCGGCTACGTGCCGCTCGACCCGACCTACCCCACTGAGCGCCTCGCGCACATGCTGAGCGACAGCGCCCCCGCGGCCCTGCTGGTGCACGGCCCGCGGGTCACGCTCGATACCGCCGCGCTGCCCGTCGTCGACATCCTGGCCGATGCCGCCCTCTGGGCCGACCAGGGCGCCAACGACCTCGATCGCGCCGGCCTCGCGCCGCACCATCTGGCCTATGTCATCTACACCTCGGGTTCAACCGGTCGCCCCAAGGGCGTGATGGTCGAACACCGCCATGTCACGCGCCTGCTCTCGTCCACCGAGGCCTGGTTCGGCTTCGGCCCGCAGGACACCTGGACGCTGTTCCACTCCGTGGCCTTCGACTTCTCCGTCTGGGAACTCTGGGGCGCGCTGGCCTTTGGCGGGCGCCTCGTCATCGTCCCGCACGAGACCGCGCGCTCCGCAGTCGACTTCCATGCGCTGCTCTGCCGCGAGCGCGTGACCGTCCTGAACCAGACGCCCAGCGCCTTCCGCCAACTGATCGCCGCGCAGGCCGCAAGTGACCAGGCGCATGCGCTGCGCACCGTCGTCTTCGGCGGCGAAGCCCTGGAGCTGCACACGCTCAAGCCCTGGTTCG
>JBBQYL010000427.1:0-1683 GCA_038208735.1 Burkholderiales bacterium
ACGATCAGCAGCTTCGGCTTGCTGAAGTGCAGCGGGCGTTCGTCCAGCCGACCCTCGCCATGCGCGCGGGCAAGCTGGGCCACCAGCGCCGGCGCCGAGGCGAACAGCACCGTGTAGCCGGCCGTGATCGCCTCGCGGCCGAGCGCCACGGCCAAATGCGTCTTGCCCACCCCCGGCGGCCCGAGCAGCAGCACCGTCTCGCCGTTGGCGATGAAGCGCCCTGTCCCGATCTCGCGGATCTGCGCCCTGTCGATCGAGGGCTGGGCCGTGAAGTCGAACCCGGCCAGGTCGCGCGCGAACGGGAAGCGCGCCAGGCCCATCGCCATCTCGATCCGGTGCTGGTCCTTGCGCGCGATCTCGCGCTCGCACAGCAAGGTCAGGCTTTCGCGGATGCTCAGCTCGCCACGGCCCGCCTCGTCCAGCAGGCTGTCCAGCTGGTCGCGGATCGCCGTCAGCTTCAGCCGCGTCAGCATCCGCGTCAGGTGATCGTCTTCGGCGGCCAGCATCACCAGCGCCCTCCGGCAGCGGCCTCGTATTCGGCCAGCGGGCGCAGCAACGTGGCGGCGCCCATCTCGGGCTCGGCGTCGTTGGCGGGCGCGCCGATCAGCGACACCGCCCGGCCATGCGCCCCGGCCACGCCCTCGAAGTGCGCCGGATCGATCGCGCGCTGGCGGCGGCCGGTCCTTACCTGGTGGCGCGCCACCTCGCGCCGGGCATGGCTGATCCGCAGCGTCTCGCCGGTGACCGCCACACCCACGCTCTCGCCAATCAGCCGCCACGGCACCGAATACGCGTTGCCCTCCACCTCCACCACGCAGTCCGACTGCACCCGCCGGACCAGGTCGCGGGTGGTGCGAAACGCCGGCAGCCCCGCGATCGGCCGCATAGCGCCGGCCTCGTCACGACAGAACCGAGCCATCGGCGCCTCCCCGGTCGTGCCGTGCAGGCGCACATCCGCGACATCGCGCGTCCACGCCGCCAGGTGCGCTTCCAACGACGGCCAACTGGCAAAGCTTCGCCCGGCAATGGCGTTGGACTTCACGTAGCCGACCCCGCGTTCGTCTTTCCCCTTCGTGCGTGCCCGATATGGCGCACACGCGATCGGCCGGAAATTCCAGTGCTTCGCAAACGCCAGCAGCTTGGCGTTGAAGGTCACCTCGCGCGTCCGCGCATCGTGGCGATCGACCAGCGCGCGCGCGTTGTCGAGCAGCACTTCCTCCGGGCCGCCACCGAACGCGCGGAACGCGCTCTCCATGCCGTCGAACCAGCATTCCTGCCGCTCGTGACGGAACACCCGCACGTGCAGCCGGCGTGAGTAGCCAAGCGGCGCCACGAACAGGTAAATCCGCGTCGCCTCGCCATCGATCACGGTCCGGCGTTCGCCGAAGTCGATCTGGAGCTGCCGCCCCGGCGGCGTCTCGAAGCGCACCGTCGCCCGCGCTGCCGCGCGCAGCTCCCGGCGCAACGGCGCGACCGACCGCTCCACCGTCCGAAGCGAAACCGCCAGGCCCTTCTCCGTCAGCAGCTCCTGCCGCAGCACGTCGGCATTGCCACGATGGCGCCAGAACCGCTCCGACAGCCAGCTCTCAAACCCGTCCAGCTGGCCAGACCGTGGGGCGGATCGGCAGTCCATCCAGCCGCCCTGGGTCAGGTAACGCCGCACCGTGTTCCGACTACAGCCCA
>JBBQYL010000428.1:0-1672 GCA_038208735.1 Burkholderiales bacterium
TCCTGGAATTCGAGTCCGGCACCAGCCGTCGCGAAAGCGACGAGTCGGCGCCGGCGGGCGCGCGCCCGTCCAGCGAAGACGGCATCCCGACGCTGGACGACCTGGCGGAGCTGGACGCGATCGGCGTCGACCACGACGCGCTGCTGCATTCGATGGTGTTCCTCACCCGCCACCACGGCAACGAGCGCTCGGCCGACTCGCTGCTCGATGGCATGCCCGTGGACGGCCTGCTGGGCCCGGACGAGGCCGTGCGCGTGATGAAGGCCGCCGGCTACAACGCGGGGTTGATCCAGCGCCACCTGGGCGACATCCACCCGCTGCTGCTGCCCGCCATCCTGCTGCTGAAGAACGGCGATGCCTGCGTGCTTGTGCAGCGCTTCGACGCCGAGCGAGGCGTCTCGCCGATGTGCGAAGTGGTGATGCCGGGCCCCGAATTCCATGTGTGCCGCGCCAGCGAGAGCGAGCTCGAGATCGAGTATCTCGGCTTCGCGCTGGTGGCCACGCCGCAGCCGCAGCAGGCCACGAGCCGCGAGCAGCCGTTGCTGCTCGACGCCGAAAGCCACTGGCTGTGGGGCACGCTGCGCCGCTTCATTCCGTACTACCGCTCGGCGATGCTCGCGGCGTTGCTCAGCAACGTGCTGATGCTCGTCAGCGGCCTCGTCACCTCGGTGGTCTACGACAAGGTGATCCCGCACCAGGCCTTCGTCACGCTGTGGGCGCTGGCCGGCGGCGCGGCGATCGCGCTGATGTTCGACCTGCTGGCGCGCCAGCTGCGCAGCCACCTCATCGACACGGCCGGCAAGAAGGCCGACCTGATCATCGGCTCGCTGCTGTTCCGCCAGACGCTGGGCGTGCGCATGGAGCACCGGCCCGAGTCGGCCGGCAGCTACGCGCACCACATGGCGCAGGTGGAAGTGGTGCGCGAGTTCTTCGCCGGCGCCACGCTGTCGGCGCTCAGCGACGTGCCCTTCATCGTGCTGTACGTGGCCATGACCTTCGTCATCGGCGGCCCGCTCGGCTGGGTGCTGGTGCTGGCGATCCCGCTGCTGGTGGCGATGGCCCTCGGCATCCAGCGCAGCCTGCGCAAGGCCATGAGCGCGAACCTCACCCACCAGGCCGACTTGCAGGGCGTGATCGTCGAGGCGGTCGAGGGCCTGGAAGACCTGAAGGCCGTCGGCGCACAAGGTCGCTTCCTGCATCGCTACGAGGACGCGACCGCCGCCGCGGCCGAGACGGGCCTGAAGGCGCGCGGCATGTCCAGCTGGACGAGCAACATGTCGATGGTGTCGCAGCAACTCGTCACGCTGGTGATGCTGGTGTGGGGCGTGTACCTGATCCACGACGGCCTGGTGACCGGCGGCGCGCTCATCGGCGCCGTGATGTACGCCGGCCGCGCCGTGGCGCCGCTCAGCAGCGTGGTGAGCCTGGCCACGCGCTACCAGGGCGCGCGCGCCGCCATGATCTCTCTGGACCGCATGATGAGCCTGCCCACCGAGCGCGAGAAGGGCCGCAGCTACGTGACCGCCCACCGCGTGACGGGCGCCATCGCGCTCAACGAACTCAGCTTCGCCTATCCGCAGACCAGCCAGTCGCTCGCCCCGCGCGTGCTCAAGGGCGTGACGGTGCGCGTGAAGGCCGGCGAACGCATCGCGATCCTGGGCCGCATCGGCAG
>JBBQYL010000429.1:0-1670 GCA_038208735.1 Burkholderiales bacterium
ATGGCGGAGATGCCAGACCCCTTCAGCGCCTGCGCATGAAGTGGGTGTACTCGCCGCCGTCCTGCGACTGCTCCAGCAACTCGTTGCCGGTCTGCCGCGCAAACGCCTGGAAGTCGCGCGTGGAGCTGGGGTCGGTGGCGACGACCTTCAGGATCTCGTTCGTCTGCATCTCGGCCAACGCCTTCTTGGCCTTCAATATGGGCAGCGGACAATTGAGGCCGCGCGTATCGATTTCCTTGTGGGCTTGCATGGGTTGACCTCGTGAACGTCGCTCATTCTATGTCGCGTCCGGCGCGGGATCGCGCTGGGCGGCACGCTCCTCGAACGACATGAACTTCGGCTCGTAGCCGCGCGACGTCAGCCACTCGGCCACCGCATAGCCCGTGCCGGCCGGCCAGCACACGATGTCGCCCGGCGCGAACATCTTGTGTTCGGCAAGCTCGGGCGACAGCTTGACCCGGCCGTGGGCCACCACGTGGTACGCGATGATGACCTGGTTCATGCGCTGGAAGTCCCAAACGCCCACCAGCTTGACCGACTCGACGGCGAGCGAGGTCTCTTCCAGCACCTCGCGGGCGATGCCCTCCTCGGGCGTCTCGCCGGCCTCCATGAAGCCGGTGATCAGCGCGAACATGCGGCCCGGCCAGGCCGCGTTGCGCGCCAGCAGCACCTTGCCGTCCTGGTCGGAGCACTCGACGATGGCGGCCAGCACCGGCGTCGGGTTGTTCCAGTGCGTGAAGCCGCAATGAGCACAGCGCAGGCGCTCCTTCGGGCCGCCGTCCTCGTCCTGCGTGACGAACGCCAGCGCGTTGGCGCACTGAGGGCAGTAGCGCCACTGAGTGGGCCCCGTCATGCCGGGAACACCCCGGTGGACAGGTAGCGGTCGCCGCGGTCGCACACCACGAACACGATGGTGGCGTTCTCGAGGCGCTGCGCGACCTGCAGCGCCACCCAGCACGCCCCGGCGGCGGAGACGCCCGCGAACAGGCCCTCCTCGCGCGCGAGGCGGCGCGCCATGTCTTCCGCGTCGTCCTGGCTCACCAGGATGAGCTCGTCCACGCGCGACGGTTCGTAGATCTTGGGCTGGTAGGCCTCGGGCCACTTGCGGATGCCCGGGATGCGCGAGCCCTCGGCCGGCTGTGCGCCGAGGATGCGCACCGCCGGGTTCTTTTCCTTGAGGAAGCGCGACACGCCCGTGATGGTGCCCGTGGTGCCCATGGCGCTCACGAAGTGGGTGACCTGGCCGTCGGTGTCGGCCCAGATCTCGGGGCCCGTGGTCTCGTAGTGGATGCGCGGGTTGTCGGGATTGGCGAACTGGTCGAGCACCAGGCCCTTGCCGTCGACCTGCATCTGCAGCGCGAGATCGCGCGCGTATTCCATGCCGCCGGACTTGGGCGTGAGGATCAGGTCGGCGCCGTAGGCCTTCATGGTCTGCACGCGCTCGATGGACAGGTCCTCCGGCATGATCAGCACCATGCGGTAGCCCTTGATGGCCGCGGCCATGGCCAGCGCGATGCCCGTGTTGCCCGAGGTGGCCTCGATCAGCGTGTCGCCCGGCTTGATCTGGCCGCGCTCCTCGGCGCCGCGGATCATCGAGATGGCTGGCCGATCCTTCACCGACCCCGCCGGGTTGTTGCCTTCGAGCTTGCCCAGGATCACGTTGCCGCGCG
>JBBQYL010000430.1:0-1624 GCA_038208735.1 Burkholderiales bacterium
CCACCGCCGGCGTGCCGCTGGGCGTGGTCACCGCCATCAACGGCAGCGTGCGCTTCGTCGGCGAGATGACCGGCGTGGCCTGCCACGCCGGCACCACGCCGATGGGGCAGCGCCGCGACGCCGCCACCGGCGTGGCCGAGCTCGCGCTGTTCGTCGAGCGGCGCGCGTCGCAGGTGCCGCTGCTGGTGGGCACGGTGGGCCAGATGCAGGTGCCCGACGGCTCGATCAACGTGGTGCCCGGCCGCTGCCGCTTCAGCCTCGACCTGCGCGCGCCCGCCGACGACCTGCGCGACGCGCTGGTGGCCGACGTGCTGGCCGAGCTCGCCGCCATCGCCGCGCGCCGCGGGCTGACCTGCATGCTGAAGGAGACGATGCGCGCCAGCGCCGCCCCCAGCGATGCGGCGCTGCAGCGGCGCTGGGAGCGCGCGGTGGCCGCCACCGGCACGCCCGTGTTGCGCCTGCCCAGCGGCGCCGGGCACGATGCGATGAAGCTGCACGAGGCGATGCCGCAGGCGATGCTGTTCATGCGCGGCGACAACGACGGCATCAGCCACAACCCGCTCGAGGCGATCAACGCCGCCGACACGCAACTGGCCGTCCAGGCCTTTCTCCATTTCCTGACCCAACTGGCCGAGGACTCCCCCCCATGACTTCGCAGGCCGCCGCCGCACTCGACGCCTGGATCGACGCGCACTTCGACGAGCAGGTGCGCTTTCTCCAGGCCCTGGTCTGCGTGCCCACCGACACGCCGCCGGGCAACAACGCCCCGCACGCCGAACGCACGGCGGCGCTGCTGGCGAAGTTCGACTTCTTCGCCGAGTCGCACGCGGTGCCCGCCGAGCGCGTGCGCGACTACGGCCTGCAGTCGCTCACCAACCTCGTGGTGCGGCGCACCTATGCCGACGAGGGCAGGGTGATCGGCCTCAACGCGCACGGCGACGTCGTGCCGCCCGGGGAGGGCTGGACGCACGATCCCTATGGCGGCGAGATCGTCGCTGGCCAGCTCTACGGCCGCGCGTCGGCCGTGAGCAAGAGCGACTTCTCAACCTACGTGTTCGCCACCCGCGCGCTGGAGACGCTGCGGTCGCAGCTGTCGGGCGGCGTGGAGCTGTACTTCACCTACGACGAGGAGTTCGGCGGCACGCTGGGCCCGGGCTGGTTGCTCGAGCAGGGGCTGGCCAGGTGCGACCTGCTCGTTGCCGCCGGCTTCAGCTACCAGGTGATCACCGCGCACAGCGGCTGCCTGCAGATGGAGGTGACCGTGCACGGCCGCATGGGTCACGCCGCCGTGCCCGACACCGCCATCGATGCGCTGCAGGGCGCGGTGGCCGTCCTCAACGCGCTGTATGGCCGCAACGTGGCCTACAAGCAGGTGACGTCGGGCGTGGCGGGCATCGTGCATCCGTACATCAACGTGGGCCGCATCGAGGGCGGCACGAACACGAACGTCGTGCCCGGCACCGTGGTGTTCAAGCTCGACCGCCGCATGATTCCCGAGGAGGATCCGGCGGTCGTCGAGCAGGAGATCCGCGACACGATCGCGCAGGGCGCGGCCACGCGCGCGGGCATCCGCGTCGACATCAGGCGGCTGCTGCTGGCGTATCCGCTCAAGCCGTTGGCGGGC
>JBBQYL010000431.1:0-1613 GCA_038208735.1 Burkholderiales bacterium
CTCGATGTGGCGCGGGTGCACGCCTTCCTTGAGCAGCGCCAGGCCCTCCATCACGTAGGTGGCGAACACGCGGCTGGTGTAGAAGCCGCGCGAGTCGTTGACGACGATGGGCGTCTTGCCGATCTGGCGCACGAAGTCGAATGCCAGTGCCAGCGTGGCGTCGTCGGTGGCCCGGCCCACGATGATCTCGACCAGCGGCATCCTGTCCACCGGCGAGAAGAAATGCAGGCCGATGAACTGCGCCGGCCGCACGCTCGCGGCGGCCAGGCTGGTGATGGGCAGCGTCGACGTGTTGGACGCGAACACCGCGTCGTGATCGAGCATCGCCTCGGTCTTGCGCGTGACCTCGGCCTTGACGGCGCGATCCTCGAACACCGCCTCGATGACCAGGTCGCAGCCGGCCAGATCCTCGAACTGCATCGTGGGCGTGATGCGCGCCAGCGTCGCGTCGCGCTGCTGCGGCGTGGTGCGGCCCTTGCGCACGGCCGTGTCGAGGAGGTCTTGCGAGTGGAGGCGGCCGCGCACGGCGTTGTCGGGCGAGGTGTCGAGCAGCATCACCTCGATGCCTGCCTTGGCTGCCACGTAGGCGATGCCTGCGCCCATCATGCCGGCGCCCAGGATGCCCAGGCGGTGCACGGCGCGCTGCGCGGGTCCCGCGGGCCGCGACGCGCCGCGTTCGATGGCCTGCAGCTGGTACCACAGCGTGCCGATGAGATTCTTCGATTCGGGCGACATCGCGCAGGCCGCGAAGTAGCGCGACTCGATCTCGAGTGCCGCGTCGAAGCCGACCACGCCGCCCTCGAACACGCACGACAGGATGTGCGTGACGGCCGGGTAGTTGCCGTAGCTCTTCGCGGACACCATGGACGGCCCGACGGAGAACAGCTGCGCCATGGCCGGGCTGCGCGAGTCGCCGCCCGGATAGCGGAACTTGGGCAGGTCCCACGGCTGCTTCGGCGACGGGTTGGCCAGGATCCACGCCCTGGCCTGTGCGTGCATGTCCTCGCCGGACGTGGCCAGCGCACCCACCAGCCCCGACTTCAGCGCCTGCGCCGCGCGGATGTCGCTGCCCTCGCCCATCCACTGCAGCGCCTGCTGCATGCCCACCAATCTCGGCAGGCGCTGGGTGCCGCCGCCGCCGGGCAGCAGGCCCAGCTTCACCTCGGGCAGGCCGAGCTTCGCCTTGGCGTCAGCATTTGGGTCATCAAGCACGATGCGGTAGTGGCAGGCGAGGGCGATCTCCAGGCCGCCGCCCAGGCACTTGCCGTTGATGGCGGCCACCACCGGCTTGCCGCCCAGCTCCATCCTGCGCAGCAGCTTCTTGAAGCGCATCGACTCGTCGAAGGCCTCCTGCGCGGATGACAGCGCGCGCAACCGGTCGACGTCGGCGCCGGCCAGGAAGTCCTTCTTGCCCGAGGCCAGCACCAGGCCCTTGATGGACGCGTCGGCGACCAGGCGCTCGATGAGCGCGGCCAGCGGCTCGGCGAGCTCGTCGTTCAGCACGTTCATCGAACGGCCGGGCAGATCCATCGTGGCGGTGGCGATGCCGTCCGCGTCGACGACCAGGGTGAGAGCGTCGGTCATGCGGTCAGATCCTCTCGATGATCGTGGCG
>JBBQYL010000432.1:0-1581 GCA_038208735.1 Burkholderiales bacterium
GTCGCCCTCGTTGATGCGGATCAACCAGGCGTCGTACTCCGCGCCGGCGTGGCCCGCCGCCAGCAATTCCTCCAGCATCACCGTCACCTTCACGCCGTTGGGCGTGGCCAGCGAATAGAGCTGCAACGGGTGATCGCCCACCGGAAGCAGCTTGTCGTGCGTCGGCCCGGCGATCGGGCGGTTGATGTTGGCGAAGCGCCCGCCGTTGTCCTTGTTCCAGGTCCAGACGGTGGGCGGGGTGTAGCGGGACGATGCATCCATGCGGGGCGGCTCCAGGCTCGGGGGAGCGCAGAAGGTACCCGAGCCGCAGAGAACCTGGAGATGAAGGGGTCGGCCGTGACGCCCGGTCAGGGCTACTTCAAGTCGTAGCGATCGAGGTTCATCACCTTGGTCCAGGCCGAGACGAAGTCGCGCACGAACTTCTCGTGGCCGTCGGCGGCGCCGTAGACCTCGGCGATCGCGCGCAGCTGCGAGTTGGAGCCGAACACCAGGTCGGCCACGGTGCCGGTCCACTTCAGCGCGCCGGTCTGGCGATCGCGGCCTTCCAGCACGCCCTCGGTGGCCGACTTCTCCCAGCGCGTGCCCATGTCGAGCAGGTTGACGAAGAAGTCGTTGGACAGCGTGCCGGGGCGCTTGGTGAACACGCCATGGGCCGCGTGGCCGACATTGACGTCGAGCACGCGCAGGCCGCCCACCAGCACCGTCATCTCGGGCGCGGTCAGCGTCAGCAACTGCGCCTTGTCGATCAGCAGCTCCGCCACGTGGCCTTCGAGGCCCGGCTGCGCGTAGTTGCGGAAACCGTCGGCACGCGGCTCCAGCGGTTCGAACGACGCGACGTCGGTCTGCGACTGCGACGCGTCCATGCGGCCCGGCACGAACGGCACCTCCACTTGCTGGCCCGCCTTGACGGCCGCGCTCTCGACCGCCGCGTTGCCGGCCAGCACGATCAGGTCGGCCAGCGAGATCTTCTTGCCGCCGACCTGCGCTGCGTTGAAGTTCGAGCGGATGCCTTCCAGGGTATCGAGCACCTGCGCGAGCTGCGCGGGCTGGTTCGCCTCCCAGTCCTTCTGCGGCGCGAGCCGGATGCGCGCGCCGTTGGCGCCGCCGCGCTTGTCGCCGCCGCGGAACGTCGACGCCGAGGCCCAGGCCGCGCCCACCAGTTGCGCCGGCGCGAGGCCCGACATCAACAACGTGCGCTTGAGCAACGCCACGTCCTGCTCGTCCACCAGCGGATGGTCGACCTCCGGAATCGGGTCTTGCCAGATCAGTTGCTCGGCGGGCACCAGCGGGCCGAGGTAGCGGGCGCGCGGGCCCATGTCGCGGTGCGTCAGCTTGAACCAGGCGCGGGCGAACGCGTCGGCGAAGGCCTGCGGGTCGGCCATGAAACGACGCGAGATCTTCTCGTAGGCCGGGTCGATGCGCAGCGCCATGTCGGCGGTGGTCATCATCGGCGAGTGGCGCTTCGCCGGATCGTGGGCATCCGGCACGGTACCGGCACCGGTATCGCCCTTGGGCTTCCACTGGTGCGCGCCCGCGGGACTCTTCGTCAGCTCCCACTCGTAGCCGAACAGCGTCTCGAAG
>JBBQYL010000433.1:0-1556 GCA_038208735.1 Burkholderiales bacterium
CAAGACCTACGACCTGGTCTTTCTCTCGTGCATGCACGCCGAGTTCGACCGCGCGCGCCAGATCGGGCACTACTTCAAGCGGCGCGGCGCGCAGGTGGTGATCGGCGGCTCGATGGCGTCGCTGTATCCGCACCTGTGCGCGCCGTGGTTCGACGCCGTGGTGGTGGGCGACCCGGAGGACACGGTGCCGCACGTCTACGCGGACGCGTCGCGCCACCAGCTGCAGCGCCTGTACCGCTCGGGCGGCGACGCCTCGGCGCGCGCGCCCACGCCGCTGGCGCACCGGGTGGCGAACCAGCAGATCTTTCCGCTGGCGCTCGAGGTCACGCGCGGCTGCCCCTACACCTGCGATTTCTGCGTGCTCACCGGCATGGGCACGCGCTTCGACACACGCCCCACCGCGCGCGTGGAGCACGACCTGGTCACGTTGCGCGAGGCCCTGAAGGGCCGCATCAGCGGGCCGCTGAAGGGCAAGCGCCGGCGCATGGCGATGTTCTACGACAACAACATCGCGGGCAACCTGGGCTACCTGCGCCAGCTGTGCGACATCACCGAGCGACTCGGCCTGGAATGGGCCAGCTCGGTCACCTTCAACGTGCTCACCAACAAGGCCCTGCTGCAGCGCATGTTCGACAGCGGCTGCCGCGCGCTGTACGTGGGCCTGGAGACTTTCAACCCGACCGCGCTCGACGACTTCAACAAGCCGCAGAACCGCCTGCCGCTGATCAAGCGCTCGCTCGACGACGCGCGCGACGTGGGCATCCTCGTCACCGCCGGCATGATCCTGAGCCCGCAGCACGACGACATCGCCTACATCCGCTCGCTGCCGGAGCGCCTGCGCGAGAGCGGGCTGCACATTCCCACCTTCCTCGCGTTCGAGACGCCGTTTCCCGGCACGCCATACTTCCATCGGCTGGCGCGCCAGAACGCCGAGCGCCTGGAGCGCGGCGAGCGCGCGCTGTTCCTGCCCAACGCGCTGCTGCGCGACTTCACGTCGTACACCCTGGTGGTCGAGCCCACGCTGGCGTCCGCGCAGGACTATATCGACGCCTACAAGGACACGCTCGACGAGATCTACGCGCCGCGCCGCAAGCTGGCCAAGCTCGCGCACGACCTGCCGTCGTTCGTGCGCCGCCGCGCGTGGACGAGTGCGATGCTGGATCTCGGCGACACGCTCACCGGCGGCCTGCCGCGCGCCCCCGGCCGCACCTACCTGGCGGGCACCGACCTGGCGCCGCCCGAGCGCGTGCCGCTCGCCGACGCCGACTTCGCCGACGAGGCCGAGGCCGAGGCCATGCTGCGTCCCGCCGCCGTCACCGACGAGCACGGGCGCCTGTTGCCACAATGGGCGCCTCACGACGAGTCACTGCGGCTTGTCGCTCCTCCCCGCAAGAAGAAGTCGGCCGTGGTCTCATGAAGCGCGAAGAATCTCCCCCGTCCTCCATCCTGACGCTGCCCGCCGAGGCCTTGCCCGAGCTGCGCGCGTTCGATCGCGCCACGGGCCAGGCCAACGCCAGCCCCTTGCCGCCGGCCGGCGGGGCCGACGGCGACCTGGC
>JBBQYL010000434.1:0-1530 GCA_038208735.1 Burkholderiales bacterium
GGCGACCTGCGCGCCGAGCTGGGCCTGCGTCCGGATCAATTGCTGGTGGGTTCGCTCGGCCGCCTGCACGAGAGCAAGGGCATGGACTTGCTGGTCGCCGCCTTCCGCGCCCATGCGCCTGCCGACGCCGCGCTGGCGATCCTTGGCGAGGGCAAGCAGATGCCCGAGCTGAAGCGCCTGGCGGACGGGGATCCGCGCATTCGCCTGCTGGGGTTCCGCAGCGACGTCGAATGCGCGTTGCAGGCCATGGACCTGTTCGTGTCTCCTTCCCGCGAAGAAGCGTTTCCGCTCGCGATCCTCGAGGCGATGCGCTGTGGCCTCCCGGTGATCGCCACGGCCACGCAGGGCCCGTTGGAGATGCTGGCCAACCAGCCGGCCCGCATCGTGCCGATCGGCGATGTGCCGGCGCTCGGCACCGCCATCGCGGAGGCGCTGTCCACGCTGCGGAACGTGCCGCGAGACCGGCGCGAGCCCGTCGCCTACGACGTGTCCAGCTACGACCGCGAGGCCGCGGTCGCGCGCGTGGTGGCGTTCTACCGCCAGGTCATCACCGGTCGGCCTTCCCGTCATGTCGGGATGCGGATGAAGCTCTCCTCGCCGCATGCTTAGAGCCCCCCGGTCCGATTTCTGGACTGTCGGCATCGTTCCCGCGCCCATCGGTTCACTCGATGCGGACCGCCTTCGCGCGCTGCGCGACGAGATCGTGTGGCTGCCCGAAGCGGGCGATTGGCGCTACTTCGCCGATCCGTTCGGACTGGTTCGCGGCCAGACGTTGCACGTGTTCGTCGAGGCCTACGACTACCGCACCAAGCGCGCCCACGTCGAACGTCATGAGTACGGCCTGGCGGAGCGACGCTGGCGGCCGGGCCGCGTGGTGCTGGTGCGGCCGTTCCACATCTCCTACCCGAACGTGTTCGAGCACGACGGCCAGACCTGGATGCTGCCGGAGACGGCCGGCGCGGGCGAGATCGCGCTCTACCGCGCCGTCGACGACTCGCTGGATCGCTGGGAACGCCACGCCCCCCTGCTCGCCGGCATCCCGGGCGCCGACGCCTCGCTGATCCAGCACGGCGGACGTTGGTGGATGTTCTACGCGATCGTCGGCCCCGGCGCCCGCGACCAGCGTGAGCTCCACGTGGCGCACGCCCCGGCGCTGACCGGCCCGTGGACACCGATCGCCTCCAATCCCGTGCGCACCGACCGCGGCGGCGCCCGCCCCGGAGGACAGCCGTTCGTCGACTCGACCGGGTGCGTGGTGCTGCCGGTGCAGGACAGCGCCGCGGGCTACGGCAGCGCGCTGCGGCTGCTGCGTTTCGACCGGCTCGAGCCGGACGACGTGCGCTGCGCGTCGACGCCGGTGCGGTTGACGGGCGACCTGGTGTCCGACGTCTTCACTCAGGGCCTGCACACGCTGTCGGCCTGCGGATCGTCGACGCTCCTGGACGTCAAGCGCATCGACCGATCACGCCGGCGCCAATGGCTGGACATGAAACGGCGCCTGCGTCGGCTCGTCGGCGCTCCGGGCTGAGT
>JBBQYL010000435.1:0-1523 GCA_038208735.1 Burkholderiales bacterium
ACGTGCAAAACAAACTGGCCCGGCATGAGACACAGCTCATGCGGCTCTTTGATCAAACCCTTGCCAAGCTCGAAAAACTGCAAGCGGGCAGGAAGGGCAACGGAACGGGCACCGCGCACTAACAGTGCCTGGAACGTGGCAGCGTCGGGCACGGTGTTTTGGGCCGAGAGAACGGCACCCGTCATTGGCGGCCGCATGGCCGCAGGTATTGGCGCCACAATCTCATGGACGTTTGTCTCCGTCTGCATGCAGGCTGAATGGCGCCATAACGGCGGGGCTCCCAAGGGTCGTCCTGATTACCCAAGTGTCTCCGCCGCCCTTGGCCTGACAGCGGCGATCTTGCGGTAGGGCTGCGGTTCGGTTTCTGCCGCCGCACGGCCGAGGCGGACGAGATTGGCGGCGAGGTCGAAGCGGCGGTTGAAGCGCCACTCGTAGCCGGCGAGATAGCGGCCGGTGTGGCGCATGTCGCACGAGCGGCAGGTGCCGGTGATGGCGCCTTTGACGTTGCCGAGGCCAGTGTTGACCCACTTGAAATCGGGGTCCGTCGGACGCCCGCCGCCGGTGACGCGCGGCTCATGCTTCATGCCGGCGTCGCCGAGGCCGTTCCAGCAGCCGAGGCCGTCGCTGAGCACGCGTGATCCCTTCTCGAAGTTGGTTTTTGCATACTCTTCGACCGCCTCTTTGCAGAAGGCTGAAATCGGTCGCAACTGCGTAAAGACAGGCTGACCTTTACGCGTCTGCACGGCGATGACGAAAGGGAGCTTGCCACGCGCCCCGCGTCCGGAATGGCCTGCAATTTCTGGCTTTTCCCCACCTTGGTAGGCGTCGTCGATCTGGATGTCACCGGCCAGCTTGTAGATCGAATTGCGCTGGAGCATTGTCTCCAGCAACTTCTGTTTCATGAGCCACGCGGTGTCCCATTTGACGTCGAGCTGACGCGACAATTCGAGTCCTGAAATATCGTTCTTCGCCGACGTGATGAGATGCATCGCGAGGAACCACTTGACCAGCGGCGTGCGCGATTTGTGGAATATCGTTCCGGCGCGGACGGACGTCTGGGCGCGGCAGGCACGACATTGAAACAACTTGCGCGGTTCGCAATAGGCGTGAGCGCGACCTTTGCACTTCGGACACACGAAACCGTCAGGCCAACGCATCTTCACCAGCGCATCGTGGCACTGGTCTTCGCGGCCGTAGAGCCTGTTGAACGCGGCGAGGCCGAGCCCGCGCTGAAACTGCACCTTGTTGCGCGCCATCGCCGCCTCCTCGAATCGCCACGAAACCCAGTGATATCGGGCATTCATGGCAACACGGCGGAAACACTCGGGTAATCAGGACGACCGATGGCGCGACGCGCCTGCGCGGCCTGATCAAGGGTGCCGACGTGTTCTCGCAAGGCTATCGGCCGGGGATGCTGAAGCAGCTCGGCTTCGGTCCGGAGGAGGTCGCGGCGCAGCGGCCGGGCATCGTCTACGTGTCGATCAGCTGTTTCGGCGCCGATGGCGCGTTCAGCCATCGTGGCG
>JBBQYL010000436.1:0-1511 GCA_038208735.1 Burkholderiales bacterium
TGAAGCCGTCCTCGAACTGGTCGGCCAACTTGGCCAGGAAGGCCGGGTCGGTGTGCAGGCGTGCCACCTCGTATTCGTCCTTGTAGGCCATCAGCTTGAACAGGTTGCGCGCCACGGTGTCGGTCAGGCGGGTGCCGCCCAGCGGCGCCTCGGCGGCCTTCACGCGGTCGACCACGGCGGCGTATTGCGACGCGTAGTCCGCGTCCTGGTACCCGGTGAGGAAGTCGACGCGGCGCTGCACGGTCTCGGCGAGCGCAGGCTTCCTGACGAACTCGATCACCTTCGCGGCCACGAACTGCGCCTGCACCGACACGAGGTCGTGCGCGCAGCGACGGCCCCATTCGAAGGCCTGCTTGTTCTTGTCCACCTGCACGCCGTTGAGTTCGATGGAGCGCATCAACGCCTCGTGCCCCAGCGGAATGCGGCCCTTCTGCCAGGCGTAGCCCAGCATCAGCGGGTTGGTGAAGATGGAGTCGCCCAGCAGTTGCGTGGCCACCTTGTCGGCGTCGAACGCGCCGAGCAGGTCCTTGCCCACGGCCTGCTCGATGGCCGACTCGCACTTGCCGCCGGGGAACTGCCAGTCGGCGTCGGTGACGAAGGCGGCGGTGGGCGAGCGGTGCGTGTTGAGCGCCACGTAGGTGCGGCCCTCGCGCATCACCGACAGCGTCACGGGGTTGGCGGCGACGATGGCCTCGCAGCCGATCACCACGTCGGCCTTGGCGGCATCCACCTTGGTGGTGAGGATGGCGGCCTGCGTGTTGGCGATCTGGATGTGGCTCCAGGTGGCGCCGCCCTTTTGCGCGAGCCCGGCCGCGTCCTGCGTGATCACGCCCTTGCCTTCCAGGTGGGCCGCCATGCCCAGCAGCTGGCCGATGGTGATGACGCCGGTGCCGCCGATGCCGGCGACGACGATGCCCCAGGCCGACTCGGCATTCGGCAGCGTGGGCAGCGGGATCTCCGGCAAGGCCGGCGCGCCCTTGGACTTCGCGGGCGCGGGCTTCTTCAACTTGCCCTCCACCGACACGAAGCTCGGGCAGAAGCCGTTGGCGCAGGAGAAGTCCTGGTTGCAGGTGTTCTGGTTGATGCGTCGCTTGCGGCCGAACTCGGTTTCCACCGGTTCCACCGACAGGCAGTTGCTCTGCACCGAGCAGTCGCCGCAGCCTTCGCACACCGACTCGTTGACCACCACGCGGCGCGGGCTCTGCGCCAGCGTGCCGCGCTTGCGGCGGCGGCGTTTCTCGGTGGCGCAGGTCTGGTCGTAGATGATGACCGTGACGCCTTCCACCTCGCGCAGCTCGCGCTGGATCGCGTCCAGCTCGTCGCGATGGTGCACCGTCGTGCCTTCCGCGAGCCGGATGCCCGCGTTGTAGCGCTCGGGTTCGTCGCTCACCACCACGATGCGCTTCACGCCTTCGGCCTCCAGCTCGCGGCTGGTGCCCGCCACGTCGATCTGGCCGTCCACCGGCTGGCCGCCGGTCATCGCCACCGCGCCGTTGAACAGGATCTTGTAG
>JBBQYL010000437.1:0-1501 GCA_038208735.1 Burkholderiales bacterium
CGACATCGTGCTCGACCTGCATTGCGACAGCCAGGCCGTGATGCACCTCTACACCGAGACCTCGGTGTGGCCGCGCGTGGAGCCGCTGGCGCGTTTCCTGGGTGCGCAGGCGGCGCTGCTGGCCGAGGTGTCGGGCGACAACCCGTTCGACGAGGCCTGCTCCACGATCTGGCCGCGCCTGGCCGCGCGCTTCGGCGCCGCCATGCCCATCCCCGGCGCCTGCGTGGCGGTGACGGTGGAGCTGCGCGGCGAGGCCGACGTCAGCCACGACTGGGCGGCGCGCGACGCGCAGGCGCTGATCGACTACCTCGCGTGGCAGGGCGTGATCGCCGGGGCGCCGGCCGAACTGCCGCCGGCACAGTGCGAGGCCACGCCGCTGGCCGGCTCCATCCCGGTGACCGCGCCGCACGGCGGCGTGGTGGTCTACCTGCGCGAGCCGGGCGCCGTCGTGACGGCCGGCGAACACCTGGCCGACCTCATCGAGCCGATGACCGGCATCGTCACGCCGCTGCTCAGCCCCGTGGACGGCGTCTTCTACGCCCGCGAGACGCGCCGCTTCGTGCCCGCCCACACCGGCGTGTTGCGCGTGGCCGGGCGCGAGGCGCTGCGCCAGGGCAACCTGCTCACCGCCTGATCGACCCGGAACCACGCGATGCCCCAGTCCAGCTTCCACGTCGACGACCTGCACAAGCGCGTCGGCGAGCGCGAGGTGCTGCGCGGCGTGTCGCTCGCCGTCCAGCCCGGCGAGGTGGTGACGCTCATCGGCGCCAGCGGCTCCGGAAAGAGCACGTTCCTGCGCTGCCTGAACCTGCTGGAGCAACCGCACGAAGGCACGCTGCGCATCGGCGACGAGACGCTGGGTCTCGTGCGCGACCGCGACGGCAGCCTGCGCGCCAGCGACGCCAGGCAACTGCAGCGCTGGCGTGTGCGCCTGGCGATGGTGTTCCAGAACTTCAACCTCTGGGCCCACCGCACCGCGCTCGAGAACGTGGTCGAGGTGCCGATGCACGTGCTGGGCAGGTCGAAGGCGGAGGCCACCGATCGCGCGCGCCAGTTGCTCGCGCGGGTGGGCCTGTCGCACCGCGAGAACGTCTACCCGGCACACCTGTCCGGTGGCGAGCAGCAGCGCGTGGCCATCGCCCGCGCGCTGGCGGTCGACCCCGAGATCATGCTGTTCGACGAGCCCACCTCGGCGCTCGACCCGGAGCTGGTGGGCGAGGTGCTGAAGGTGATGCGCGAGCTGGCCGCCGAGGGCCGCACGATGATCGTGGTGACGCACGAGATGGAGTTCGCGCGCGAGGTGTCGGGCCACTGCCTGTTTCTGCACCAGGGGCGCGTCGAGGAAGAGGGCCAGCCGCGCGAGATCCTCGTGCGGCCGCAGAGCGAGCGGTTGCGGCAGTTCCTGTCCGGCGGGCTCAAGTAGGGGCCAGGCGGGGCTGCTGCTGAATGACGTGAGGGTGGGACGCTTCGTTTTGGAGTGAGGGTTCAACGCTTCTCGCGG